>JBBREO010000001.1:0-63605 GCA_038202855.1 Solirubrobacterales bacterium
CACTTCTACCCGCCCGACCCGTCCAGCCAGATCGTCTGCTCGATCGGGGGCAACGTGGCCGAGAACTCCGGCGGCGCGCACTGCTTCAAGTACGGGTTCACCACCAACTACGTGACCGGCCTCGAGGTGGTCCTGGCCGACGGCGAGGTCGTGCAGCTCGGCGGCAAGGGCCTCGACCTGCCCGGATACGACCTCGTCGGCGCCTTCGTCGGGTCCGAGGGAACGCTTGGCGTGTGCACCAAGGTCACGCTGCGCGTCGTGCCGACGCCGTTCGCCGTACGCACGCTCGTCGCCTTCTTCGACTCCACCTCCGAGGCCGGCGAGGTGGTGTCCGAGATCGTGTCCGAGGGCATCGTGCCGGCCGCCATCGAGATGATGGACAACCTCTCGATACGCGCCGCCGAGGGCGCCACGAACGCGGGCTACCCCCAAGACGCAGGCGCCGCACTGGTTGTCGAGCTCGACGGCTCCGAACACGAGTGCGAGGCACGCTTCGACAAGATCGTGGCGCTGTGCGAGGACGGCGGCGCCTGGGACGTGCGCGTGGCCCAGGACGACGCGGAGCGGGCGCTCATCTGGAAGACCCGCAAGGCGGCGTTTGCCGCGATGGGCCGGATCGCCCCCAACTACTACGTGCAGGACTCGGTCATACCGCGCACGCGGATGGCCGGCGTGCTGCGAAAGATCGAGGAGCTGGCCGGCGAGTACGACCTCAAGGTGGCCAACGTCTTCCACGCCGGTGACGGCAACCTGCACCCGCTGGTGTGTTACGACGGCGCCGTGGAGGGCGAGCCCGAGCGGGCCGAGGAGCTGGCTGGCAAGATCGTCAAGGCGTGCGTGGACGAGGGCGGCTCGATCACCGGCGAGCACGGCGTGGGCGTGGACAAGAAGCGCTACATGCCTTCGATGTTCGAGGAGGACGACCTGGCTACGTTCCAGCGGCTGCGCTGCGCCTTCGACCCAGACGGCCTGGCCAACCCCGGCAAGCTGATGCCCACGCCGCGGCTATGCGGTGAGGTGCCGGGCCCGTACCGGCAGCATCCGCTCGAGGCCGCCGGCCTCGCGGAGCGCATGTGAGCGTCTGCCCGGCCTCCGTGGAGGAGCTCGCCGCCGCAATCAAGGAGGCCTCGCGGGGTGGCCAGTCGGTCCGCTTCTCGGGCGGCCAAACCAAATGGGGCTGGGGCGCACCGGCCCCGGAGCCCGACCTCGAGCTCTCGACCCTCGCGCTGGACCAGATCGTCGAGCACAACGAGGGTGACCTGACGGCGGTGCTCGATGCCGGCGTGCCGCTGGCCGCGCTGGCCGACAGGGTTGGCGCCGCCGACCAGATGCTGGCCCTCGACCCGCCGTGGGGCGAGTCGGCTGCCGCCACGGTGGGCGGCGCCATCGCCACCGCCGACAGTGGCCCCCTGCGCCACCGCTACGGGTCGGTTCGCGATCTCGTCCTGGGCATGACCGTCGTGCTGTCCGACGGCACGGTGTCGAAGTCGGGCGGCAAGGTGATCAAGAACGTGGCCGGGTACGACCTCGCGAAGCTGTTCGCCGGCTCCTATGGCAGCCTCGGGACGATCGTGCGAGTGGCCGTGAGGCTGCATCCGCTGGCGCCGGCCACCGCGACCGCCGTGGGCCACTCCGACGACCCGCTCTCACTGGCCGATGCCGCCTCCGCCCTCAGCCACGCCCAGCTCGAGCTGCAGAGCCTCGACGTGCGATGGGAGGATGGCCGCGGCACAGTGCTTGGGCGCTTCGGTGGCGTCACCGCCTCTGACCCCGCAGCCGAGGTGGCCGAGTTGCTCGAACAACGTGGGCTCGAGACAGAAGTCGAAGCCGACGACACCCCTCTATGGGACGCCCAGCGCGCCGCACAGCGCTCGACCGACGGCATCGTGGTGCGCGTGTCCGGCGTCCAGGACCAGACCGGTGCCCTGCTCGCGTTCGCGCAGGAGCACGGCGCACGGGTGGTCGGCCGAGCTGCGCTCGGCCTCTCCTGGGTGACCCTGCCCGAGCCCGGCCTTCTCGAGGCCCTGCGCACCCTGCTCGCGCCGTCGCCCTGTGTCGTGCTCGACGCGCCCGCTGCGGTCCGCGACGACCTCGATGCGTGGGGACCGCTCGATCCGGGCAGCACCGCTCTGATGGAGCGCGTGCGCGAGCGATTCGACCCCACCAGAACGTGCGCGCCGGGCATCCTCGCGGGAGGCATCTGATGGAGGCCGGCCCCGGGAAGGATCTGGCAGGGATGCCAGATCCTTCGAATCCAATCCAGATCGGCATCTGGGACGACGACAAGCCGCCCGAGACGACGCTGATCGACGACTGCGTGCACTGCGGCTTCTGCCTGCCCACATGTCCGACCTACCAGCTCTGGGGCGAGGAGGCCGACTCTCCGCGCGGGCGGATCGTGCTCATGCGCGCCGGCCACGAGGAGGACACCGAGCTGTCGGCCCCGATGGTCAACCACTTCGACAACTGCCTGGGCTGCATGGCCTGCGTGACCGCCTGCCCGTCGGGAGTGCAGTACGACAAGCTGATCGAGGACACGCGCGCCCAGGTGGAGCGCAAGTGGGAGCGAACGGGCGCAGACAAGTGGACGCGCCGGGTGGTGTTCGCGCTCGCGCCCCACCCCGAACGGCTGAGGTGGCTGATGCCGCTGATGCGCTTCGGCCACGCCACGCGCCTGGACCGGCTGACCGCGCGACTGCCGCTGGGACGCCTGTCGGAGGTGGCCAAGCTGGCGCCCGATCCGCCGGTGCGAAAGCACCTGCCCGAGCACGTGCCCGCCGTCGGCGAGTCGCGCGGAACCGTGGCCGTGCTGCGCGGCTGCGTGCAGCGGGTGATGTTCTCGGGCGTGAACGCCGACACCGCCGCGGTGCTCGCCGCCGAGGGCTGGGACGTGGCCGCCCCCCACGACCCGCGCTGCTGCGGCGCCCTGCAGCTGCACTCGGGCGCCGGCACCGACGCAAGCGACAACGCGAAGACGACGATCGCGGCGCTGGAGGGCTACGAGCGAATCGTGGCCAACGCCGCCGGCTGCGGCTCGGCCATGAAGGACTACGGCCACGTGATGCGCGACGATCCCGACTGGGCCGAGCGCGCCCAGGCCTTCGCCGACAAGGTCTGCGACGTGACCGAGATCCTGGCCGAGGGCGAGCCGCGCGCGCGGCGCCACCCGGTGGAGATGAAGGTGGCCTATCACGACGCCTGCCACCTGGCCCACGCACAGGGCGTGCGCCAGCCCCCGCGCGAGCTGCTGCGCGGCATACCCGGCGTGGAGATCATGGAGCCGGCCGACTGGGAGATCTGCTGCGGCTCGGCCGGGATCTACAACGTGGTCAAGCCCGACGCGGCGGCCGAGCTGGGGCGCATGAAGGCCCAGAACCTCTTGGACACGGGCGCCGAGGCCGTGGTGGCGGCCAACCCCGGCTGCGCGCTGCAGATAACCGCACACACCCGCGGGTTGGGCAAGGAGCTCCCGGTGATCCACCCGGTCGAGCTGCTGGCCCGCTCGCTGAGAGGAGCAGGCTGATGGCAGAGGACGGAGTGGCGATCAAGGGGCCCGTGGAGGGCCGCTCAGAGGACTTCCTGACCCGCGACGCGCTGGAGCTGGTGGCGCTGCTGCATCGAGAGCTGGAGCCCACCCGCCGGGAGCTGCTCGAGCGCCGGGTGGAGCGCCAGGCCGAGCTCGACGGGGGCGGTTCGCTGGACTTCGACCCCGACACCGCCGACGTGCGCGAGGGCGACTGGCAGGTCTCCCCTCCCGCCCCCGCGCTCACCGACCGGCGCGTGGAGATCACGGGCCCGACCAGCCGGAAGATGGTGGTCAATGCGCTCAACTCCGGCGCCAAGGGGTTCATGGCCGACTTCGAGGACGCGAACTCACCGACGTGGCAGAACATGGTCGACGGTCAGGCCAACCTGTACGACGCGATCCGCCGCCAGATCGACTTCACCCAGGACGACGGACGCGAGTACGAGCTGGTCGACGACCCGGCCACGCTGCTGATCCGCCCGCGCGGCTGGCACCTGAACGAGCGCCACGTGGAGGTGGACGGCACGCCCGTGGCCGGAGGCCTGTTCGACTTCGCCCTCTACTTCATCCACAACGTCGCGGAGCTGCTGGACCGCGGCTCGGGCGTGTTCCTCTACCTGCCCAAGATGGAGCACCATCGCGAGGCGCGGATGTGGAACCGCGCGTTCGACCTGGCCGAGGACCACCTGGGCGTGGAGCGCGGCAGCGTCCGCGCAACCGTGCTGATCGAGACGCTGCCCGCGGCCTTCCAGATGGAGGAGATCCTCTACGAGCTGCGTGAGCACTCGGCCGGGCTGAACGCCGGGCGCTGGGACTACATCTTCTCCGCCATCAAGCGCTTCCGGGGCCGCGACGACATGGTGCTGCCCGACCGCGTCCAGGTGACGATGACGGTGCCCTTCATGCACGCTTACACCGAGCTGCTGGTGCGCACCTGCCACCGCCGCGGGGCGCACGCGATGGGAGGCATGGCCGCGCAGATCCCCTCGCGCACTGACGAGGAGGCGGCCGCAAAGGCCCGCGAGGCGATCGCCGCCGACAAGAAGCGCGAGGCCGAGGCCGGCTTCGACGGGACCTGGGTGGCCCACCCGGACTCGGTGGAGACGGCGCTGGAGGCCTTCGACGCGGTGCTGGGCGACCGCCCCAACCAGATCGACAAGCAGCGCGACGACGTGTCGGTGTCGGCGAAGGACCTGCTGGCGATCGGCGACACCCCGGGTGAGATAACCGAGGCCGGCCTGCGCTCCAACGTGAACGTGGGTATCCAGTACATCTCCTCGTGGCTGCGGGGCAACGGCGCCGCGGCCATCTACGGCCTGATGGAGGACGCGGCCACGGCCGAGATCTCGCGCTCGCAGGTCTGGCAGTGGGTCCACCACGGGGTGCAGCTGGCCGACGGCCGCCCCGTCACCCCTGAGCTGGTGCGCGACATCGCCACGGACGAGCTGGAGAAGATCCGCGCGGAGATCGGCGACGACGACTGGTTCGAGCGCGAGGGCCGCCCGCGCGAGTCGCGCGAGATCTTCGAGCAGGTGGCGCTGGCCGACGAGTTCGTGGAGTTCCTGACCCTGCCCGCCTACGAGAAGCTGCAGGAGATCGAGGCCGCCGCGCGCTAGTGGCGGCGCCTAAGCCGACGAGCTAGCCTCAGGCCGCGTCCTCGCGCCGCTCCTCGGCCTCGCGGATCTCGCGCATGGCCTGCTTGCGCTGCTCGCGGCTGCCGCGGTCGAGGATGAGGACGCCGTCGAGGTGGTCCAGCTCGTGCTGGATCACCCGCGCCTCGAGGCCGGAGGCCTCGACGGTGCGCCCCTCGCCGCGCTCGTCGCGGGCGCGCACGCGGACGTGCAGCGGACGCTCGATGTCCATCTGGACTCCCGGGAGCGACAGGCAGCCCTCCTCGAGCACGTCCTCCTCGTCGCTGTGCCACTCGATCTCCGGGTTGGCCAGGGCGATCACCGGCGCATCGGGCCCGACGCGATAGACCAGCAGTCGCTGGGAGATTCCGAGCTGGGGGGCGGCCAGGCCGATGCCGAGCGCGTCGTTCATGAGCCCGGCCATCCGCGCGACCTGGCTGCGCAGGGCGTCGTCGAAGCGGTCCACCTGGGTGGCGCGGCTCTTGAGCACCGGGTCGCCCAGGCGACGGATGAACGACATGGCGGCAGCCCGACGGGCCTCGACCTCGGGGTCGAGGCGCGGCTGTTCGGCGTCCTCCTCGGGCTTCTCCGCCACCTCGACGGGCTCGTCGGCCATGACTCGATTGTACGTGCGCCGGATCGGTGGCTCAGGCCAGCCTGGCCGCGGTCGGCGCGCGCTCGTCCGCCGGCTCCTCCTCGGGCTCTCGGAGCGCCTCGCCCGCCCTGACGGGAGCGGGGATGAGCGCAGCGCCGACCAGGATCAGCGCGAAGGCGGCGAGGCGCACGCCGACCTGGAGGGGATCGGCGCCCAGGCGGTCCCCGAACACCACCAGGCCCGCGACGATGGCCGACAGGTTCGCGGCCACGGAGGTGACCGCGATCACGGCCACGCCGTCGCCGATCTGGAGGCTGCGGGCGGAGGCGAAGAAGGAGCCGACCGCCGCGAGCACGATCAGCGCGGTCCAGGGGCTGAGCAGACCCGCGGGGCCGCCCGAGACGTCACCCGAGAGGGCCTTCACCGCCACGTCGGAGATGCCGAAGCCCAGGCCGGCGGCGATCCCGAGCAGTACCCCGCGCTGACCCCGCAGGCGCTCGACCCGGTAGGAGCAGACGAGCAGCAGGCTGAGGACGACGGCCACGGCCTCGAAGGCGATGAGCTGTCCGTAGCTGTAGCCCGACCGCGCGCCTCCCCCACCCCCGCCTCCCGTGATCGTGAGCAGCGCGAGCGAGCCCGCCACCAGGGCGATCCCGGTCCACTGGCGCCGGCCCAGGGTGAAGCCGAAGAAGCGCTCGGCCAGCACGGCGAGGAAGACCAGGCCGCCGGCCAGAACGGCCTGGCCGATGGAGATCGGGGTGAGGCTGAGGGCGGCCACGTGGAGGGCGAAGGCGATTCCCGCGACCCCCCACCCGATGCTGAACCACTTGGACCGAAACAGGTCGGCCGCGCTGTGCAGCGGCCGGTGCATGTCCACGTCGGGCGCCGCCACGGCGCCGCGGTGTTTGAACAAGAAGCTCAGGTTCGTGCCCAGGGCCGACAGCAGCGCGCAGACCAACCCGAGACCCACCGTCAGCGAGACATCACTCACAAGCCACTCGTTACCCGGCACGGCCGCGTATCACTCCCCTCCCCGCGCGAGCCCCACTATGGTCGGGCGCCCGGCGACGGCGAGACAGAGGAGAGACATGGCGGCGATGAAGTGGTGGGGCTGGGGACACGAGGAGACCTCCTTCTCCCACGAGGACAGGCCCGACCTGGCTCCCTTCATCGCGGACAGGCTCGGGCTGGACGTGACCACGCCGGGCACCGCAGCTCCCGTGCCGCTCGCCGAGCTGGACCTGGCCGAGCCCGTGCTGCCCTCCGCACTGCGCGACGCGCTGGAGGCCGCCGTAGGGGCCGAGCGGGTGTCCACGGATGCCCTGGACCGCGTCGTCCACGCCCGCGGCAAGAGCCTGCGCGACCTGGTGCGCCAGCGCCGCGGCGACTTTCCCCGCCTTCCCGACGTCGTCGCGCGCCCCAGCGCCGAGGCCGAGGTGGAGGCGATCGTGCGCGCCGCGCTCGAAGCCGACGCGGTTGTCATCCCCTTCGGGGGCGGGTCGAGCATCTCGGGCAGCATCGAGCCCCCCGCCACGGAAACGCGCCCGGTGATCTCGGTCGACCTCGCGCGGCTCGACCGGGTCCTCGAGGTCGACCGCACCTCCCGCCTGGCGCGGGTGCAGGCCGGGGTGTTCGGGCCCGAGCTGGAGCGCCAGCTCAACGCGCGTGGCTACACCTTCGGCCACTTCCCCGACTCGTTCACCCACTCCACGCTGGGCGGCTGGATCGCCACACGCTCCTCGGGCATGCAGTCCGACCGCTACGGCGACATCGCCGACCTGACGCGCGGCCTGCGGGTGGTCACGCCGACCGGCGTCCTGGCGGTGCGCCCGGTGCCCAGCACGTCGACCGGGCCCAGCGTGCGTGAGATGGTGCTGGGCAGCGAAGGACGGCTGGGCATCATCACCGAGGCCACCGTGCACGTCAGCCGGATCCCGGCGAAGCGGACGATCCTGGGGTACCTGTTTCCCACCTGGGGCGAGGGACTGGCCGCCATGCGCGACATCGCCGCCAGCGAGGCCGCGCCGTCGGTGACCCGCGTCTCCGACGCCCCCGAGACCCAGTTCTCCTTCGCCACGGGCAAGCATCCGTCGCTGACCGACCGACTGAAGTCAGGCGCGCTGAAGTCCTACCTGCACCGCCGGCGCAAGTTCGACCTCGACTCGATGTGCCTGTCATTCGTCGGCTACGAGGGCGACGAGGCGAGCGTCGCGACGAACAAGAAGCTGGCGGAGCGGATCGTCAAGAGCCACGGCGGCCTGGGGATCGGCAGCAGCCCCGGCGAGCTCTACGACCAGAAGAAGTTCGACACCCCCTACATCCGCGACTTCCTGCTCGACCGCGGCGCGCTGGCCGACGTATCCGAGACCTCGGCGCCGTGGAGCGAGCTGTCGCGCGTCCACGCCGGGGTGACCGCCGCCGCACGCGGCGCCTTCGCGCAACTCGGCGTGCCGGGCTACCTGATGTGCCACCTGTCGCACTCCTACCACGCCGGCGCCTGCCTCTACTTCACGTTCGCGATCGTGCCGTCGGGCGACCGCGACGAGCTAGAGGAGTACGGCGTGGTCAAGTCGGCGATCCAGCAGGCGTTCATGGACTGCGGCGCCACCCTGTCGCATCACCACGCGGTCGGGACCGAGCACGCGCGGTGGCTGGAGCAGGACATATCCGCGCCGGGTGTGCGGATGCTGACGGCCCTCTTCGCGGGCACCGACCCTCACGGGAACCTGAACCCCGGCAAGATCGTCTAGACGTAAGCGGAGTTGGTCTCCGCGAAACCGCCGGGGCCCGGCCGGGTAGTGAAGGGTTGTGGCCGACCCCGCCGACCTAGACCTCCCCTGGACCCGGTCGGTTCCGGCCGCCCGGCTGCGCGAGGCCCTGATCTGCGGCGTGCTCGGGCCGCTCATGGACCTCTACACGCGGCGGAGGGTCGTGGGTCGCGATCACCTCGAGACCCTCCCCGGGCCGGTGCTGTTCGTGGCCAATCACCACTCGCACATGGACACCCCGGCGATCCTGCGGGCGCTGCCCGGGCACTGGCGCAGGCGCACGGCAGTGGCCGCTGCCGTGGACTACTTCTTCACCAGCCGGCGCAACGCGGTGTCGACCTCCCTGGCCTTCGGCACGGTGCCCATGGACCGCTCGGGCGGCGGCCTGGGCCCCGAGGCGACGGCCCACATCGATCGCCTGTTCGCCGGCGGCCACAGCCTGCTCATGTTCGCCGAGGGCACCCGCTCGCACGACGGGTCGGCTTCGCGGTTGCGCTCGGGTGCGGCCGTGCTGGCGGCCCAGCACGGGCTGCCGATCGTGCCGATCTACGTCGACGGCACCGGCGTCGCGATGCCGCGTGGCCACCACTGGATGGTCTTCAAGCGCGGCCGGCCGGGGCCCCGCCACCGGATCGAGATCCGCTTCGGCGAGCCGATCGCGCCCACCGAGGCCCAGGCTCGCGATGAGGTGATGGAGCGCATCCGGCTCTTTTTGACCGCGTGCGGAGCCGACCTCCAGCCCGCGCCCGAGCGCCGGCGCCAGCGCCAGCGCCAGACCGTCTGACATGGGGCGCGTCTTCGTCACCGGCGGCAGTGGGTTCATCGGCGGCGCGCTGATCGACTCGCTGCGCGAGCGCGGCGACGAGGTGTGGGCGCTGGCCCGCTCGGACGCGGCGGCGCGGAAGGTGAGCGCGCGGGGCGCTCGGGTGGTGCGCGGCCACGTGCTGGAGGAGGACGTGCTGGCGACCGGGATGGGGGGCTGCGACCTGGCCTTCCACGTGGCGGGAATCAACTCACATTGCCCCGAGGATCCGGAGGCGATGCTGCGGGTGAACGTCGAGGGCGCCGCCGCGGCGGTGCGCGCGGCCGCCCACGTGGGCGTGCCCCGGCTGGTCTACACCTCGTCGGCCGCATCGGTGGGCGAGGCCGAGGGCACCGTCGGGCGCGAGGACTCGCCCCACCGCGGCTCCTACCTGTCGGTATACGACCGCTCCAAGCACGAGGGCGAGCGGGCCGTGTTCGCGGCGGCCGAGGAGCTCGGGATCGAGGTCGTGGCCGTGAACCCGTCGTCGGTGCAGGGACCCGGGCGCTCGTCGGGCAACGGCAAGATCGCCATCGACTACCTCAACGGCAAGCTGCCGGTGTTCGTGGACACCCACCTGAGCCTGGTCGACATCGCCGACTGCGTTCGCGGGCACCTGCTCGCCGCCGAGCGCGGGCGGCCCGGTCGGCGCTACCTGCTCAACGGGGCCACGATCACCTCGCAGGAGGCGCTGGACATCGTCTCCGGCCTGTCCGGGGTCCGCGAGCGGGTGCGGATCCTGCCCGCGCCGGTGGCTCGCAGCGCCGCCGCGGTGGTGGAGAGCGCGTACAAGGTGCGCGGGCGCACGCCGTCGCTGTGCCGGGCCCGGGTGCGCACGATCCTGCACGGCCATCGCTACGACGGCACGCTCGCCTGCCGCGAGCTCGGCCTGCGGTACACCTCCGTCGAGGACACCTTCGCCCGCGTGATCGACTGGGCCCAGGACGAGGGACTGGTCGCACGGCCGCCCGGGGGCGCGGGTGACCGACTGCCTGCTTAGAGCCTCCCAGACCCTCGCCACCCCCCACGGCCCGGCCCGGGTCCACATCCGCCCCGCCGCACGTGCACGCGGCACCCTGATGCTCGGGCACGGGGCCGGCGGCGGGGTCGCGGCGCCCGACCTGACCGCGGTGGCGGACGTGGCCGCTTCCGAGGGCTTCGCGGTCGCCCTGGTCGAGCAGCCCTACCGCGTGGCCGGGCGCCGCTCCCCCGCTCCCGCGCACCAGCTCGACGCCGCCTGGAGGGCGGTGGCCGAGCAGCTGCTCGCCGGCGAGCTCCGCGGGCTCCCGCTCGTAGCCGGTGGCCGATCCTCGGGCGCCCGGGTGGCGTGTCGCACCGCCGCTGCCACCGGGGCCGTGGGCGTGCTCTGCCTCGCCTTCCCGCTCCAGCCGCCCGCACGCAAGGCGGCCAAGGCTCCGGCGCCGAGCCGCCAGACCGAGCTCGACGAGGTGGCCGTCCCCACCCTGGTCGTGCAGGGCGCGCGCGACCGCTTCGGGGTGCCCGCGCCCGGCCCACGCCGGACCGTGGTCAGAGTGGCCGGCGATCACGGGCTCAAGAAGGACCTGGCGGCGGTCGCCGAGGCCGTCCGGGCCTGGCTTGCCGGCGTGGTTGCCTGACTGATACCGCGGCCGGATGGGGCATCGTGCCCATCCGGAACTACTGGGGATCTACGTCCACGGCCACGGCCACGCCCTGCTTGGCCAGCTGGGGTGCCATCGCCTCCACCGCCTCGCGGACCGCCGCGATCCCCGACTCGCGCTCGGGCCCGCGGACCACCAGCTGGGCCCGGTCCTTGCCCTGACGCCGAAACAGCGCGACAGGCCCCAGCACGCTGGAGCCCGGCGGATGCAGGCGATCGGCCAGGGCCTGCGCGGCATCGTGCTCGGGCCCGGGCTCCGGAGACGAGCACACGACCCGGACCAGGTGCCCGTGGGGCGGGTAGCCAAGCGCCGCCCGGCGCCCGAGCTCGCCGCGCAGGAAGCCGACCGAGTCGTGGTGTGCGGCGTACTTCAGCGCCCGCGCGCCGGGATCCAGGGCCTGCACCACCACTCGCCCCTCCCGGCCGCCGCGGCCGCTGCGTCCTGCGAGCTGGGCCACCAGGGCGAACGTGCGCTCCTCGGCGCGAAAGTCGGGAAAGCGCAGCGTGGCGTCCGCGTCGAGCACCACGCCGAGGGTCACGTCGGCGAAGTCGTGGCCCTTGGCCACCATCTGGGTGCCCACCAGCACCCCGGAGTCGGAGGCCTCGAAGCGCTCCAGGGTGGCGGCCACGCCCTCGCCGGCGACGGTGTCGGCGTCCAGGCGGAACACCGGCAGCGGCGCCACCAGCCGCTCCAGCTCGGCCCCGAGCTGCTCGGTGCCCATCCCGTGTCGCTTGACCGTGACCGACTGGCAGTCAGGGCAGGAGTCGGGAACGCGCTCGGAGTGGCCGCAGTGGTGGCAGGAGACCCGTCCGGCCCCGCGATGGAGGACCAGCGTCACGTCGCACTCCGGGCACTCCCACACGCGCCCGCACTCGGCGCAGGTGAGGAAGTTCGACCAGCCGCGGCGGTTCAGGAGCACCATCGCCTTCTCCCCCCGCTCGGCCACGCCGGCCAGCGCCTCGGCCGTGCGCGGGTGCAGCGCGCCCCTCACCCCGGCCATTCCCACCAGCTCCACGGGCGGCAGCGGACTGCCGTCCACGCGCTGGGAGAGCTCCAGGCGGCGGTAGCGCTCGGCGCTCTCGGGGCGGGGCGTGGCGCTGCCGGCCAGGAGCACGGCTCCGGCGGTGGCGGCGCGGCGCTCGGCCACGTGGCGGGCGTCGTAGCGGGGATCGCCGTCCTGCTTGTAGGAGCCGTCGTGCTCCTCGTCGACCACCAGCAGCCCGACGTCGGACAGCGGCGCGAACACGGCCGAGCGCGGGCCCACGCACACCTTGGCGGCGCCCGAGCGCAGGCGCGCCCACTCGTCGTAGCGCTCGCGCGCGGTCAGCTGGGAATGGAGGATGGCCACCGTGTCCCCGAAGCGGCGGACGAAGCGCCCAGCCGTCTGGGGCGTGAGGGCGATCTCGGGTACGAGCACGATCGCCGTCTTGCCGCGCTCCAGCGCCGCGGCCACGGCGCGCAGGTAGACCTCGGTCTTGCCGCTGCCCGTCACACCGTGCAGCAGCAGCCGGCGATCGCTCCGGGCCGGGGCGTCCATGGCTCCGACCACCTCTTCCAGCGCGGCCGCCTGCTCCCCGGTCAGGGCCCCGATCTCCGGACACGCCCCCACCACCGAGGTGCGGGGACGCTGGGGAGCCTGGTCGGCCCACTCCAGCGCGATCAGCCCACGCGCCTCGAGCCGGCGCGCCCCGGCGTGGTCGCAACCCGTGCCCGCGACCAGATCGCTTACCCGCGCGGGGGCCTCGGCGAGGGCGGCGAGCGCCGCCTGCTGGCGCGATCCGAGCCGCTCGGCCCCCTCCAGGGCCGCGCGCCCGGAGTCGGTGAGCGATGCGCGCAGCGAGCGCCGCGGCCCCGTGCGCCGGCCGCTGCCCGTTCCGGTGCCCGGCGGGAGCACCAGGGCGAGGCCGCGGGCCGGAGTGGACACGTACTCCCGGGCGACCCACAGCCCCAGGTTCACCAAATCGGCCGGAACGTCGGCCTCGAGCGCCGACAGCGGCTCGGCCAGCTTCTCGGGCGCCACCTCACTCTCCTCGGCCACCCCCACCACCACGCCGAGGATGCGCCGGTTGGCGAAGGGCACCATCAGCATCGAGCCCACCCCCACGCCGTCCAGGCCGGCCCCGAGCAGGTAGTCGAACGGGCCGCGTAGCGCGCGGGCCGTGGTCAGGGGCTCGACCTTGGCGATCACAAGCCGGAATCTAGGTGGCGAAGCGGAAGGAGCGCCGGTCCGAGCCGGCTCAGGCCGGCGTCGCCAGGCAGGCGTAGTGCACGGTGAAGGCACGCTCGGCCAGTGCGGGCGAGGCAGTGAACAGCGACCAGCGCAGCCCCGCCTTCGCGGTCGCCTTGGCGCGCGCGGCCGGCGTGTCGGCGAAGAAGGCGTGTACGGCCAGGGGAAGCGGATCGGCCAGCTCGCCGGCCAGCGCCAGGCCGGCGGCCGCACACAGCGCGTGCACGTCGGGGCGGCTGAAGCGGTGCAGATGCCCGATCGCCTCGCTGGCCCGCCGCGCCGAGGGCCGCGAGGCGCTGCGGTTGTCCTCCAGCGGCACCTCCACCACCACGGCGCGGGCCGCGCGCGCGGTCTCACGCAGCAGCGGCAGCGGGTCGCGGACGTGCTCGAGCACGTGGGAGAGCACGCCGAGGTCGAAGGCGCCATCGGCGACCGGCAGCGACAGCCCGTCGAAGCGCTCGACCGACGCCAGGTCCGGCCGCCCGCGAGCGATCTCCACCGCCCGGTCGGAGATCTCGAAGCCGTGGTGGATCTCCCCCACGCCCCGCTCGGCCAGCGTCTGGAGCAACACGCCGTCGCCGCAGCCCACCTCGATGACCGTCCGCGGGGGAGCCGGCAGCCGCGCGGCGAGGCGCTCGACGTGGGCGGCCTTGCCTTGGGCGCCGAGGGCGCGCCAGCGCCCGTAGAGCATGCCCTCCTCCTCCGGGGAGGAGTACTGGCCCTCGTAGACGTCGCGCAGCTCGGCCGAGCCCGGGGCCTCCATGGCCCGTAGGCTAGTCGCGTCCATGGCCACAGACTTCGAAGCCGAGGGCCTCCTGGAAGGCCTCGACGACCAGGCCAAGGAGGCCCGCGTGCGCCTGCTCGAGCAGCTCGAGGGCGACGGCGTGGGGCTGGACGAGCTGCGCGGCGCCTCCGAGGAGGGGCGGCTGGCGCTGGTGCCGGTGGAGCGGATCCTGGTGGGCGACCAGGACCGGCACACGCTCGCGGAGGTAGCCGAGTGCAGCGGCGTGGAGGCCGAGTTGCTCGAGCGCTACTGGCGCGCGATCGGGCTCGCGGTGGCCGACCCGGACGACGCGATGTTCCTGGACGCCGACATCGAGGCCGCCCGGCGCGTGGGGCAGCTGCGCGAGGCCGGCATGGACGATGAGTCGATCATCGAGATCGCCCGCGTGATGAGCAGCGGGCTCAACCCCGTGGCGGTGACCATCGCGGGCGCGTTCGCCTCCAACTACCTGCGGGAGGGCGACGACGAGGAGCGCCTGGCGCTGCGAATGGCCGAAGCGTCACGCGAGCTGCTGCCGCTGCTTGGCCCGGCGCTGGAGCACGGCTTGATGGTCCAGCAGCGTGCCCTGGTGCGCCAGGCCTCGGCGCTGGGCTCCTCGCTGGAGGAAGGCCGGTTGCCCGACGCGCAGGAGGTGGCGATCTGCTTCGCCGACCTGGTCGGCTTCACGCGCATGGGCGAGGGCGTGGACGCCAGCCAGCTTGGCGCCGTGGCCGCCCGACTCGAGGACCTGGCCCGCGACGTGGCCGAGCCGCCGGTGCGGCTGGTCAAGATGATCGGCGACGAGGTGATGCTCCAGTCCAACGACACCAAGGCGCTGCTCGAGGCCGCGCTCTCGCTGCTCGAGGTCGCCGAGGCGGCGGACGAGGAGGAGGACTTCCCCGCGCTGACCATCGGTCTGGCCCAGGGCGAGGCGATCCAGCGCGGCGGCGACTGGTTCGGGCGCCCCGTGAACCTGGCCAGCCGCGTGACCGATCGCGCCCGCCCCGACAGCATCCTGGTCACCGAGGAGGTCAAGGACGCCGCCGGCGAGGACGACTACCGCTACTCCTTCGCCGGCGACCGCAAGCTCAAGGGCGTGGAAGGGCCGGTGAAGCTGTTCCGCGCTCGCCGCGCTTCAGACGACGAGGCGGAATAGCCGTTTACCGACCGGCAGGGATGCCGGTCTGGTCGAGGGCGTCAGACCGGCAGGGATGCCGGTCTGGTCGAGGGCGTCAGACCGCGGCGCCCTCGGCGAGGCCGGCGGCCTCGCGCAGGGCGTCGGCCTTGTCCGTGTTCTCCCAGGTGAAGTCCTCGTCCTCGCGGCCGAAGTGGCCGTAGGCGGCGGTCTTCTGGTAGATCGGCCGGTGCAGGTCGAGCTCCTTGCGGAACGAGCCCGGGCGTAGGTCGAAGTGCTCGGACACCAGCTCGGCGATGCGCACCCGCGAGATCTTCTCCGTGCCGAACGTCTCCGCGGTCACCGACACCGGGTGCGCGACGCCGATGGCGTAGGCCACCTGCACCTCGCAGCGGTCGGCCAGGCCGGCGGCCACCACGTTCTTGGCCACCCAGCGGGCGGCGTAGGCGGCCGACCGGTCGACCTTCGACGGGTCCTTGCCCGAGAAGGCGCCACCGCCGTGGCGGGCCGAGCCGCCGTAGGTGTCGACGATGATCTTGCGCCCGGTCAGGCCGCAGTCGCCCACGGGACCCCCGATCACGAACTTGCCGGTCGGGTTGACCAGGAAGTTGGCCGCGCTGAACAGCTCGCCCTCGTCGTAGAGCTCCTCGGGCAGCGTGGGCTTGACCACGTGCTCCCACAGGTCGTCGCGGATAGTGGTGGCCGAGTCGACGCCCTCCGCGTGCTGGGTGGAGATCAGGACCTTCTCGACCTTGACCGGCACGCCGTCGCGGTAGCGGACGGTGACCTGGGTCTTGCCGTCGGGTCGCAGGTAGTCCACGACCTTCTGGCGGCGGATCTCGGCCAGGCGGTGGGAGAGCTTGTGGGCCAGAGCGATCGGCAGCGGCATCAGCTCGGGCGTCTCGCGCGTGGCGTAGCCGAACATCATGCCCTGGTCGCCGGCGCCGGCGATGTCCAGATCGTCGTCGTCGCCGGGGTCCGTGCGGTGCTCGAAGGCCTCGTTCACGCCCTGGGCGATGTCGGGGGACTGCTCGTCCACCGCGGTGATCACGGCGCAGGCGTCGCAGTCGAAGCCGTAGGCGGCGTCGTCGTAGCCGATCTTGCGGATCGTCTCGCGCGCGATCTTGGGGATGTCCACGTAGGCCTTGGTGCTGATCTCACCAGAGACCACCACGAGTCCCGTGTTCACCAGGGTCTCGCAGGCCACCCGGCTCTCGGGGTCCTCGGCCAGCACGGCGTCGAGGACGCCGTCGGAGATCTGGTCGGCCATCTTGTCGGGGTGGCCCTCGGTGACCGACTCTGAGGTGAACAGGTACTCGTTGTCTTGAAGATCGTTAGCCATGAAGGGCGGAAGGGTAATGGATACCGCCGGAGTCGGGAATCCCGGCCGACTATCCCCCCTTGCGCTTGTCTGCGCTCACCCGGAAGTCGATCACCAGCGGTACCCCCTCCAGGCCGAAGCGCTCGCGCAGCCGGTTCTCGAGAAAGTAGGCGTAGTCGCGGGTGATCAGCGAGCGGTCGTTGATCTGGACCGCAAAGCGCGGCGGGGAGACCTCGAACTGGGCCATGTAGTACATCCGCAGGCGCTTGCCGCGGGTGGCGGGAGGCTGGCGCGTCCCCTGCAGATCGGACAGGAAGGAGTTGAGCTCGGGGGTGGAGATGCGCTCGGCGGCGCGGTCGGCGATCGTCAGGGCCTCGGCCACCAGCCGCCGTAGCCCACGACCCGACTGGGCCGACACGGCCATCAGCCGCGGGCGCTGGCGCAGCCGCTTGGTCACGCGGGCGCGGGCGTCCTCCAGGTCGGTGTCGGTGGCGTCCCACTTGTTCAGCGCAATCACCGTCGCGCAGTCGTTCTTCATCGCCATCTCGGCGATCTTGAAGTCCTCGGTGGTCACCCCCTCGGTGGCGTCGCACAGCACGACCGCCACCTGGGCGCGCTCTGCCGCGCGCTCCGAGCGCAGCTGGGCGTAGTAGTCGACGGTGCCCGCGACCTTGGTACGCCGGCGCAGCCCGGCGGTGTCCACCAGCACCACCGGCCGGCCGTCCACGTCGATCAGGGTGTCCACCGAGTCGCGCGTGGTGCCGGCGAAGTCGGCCACCACCACCCGCTCCTCGCCCAGCAGCTTGTTGACTAGCGAGGACTTGCCCACGTTGGGACGCCCGATCACCGCCAGGCGCACCGCCGGGTCCTCCTCCACCTCCGCTGGCGCGTCGGCCAGCGCGCCCACCACCCGGTCGAGCAGGTCCCCCGTGCCCAGTCCGTGCACCGCGCTCACGGCCACCGGGTCGCCCAGGCCGAGCGAGTAGAACTCCGCTGCTCCGGGGGTCAGGCGCACGTCGTCGACCTTGTTGGCGGCCACCACCACCGGCACCTTCGACGCCCGCAGCTCGGCGGCCAGCTCGCTGTCCCCAGGTCGCAGGCCGGCCACCGCGTCGACCACGAACACCGCCGCCTCGGCCTCGGCCAGCGCCGCCCGGGCCTGGGCCTGGACGGACTTGGCCAGGTCGGTCTCCTCGTCCATGTCCACGCCGCCGGTGTCCACGAGCAGGAAGTCGCGCCCGTTCCAGTCGGCGGCGATCTCCTTGCGGTCGCGGGTCACCCCCGCGGTCTCGTGCACCACCGCCTCGCGGGTGCCCGACAGGCGGTTGACCAGCGTCGACTTGCCCACGTTGGGGTAGCCGACGACGGCTACCTTGGGAGGCGCCACGTCAGCCCGAGCCGGTCAGCTGCGTGCTCAGGTCCCAGAGCCGTCGCCGGGCCTCGTGGTCGTAGGCCTGGGGATGGGCCTCGGCCTCGCGCTGGCGGTCGAAGAAGCGCCCCGTCACGTCCTCCAGCTCGGGGGAGGTGACCAGCCGCGTGGTGGCCTCCACACCGGCCTCGAGCGTGTCCACCGAGCGGCCCCTCTCGTCGAGCACGATCTTCGTGGGCATGTAAGTGGCCGGGTGCAGGCTGTTCACGGTCACGCCTTGGCCGTCCAGGCGCTCGGCCAGCTCCATGCTCCATGTGATCTGGGCCAGCTTGGACTGGCTGTAGGCGCGCCCGCCGTCGTAGTCCTCGAGCAGGTTCGGGTCGTCGAAGTCGATCGGCGCCTGGCCCAGCGAGGCGACGTTGACGATCCGGGAGGGCGCCGACTCGATCAGCAGGTCGAGCAGCTCGTTCGTGAGCGCGAAGCCGGCCAGGTAGTTGACGGCCAAGCGCAGCTCGAGCCCGTCGCGGCTCTCCTCGCGCTCGGTGGAGTCGGGTCTGCCCGAGCCAATTCCGGCGTTGTTGACCAGGACGTGCAGCTCGGGCTCGTCGCGGCGCACCTGGGCGGCCAGCTCGCGCACCTCGGCCAGCGAGGACAGGTCGGCCCGGTAGGTGCGGACGCGGTCGGCGCCGGCCAGCATCTCCACGTCGGCCTCGGCAGCGGCCAGGCGGTCGGGGTCGCGGCCGTGCATGAGCACGGTGGCGCCCTCGACGGCCAGGCGCTCGGCCACGGCGCGGCCCAGGCCGTCGGTGGCGCCGGTGACCAGGACGGTGGTGTTCTCAGGCGGTCGAATCACGTCCTCGATCCAACCAGCTCGACGATCCGGCCGACCACTTCCTCGACGGCCAGCCCACTGGTGTCCAGCTCCACGGCGTCGGGGGCGGCGAGCAGCGGCGAGTGCTCGCGCTCGGAGTCCTGGGCGTCGCGCAGCGCCTGGTCGCGCATCACGGTGTCCACGTCGGCGCCCAGCTCTGCGGCCCGGCGGCGGGCCCGCTCGGCGGGGTCGGCGTTCAGGAAGACCTTCAGCGCGGCGTCGGGGGCCACCACGGTGCCGATGTCGCGGCCTTCGGCCACCCAGTCGCCCTCGGACATCAGCTCGCGCTGCTTGCGCACCAGGGCCGCGCGGACCTTGGGGTTGGTCGCCACCCGCGAGGCCGCCTCGGACACCTCCGGGGCACGGATGGCGTCGGTCACGTCCTCGCCGTCGACCTCGACGCGATCGCCCAGCTCGACCTGCAGTGCCTCGGCGGCGTCGGAGGCGGCGCCCCCATCGCGCAGGAGCTTGAGGCCCACGGCGCGGTACATCGCCCCGGAGTCCAGGTAGGTGAAGCCGAGCGCCTGGGCCACGGCCCGGGCCACGGTGCTCTTGCCCGCGCCGGCGGGCCCGTCTATGGCGACGACCATGGCGGTGAGGCTACTGGCGGTCAGCGCGGCGCCCAGGCCGGGTTCGAGCCGTCGAAGCTCTCCCCCCCGCCCGACACGTCGTCCACCAGGGTGGCGACGGTCCTGCCGTCCTGTGCCCGCGCCACGGTCACGCCGGGGCGGTCGTAGGCGATCAGCTTGCCGTCCGGCGAGTACACCGGGCTCGTGCAGCGCGAGCAGCGCACGATCCGGCGGGCGTGGCCCCCGTCGGCGTCCGCCGTGTAGATGCCACCGCGGCGGGCGAAGACGATCGCCTTCGCGCTGGCCGAGAAGCCGGGGTCGCGCCCGCCGGCACGGGTGATCCGCTTCAGCCCGCGGCCGGTGGCGGAGATCGTGTAGAGGTTGCCGGCGCGCTCGAAGGCGATCCGGTTGCGCGAGCCCCAGTCGGGGTCCGCTCCGCTTTTCACCAGGCGCCGCGCCTTGCGGGTGGCCAGGTCGTAGACGTACAGGCTGGTGCGCCCGCCCCTGCGCCCGGCGAAGACCACCTTGCGCCCCGACGGGGCGAACGAGGGCTGCGAGTCGTCGGAGGTCACGGCCGGCAGGGCTCGGTAGCCCGCGCCCGTCGAGCCGATCAGGGCCAGCGCGCGGCCGCTGTCGAACACCAGCTCGCGCCCGTCCCTGCGCCACGACGGGGTGCGGAAGTCGATCGTGCAGTCGCCGCTGATCGTCTTGCCGCCGCTGAGCTGGCACTCGCGCAGGAAGCGATCGGCCCGGCCGTCGGGCTGGACGGTGGCCAGCGCCCGGTACGAGGTCTTGGATCCGTCGTCGCCTATCCCCCGGCTGTGCAGGTCATAGGCCACGCGGCCGTTTCCCCCCTTGAACGTGGCCTGGGCCACCGAGGCGGGCAGGCAGAGGACGGCGGCCAAGGCCAGGAGGATCGGAGCGCGGCGGGTCATCGAAGCGGATAACAACGCATGGAGGCGATCGGTGCGGCGCCCTCAGCTCAAGAGAGCGCGCAGGTCGTCCTCGAAGTCGGGATAGGAGACGGCGGCGGCCTCCATGCCCCGCACCTCGACGCCGTCTCGGGAGGCCAGCCCCGCCACGGCGCCGAGCATGGCCAGGCGGTGATCTCCCCCGGAATCCATCGTGCCCCCGCGCAGCGGCTCGCCCGTGCCCCGCACCACGAAGCCGTCGCCCACGTCCTCGATGTCGGCCCCGAGCGCCGTCAGGGCGCCGACCACCGCCGCGATCCGGTCGGACTCCTTGTGGCGCAGCTCGGCCGCCCCCCGGACCACCGTCTCACCGTCCGCGAAGGCGCCCAGCAGGGCGACCAGGGTCAGCTCGTCGATGGCCAGCGGCACCTCGTCGGGCGTGACCTCGGTGCCCTCCAGGGGCGCGTGGGCCACGTCGAGGTCGCCGACCGGCTCGGCGTCGGCCTCGGTGTGCGGCGGCTCGAGGTCGCCCACGATCACCGCGCCCATGCGCCGGGCGATGCGGAAGAAGGCGGTGCGCGTCCAGTTGAGCCCGAGGCCGCCGATCAGCAGCCGCGAGTGGGGCACCAGGCAGGCCGCGGCAGCCAGGAAGGCGGCCGAGGAGGGGTCACCGGGCACGGTGATCGTGTCCAGCTCCAGCTCGTCGACCTGGCTCACGGTGGCGCGCAGGCCGTCGCGCTGGAAGGGCACGCGCGCGTTTCGCATCAGACGCTCGGTGTGGTCGCGGCTCATCGTCGCCTCGGTGATCGAGGTGCTGCCCGAGGCGAGCATGCCCGCGATCAGCACGCAGGACTTGACCTGGGCGCTGGGCACGGGCAGCTCGTAGTCGATGCCGGTCAGGTCGCGACCCTGAACCACCAGCGGGGTGAAGCGCTCCTCGCGGGCGCTCACGGCGGCCCCCATCATCCGCAGCGGCTGGACCACGCGATCCACGGGCCGGCGGCGGATCGACTCGTCGCCGTCCAGGCTCCAGTTGCCACCGGTCTGCCCGGCCAGCCAGCCCGGCAGCAGCCGCAGCAGGGTGCCCGAGTTGCCCACGTCGATGTGGCCGCCGGTGGCCTCGAGCGCCGCGTGGAGGCCGACCCCGCGGATGGTCAGGTCGGCGCCGGACTCGTCGATGCCGGCGCCCAGGCTGAGCAGCGCGGCGAGGGTGGACAGGGTGTCGGCCGAGCGCAGGTAGTTGCGGATCGTCACGGGCTGGTCGGCCATCGCGCCGAACAGCGCCGCCCGGTGCGAGATCGACTTGTCCGGGGGCGCGAGGTACTCGCCCCGCAGCGCGCCCGAGGGCTCGAAGCGGACGCCGCTCACGGAAGAACCTCGCTCACGGGAGAACCTCGCTGCGCACCCGGCCGAGCCGGCTGCTTGCGCTCACGACTCGGCCACGGCGAAGCCCAGGGCGCCGATCAACCCGCGCGCACGCTCGGCCTCCTCGTCCCCGGCGATCCACAGCGTGATCGCCCCCGAGCGCATGTCGGGCGCCGGCGCCAGCGCCAGATCGACGATGTTCACCCCGGCCTTGCCGAGCTCGAGCGCCACCTCGGCGACGATACCGGGCCGGTTGGGCACCGTTAGGCGCAACTCGTGAACCCTTCCCACGCGCGACTCGGCGGCCAGCAGGCGGGCGCGCTGGGCCGCCGCCTCGTCCTGCCAGGCGGCCAAGCCGGCGCGGTCGCCGGCGCGCAGATCGGCCCCCACGGCGCGCAGGCGCTCCCCTGCCGCGTCGATCTCGTCGGCCAGCGCCAGCCGGTTGGCCATGTAGATGTCGGTCCAGATCGAGGGGTTGGCCCCCGCCACCCGGGTGGCGTCGCGAAAGCTCGGCCCGATCCGGGGCGGCTCGCCCTCGGCGGCAACCTGGGCCACCAGCACGTTGGCCAGCACGTGGGGCAGGTGGCTCACCGCGGCAAGCAACCGGTCGTGGGCCGCGGCCTCGATGGCCACGGGACCGGCCCCGAGGCTCACTATCAGCCGGTGCAGGCGCTCGTAGAGCACGCCCGAGGAGCCGGGCGTGGG
This sequence comes from Solirubrobacterales bacterium, assembly GCA_038202855.1. Classification (GTDB taxonomy): domain Bacteria; phylum Actinomycetota; class Thermoleophilia; order Solirubrobacterales; family Thermoleophilaceae; genus JAAYBF01. The sequence goes on from JBBREO010000001.1 coordinate 22,199, forward strand.
GGTCAGGTACCAGACGGCGCCCTGGAACAGGTCGGCGCGGGCGTGCTCCACGCCCGAGGTCTCCGCCCCGGCGATCGGGTGGCCGCCCACGAAGCGCTCGTCGGCCACCGAGTCGACCAGCCGCTCCTTCACCGACCCCACATCGGTGACCACGCAGTCGGCCGCCGCGGCTGCCAACGCGGCCACCACCTGTTCGGGCACGGCACCGACGGGTGCGCAGCAGAAGCAGGCCTGGGCGCCCTCCAGCGCCTCGTCCAGCGAGCCGGCGGCGTGGTCGATCGCCCCCAGCGCCCGCGCGGCCTCCAGCCGCTCGGGGCTGCGCCCGAAGCCCGTCACGGTCACGTCCTCGAGCTGCTCGCGGGCGGCCAGGCCGATCGAGCCGCCGATCAGCCCGACCCCGAGCACGGCGATCCTCACGGGGAGTCGCGGCGTGCGCGCACGGCCGCGGCCAGGCCGTCGAGCACCTCGACCGTGGTGTCCCAGTCCATGCAGGCGTCGGTGATCGACTGCCCGTAGGTGAGCGGGCCGCCGAGGTCCTGGCGCCCACCGACCAGGAAGGACTCGAGCATCGTGCCCACGACCGCGCGGCTGCCCGCCGAGATCTGGCCGGCCACGTCGCCCGCCACCTCGCGCTGGCGGGCGGGGTCCTTGCCCGAGTTGTCGTGCGACGCGTCGATCACCACCCGTTCGGGCAGCCCGGCCGCCCGCAGCTGGGCCAGCGCGTCGCCCACCGGGCCCGAGCCGTAGTTCTGCAGGTTGCGTCCGCCGCGCAGGATGATGTGGCCGTCGGGGTTGCCCGTGGTGCGCAGGATGGCCGGGGTGCCGGTGCGATCGACGCCGGTGAAGGCGTGCGGCGCGGCGGCCGCGCGAACGGCGTCGACGGCCACCTGGACGTTGCCGTCCGTGCCGTTCTTGAAGCCGACCGGCATCGACAGCCCCGAGCCCAGCTGGCGATGGATCTGGCTCTCGGTCGTGCGCGCTCCGATGGCTCCCCACACCACCGTGTCGGAGATGTACTGCGGGATGATCGGGTCGAGGAACTCGCAGCCCACCGGCAGGCCCAGCTCGAGCACCTCGAGGAGCAGCGTGCGGGCCATCTTCAGACCCGTGTTCACGTCGCCGGAGTCGTCCAGGTGGGGGTCGTTGATCATCCCCTTCCACCCCGTCGTGGTGCGCGGCTTCTCGAAGTAGACCCGCATGGCCACGAGCAGATCCGATTCCAGCTCGGCCGCTCGCGCGGCCAGCCGGGCGGCGTAGTCGCGCGCGGCCTCCACATCGTGGACGCTGCAGGGGCCGACCACGACGAGCAGGCGGTCGTCCTCGCGGTCGAGGATTCGCGTGACCCCCTCGCGGCCCCGGACCACCACCTCGGCATGGGCCGGGGTCAGCGGTAGCCGCGCCTGGAGGTCGGAGGGGCGATCGAGCGCCTCGATGCGCTCGATCCGCAGGTCACGGATCGCGCCCAGGTCGGTGGAGGGCGGCACGGTCACCTCAGGCCGCCGCCGCCACCGGCTCGCGTTCGGCCGCCGCCCGGGCCACCGCCTCGACCCTGCGCAGGTAGTCGGCGAACCCGGCCGTGGGCAGCTGCTGGGCGCCGTCGCAGATGGCGCTCTCCGGGTCGGGATGCACCTCCACGATGATGCCGTCCGCGCCCGCCGCAGCGGCGGCCATCGACATGGCCGGCACCAGCGACCGGTCACCCGCGGCGTGACTGGGATCGACGATCACCGGCAGGCCGGTGCGCTGCTTGAGCACGGGCACGGCCATCAGGTCGAGCGTGAAGCGGTAGCCGGTCTCGAAGGTGCGGATTCCGCGCTCGCACAGGATCACGTCCGTATTGCCCTCCTTGAGCACGTACTCGGCGGCCATCAGCAGCTCGTCGAGGGTGGCCGATATGCCGCGCTTGATCACCACGGGCAGCCCCGCTCGGCCGATCTCGGTGAGCAGTCCGTAGTTCTGCATGTTGCGCGCGCCCACCTGCACCACGTCGGCCACCGCGGCCACCGCGTCGAGGTCGCGCACGTCGAGCAGCTCGGTGACGACGGGCAAGCCGGTCTCGGCCTTGGCCTCGGCGAGCAGGCGCAGGCCCTCCTCTCCCAGACCCTGGAACGAGTAGGGCGAGGTGCGTGGCTTGTAGGCGCCGCCGCGCAGCATGGCGGCGCCGGCCGCCCTCACGGCCCGCGCGGTCTCGAGCAGCGTGTCGCGCGACTCGACGGTGCACGGCCCGGCGATGGTGGTGAAGCCGGTGGTTCTCAGTGATCCCATTGCTTTCCTCAAGCTAGACGTTGGCGATGCGGTGCTGCGGGGGTCGGCGCCCGGACGGGACTCGGATGTCGGTCGGCGGCAGGAGCGCTGCCGTGGCCGGACGCCTAGCTAAATCGCCAATACGCCGCGAAGGCACGCCAGGAGTCGCCGCGGAGGGCGCTCGTGCGAGGGGCGTGCGTGGTGCTGCGCGGCATCGGCATGACTTCTAGCACGGATCGGCGGTCGGGGCCAGCGCTTGAGCGGCGGCGCGGCGGGTACAGGGGCGTCCATGATCGCCATGCTCGGCACGGGAACGATGGGCGCGCCGATGGCGCGCAACCTGAAGGCGGCGGGCCTGGACGTGCGCGTCTGGAACCGCACGCCGGAGAAGGCGCAACCGCTGGCCGACGACGGGATCGAGGTGGTCGGCTCGGCCGAGGAGGCGGTGCGCGGCGCCGACATCGTGATCACGGTGCTCTCCGACGGCGACGCGGTGACCGAAGCGATGGAGGACGGCGGCGCCCTGGCCGCGATGGCCGACGACGCCCTCTGGGTGCAGATGTCCACCGTCGGCATCGCCGCCACCGAGGCGCTCGCCGCGCTGGCCGAGGAGCGCGCGGTGCCCTTCGTCGACGCCCCGGTGCTGGGCACCAAGGCCCCCGCCGAGCAGGGCAAGCTGCAGGTGCTGGCCTCCGGACCCGAGGACCAGCGAGAGCGCTGCGCGCCCGTGTTCGACGCCGTGGGCGCCTCCACCCGTTGGCTCGGCGAGGCCGGCGCCGGCACGCGCGCCAAGCTGGTGCTCAACTCCTGGCTGCTCTCCCTCACCGAGAGCGTGGCCGAGACCGTGGCCTTCGCCGAGGCCATCGACGTCGACCCGAAGATCTTCCTGGAGACCATCGAGGCCGGCCCGCTCGACTCGGCCTACGCCCAGACGAAGGGCGGGGCGATGCTCGAGCGCTCCTTCGACCCCTCCTTCTCCCTGTCGCTTGCGCGCAAGGACGCCGGCCTGGTGCTCGAGGCGGCCGAGCGCCACGACCAGGAGATGCCCCTGGTCGAGGTGACCGAGCGTCAGATGAGCCGCGCCGTCGGCGACGGCCACGGCGACGAGGACATGGCGGCCACCTACTGGGCCAGCGCGCCGGAGCGCCAGGGCTAGAGCAGCGCGTCCAGCGCCGTCAGGAAGGCGTCGTTCTCGGCGCGGGTGCCGTATGTCACCCGCAGCCTCCCCTCCTCGCCGAGCGCCGAGCCCGCCCGCACGATCACGCCGCGCTCGGCCAGGCCGTCCACCACCGCGTGCTCGTCGCGGTCGCCCAGGGAGATCCACGAGAAGTTGGCCTGGCTCTCGGTGGACTCCAGCCCGCGCTCGGCCAGCTCGGTCTCCATGTGCACACGCTCGATCACCGTGGCCTCCACCCGGCGGGCGATCTCGTCGCCGTGGCGGAGCGCCTCGACGGCCGCGGCCTGGGCCAGGGTGTTCACCGAGAAGGGCTGACGCACGTGGTCGATCGCGCGCCGGAAGCGCTCGGGGCCCAGCGCGTAGCCCGCGCGCAGGCCACACAGCCCGTAGATCTTGGAGAACGTGCGCAGCACGATCAGGTTGGAGTGGCGGCCGGCCAGCTCGACCGAGTCGGCCGGGTCCTGGAGCAGGTTGAACTCCACGTAGGCCTCGTCGAGGATCACCGCCACGTGGTCTGGCACTCCGGCCACGAAGGCGGCGATTTCGTCCGGGGGCAGCGCGGTGGCCGTCGGGTTGTTGGGGTTGCAGACCAGCACGAGGCGGGTGGCGGCGGTGATCTCGCGGGCCATGGCGTCGAGGTCGTGGCGGCCCTCGGAGTCCAGCGGAACGCGGATCTCGGTGGCGCCCGACTGGGCGGCGAGCATCGGATAGACCGAGAAGGAGGGCCAGGCGTAGACCAGCTCGGCGCCCGGCTCGAGCAGGGCGTCGGCGGCGGCGAGCAGGATCTCGCAGGAGCCGTTGCCGACGGTCACGCGATCGGCGCCCACGCCCGTGCGGTCCGAGATCGCCTTGCGCAGCGCCGCCTTGTCGGGGTCGGGGTAGCGGTTGAGAGTCTCGAGCTGGCCCTGGATCGCTCCCACCACGGCGGCCGGGGGGCCGAACGGGCTCTCGTTGGAGGCCAGCTTGACCAGCTCACCGCCGTGCGCGTAGGAGCTCGCCTGGGGGTAGGCGGGAATGTCCTCCAGCCTGCGGTTGAACTCGATTCCCGGGCTCACTGGGCCCCCTCCAGGTCGCGGCGCAGGGCCACGGCCTCGCGCAGATAGACGTGGCGGGCCGGCGTGTCCGGCTCGGCGTAGGCGTGCAGCATCATCCGGATCACCCGCGGCAGCGAGCCGGGCACGGGCATCTCGCGCGTGCACAGCAGCGGCACGGCGCTCAGCCCCATCCGGCGCGCGGCCACGGCGGGGAACTCGGCGTCCAGGTCGTCGGTGCAGGTGAAGATGCAGGAGACCATGTCCTCGACGCGCAGGCCGTTTCGGTCGATCACCTCGCGCATGAGCTCGTCCGTCGCCTCCAGGATGGCGTCCGCCTCGTTCGCGGCGACCGTCGTCGCCCCTCTCAGTGCCCGCAGCCTCACGCGGCGGGATTGTTCCAGCCCGCCGCCGCGCGCAGGCGATCGACCTCTTCCTCGTCCAGCCGGCGCGACTCGCCCTCGGGCAGCCGGTCGAGGGTGAGGGGCCCGAAGGCCACGCGCTCCAGGGCGATCACGCGGTGGCCGACGGCCTCGATCATGCGCCGCACCTGGCGCTTGCGCCCCTCGGAGATCACCACCTCCAGCGACCCGGGCTCGATCATCCGCACCCTGGCCGGGTAGGTCTTGCCGTCCTCCAACTCCACCCCGCCGCGCAGCCGGTCCAGCGCCGATGGGGAGACGTCGGCGGGCAAGACGATGGCGCGGTAGACCTTCTCCACGCCGTAGCGGGGATGGGTCAGGCGGTCGGCCAGCTCGCCGTCGTTGGTCAAGAGGATCAGGCCGGTGGTGTCCGCGTCCAGGCGCCCGACGGGGTAGAGGCGGCGTTGGGAGGCGACGTACTCGACCACCGTGCGCCGCCCGTGGGTGTCCGCGGCGGTGGACACCACCCCCGCCGGCTTGTGCAGCGCGTGCACCTCGCGCGGCTCGGGCCCCACCGGCCGCCCGTCCACCTCCACGCCGCTCGACTCGTCCACGTCGCGGGCCGGGTCGTCGATCGGCTGGCCGGCCACGCTCACCCGCCCCTCGGCGATCATCCGCTCCGAGGCGCGCCGTGAGGCGACGCCGGAGTGGGCCAGGAACTTGGCGAGGCGCATGGGCCAAGGCTGGCACAGCCGGGTCGGTCAGCCCGCGGCCGCGCCCCGAACCACCGCGATCTGCTCCTCGCGCCGGCCCGGAGCCAGCAGGCCGGCTCGCTCCAGCTCCCCCGCGCGGGCCAGCACCAGCGGCCCCAGCGGCCCGGTGCGGCTGTCGACCACCTGTGCGTCCAAGCCCGCGGTCTCCATATCCGCGATCGTCTGCTCGATGTCGCAGAGAGACGACTGGACGATCAGCAGCGCGCCCCCGGGGGCGAGCCGCGCCGGGGCCGCGTCGATCCCGATGCCACGCGCGGGAAACCGATGAGCGACGAGCAGCACGACGCCGACCGCCTGCGCACGGTCCTGGACCAGCCCGCCGCGCTCAGCGTGGGCCTCGAGGAGGAGGTGATGCTGCTCGACCGCGAGACGCTCGACCTCGCCCCGGTGGCCGCGCAGGTCCTGGCCCGCCTGGACGGCGACGGGCGCTTCAAGCCCGAGCTGCCCGCCGCCCAGGTCGAGCTGATCACCCCGCCCAGCGAGGGCGTCGCGCAAGCCGGGCAGTCGCTGGCCGGGGCCCGCGCCGACCTGGAGGCGGCCGCTGCCGGGCTGGCGCTGCCCGCCGCGGCCGGGGTGCACCCGTTCACCCCGGCCGAAGGGGTGCTCAACCCCGACGAGCGCTACCGCCACACGCGCGAGGAGTACGGCCCCGTGGCCCGCCGCCAGCTCGTCTTCGGACTTCACGTGCACGTCCGCGTCAACGGGGCCGAACGCGCCCTGGCCGTGTACAACGCGCTGCGCTCCTACCTCCCCGATCTGGCCGCCCTGGGAGCCAACGCGCCCTTCATCGCCGGGCGCGACTCCGGGATGGCCTCCGTGCGCCCCAAGATCTCCGAGTTGCTGCCCCGACAGGGGGTGCCGCCCGCCTTCGCCGACCTGGAGGAGTTGGTGGCCGCCCTCGAGTGGGGCGCGGCAGCGGGCGCGCTGCGCCACCGCGGGATGTGGTGGTGGGAGCTGCGGCTGCACCCGGAGTTCGGCACCGTGGAGGTGCGCGTGCCCGACCAGCAGACCACCGTGAATGACAGCGAGGCCGTCGCCGCGCTGACCCAATGCCTCGTGCGCCGGCTGGCCGATCGCCACGACGCGGGCCAGCCGCTGCCCGCGCATCCCACCTGGCGGATCGCCGAGAACCGCTGGTCGGCGGCCCGCCACGGCCTCGACGGGCAGATGGCCGACCTGGACAGCGGCGAGCCGCGCCCGACCCGCGAACGGCTGCGCGGGCTCGTCGACTCGCTCGCGCCCGAAGCCGACGCGCTGGACGCGCGTGCGGCCCTCGATCACGCGCGCGAGCTCGTGGAGCGAAACGGGGCCGAACGCCAGCGCGAGGTGGCCGAGCACGGCGATCTGAGCGGCGTGGTACGGGACCTGGCCGAGCGATTCCGCGCCTGACCCGCCAGCGCGGATTAGAAGCGCTCGAACCGGGAATGAGCCAGCCGTGCCCCCCCTGCCCGCATCCCGGGGACCCCTCAGCGAGGGCCTACTGGAGGAGCTGCGGGAGCGCCCCCACGCGCTCTCGCTCGCCGTGTCCCCCAGCGCTGATCCGCTCGCCGACGAGGACGCGCAGCTGGCTCTGTACCTCTGCTATGAGCTGCACTACCGCGGGCTGGACGGAGTCGACGAGCGCTGGGAGTGGGAGCCGTCGCTGCTGGCGCTGCGCGCCCGGCTGGAGAACGAATTCGAGCGGGCCGTGCGCGAGGCGGCGCCGGTATCGCGAGGCTGCCCGCCGCCGTCGGAGTCGGACACCGCCCTGCGGGCGATCGCGGACGCCGACACCGGCCCTTCGCTCTCCCTCTTCCTCGCCCGCGAGGGCAGCGACGAGCAGGTGCTCGAGTTCATGGTGCACCGGTCGGCGTACCAGCTCAAGGAGGCCGATCCACACACCTGGGCGCTGCCCCGCCTGAGTGGCCAGCCCAAGGCCGCGATGGTCGAGATCCAGGCCGACGAGTACGGCGGCGGTCGCTCCGACCGCATCCACGCGGAGCTGTACGCCCGGTCGCTGGAGGCCGTCGGCCTGAGCTCGGAGTACGGCTTCTACCTCGATCACATCCCCGCCCCGACCCTGGCCACGGTCAACCTGATGTCGATGTTCGGGCTGCACCGCCGCCTGCGGGGGGCGCTCGTGGGCCATCTGGCCCTGTTCGAGATGACCTCGTCGATTCCCAACCGCCGCTACGGCGACGCGCTGCGCCGGCTGGGGCGCACGGAGGCGACCGAGTTCTTCGACGAGCACGTGGAGGCCGACGCCGTGCACGAGAACATCGCGGCCGTCGACCTGGCCGGCGGCCTGATGCGCCAGGAGCCCACGCTGGGCCCCGACGTGATGTTCGGGGCCGCGGCCCTCGGTGAGCTGGATCGGCGCTGGGCCGACCACCTGCTGGAGCGCTGGGCGGCGGGCGTGAGCTCGCTGCTCAGGCCGCTGCGCGAGCCCGCGACCGCCTAGACGGGCCCCTCGCTGCCCCGGGCCTCGCGCCCGCTGGGCGCGCGGAAGTCGACCAGCTTGTGGCTGCCGTCGCAGAAGGGGCGCATGCGCGACTTGCCGCAGCGACAGAGGGCCACGACCTCGCGGCCGGCGTCGATCGCCTCTCCGTCCTGGTCCTCGATCCGGAAGGGACCGCGGACCAGCAGCGGGCCGTCGCGGTAGGGGGTGATCAGGGTCTCGTTCGGATCGGCCATTGTCGGCGCTTACCCGTCTGGGCGCGCTTCATCCGCGACGCGCGGCGCTGCGACACTTGGCGGCGTGGACCTCGCACTGCTCGACTCCGTGCTGGCCGACCTCGGCCAGCCTTCCTTCCGCGCCGCCCAGGTGTGGGAGTGGACCGCCCGCGGGGTCGCCTCCTACGAGGAGATGACCAACCTGCCGGTCGCGCTGCGGGCCCAGCTCGCCGAGCGGGTGCCCTTGTCGTCGCTGACCGTCGAGCGCGAGGCGCTGGCCTCCGACGGCACGGAGAAGGCGCTGTTCCACACGGGTGACGGCCGGCCCCTGGAGGCCGTGCTGATGCGCTATCGAGGAGGTTCGAAGCATTCGGCATCCATGCCAAATCCTTCCCCCGGCCGGCGCTCGGTGTGCCTGTCCAGCCAGTCGGGCTGTCCGCTCACCTGCACCTTCTGCGCCACGGGCACGATGAAGTTCGGCCGCAACCTCACCCACTCCGAGATCCTCGATCAGGCGCTGCACTTCCGGCGCAAGGAGGGGATCGACCACTGCGTGTTCATGGGCATGGGCGAGCCGCTGCTCAACCTGGACAACGTGCTCGCGGCCTGCGAGCGGCTGCCCGACGTGGGCATCCACCCCTCCTCCACCACGATCTCGACGGTCGGCTGGCTTCCGGGCATCGAGCGGCTGACCGAGCGCGACGGGCCCACCATCCGCCTCGCCCTCTCCCTGCACGCCCCCGACGACGCGCTGCGCTCGGAGCTGATGCCGGTCAACGACCGCTATCCACTGGCCGACGTCCTGGCCGCCTGCCGGCGCTGGCACGAGGTGCGCCGGCGGCGGGTCTACATCGAGTATCTGATGCTGGCCGGCGTGAACGACTCCTACGGGCAGGCGATCCAGCTGGCAAAGCTGCTCAGCCCGCACGAGGCCTTCAAGGTCAACCTGATCCCCTACAACCCCACTTCGTCGGGATTGTCCGGCTCCAGCCCGGAGGCCATCGCCGCCTTCCAGACCGCCCTGCACGACAGCGGCGTGCCAGCCACCGTGCGCCTGACGCGCGGACGTGACATCGACGCCGCCTGCGGTCAGCTGGCGGTGTCCACCGCCGCCGCCTGACCCGCGGCCACCGGCACCGGCCGGCGCTGCCAGGGCCAGCGCTCGTTGGCCGCCAGGTAGGAGCCGAGCAGGATCGCCACCAGTCCGGCGAGCGTGGCCAGCGTGAAGTCCTCGCCGAGCAGCGCCACTCCGTAGATCACGGCGAAGCCCGGAGCCACGTAGGCGACGAGTGTCGCCCGCGCGGGTCCGATGGTCACGATCAGGTCGTAGAAGAAGACGAACGCGATGCCGGTGCCGAACACACCGAGCGCCAGCAGCGAGCCGACCGCCTGCAGGCTGGGTGTCGCCGTGGGCGGGTCGAGAGCGGCCAGCGGGGCGGACATCAGCGCGCTGGCGCCCATGGTGGCCGCCACGATCAGCAGTGGAGGCAGGCCGGGCGCCGCGCGGCGCAGGTAGTAGGCGCCGACCGCATACCCGACCGCGGCGGCGACCACCATCAGTCCGCCGGCCAGGGCGGCGGAGTCGCCGCCGGTGTCCAGGCCCAGCAGCAGCACCACGCCGGCGATGCCCAGCGCCACCCCGGCAAAGCCGAGGGCGTGCACGTCCTGGTCGCGACCGACGACGAGGCTCAGGAGGAAGGTGAACACCGGCGCCATCGCCACGAGGATCCCGGCCAGCGAGGAGTGGATGTGGTTCTCGCCGTAGGAGATGAGCATGAACGGGGCGGCCACCTGGACCAGCCCGAGCAGGAAGATCGGGCCGACCAGCGGCCGCAACTCGCCCGCCCGGCCCGTCCGGAGGGCCAGCGGCGTGAGCACCAGCGAGGCCAGCGCCGTCCGCACGAACACGATCATCGGCGGCGAGAACACGTCCTCCAGCGCCACCTTGATGAACAGGTAGGAGGCGCCCCAGAAGGCCGCCACGACGGCGAACTGCATCAGGCTCCGGCGGCTCACGCCGCCGAGGATGGCAGTGGGAGGGCCATCAGTTCAAATTACGGTTGTGAGGGGCTACGATCACTTCTGCTTATGCTCGACGTGAAGCGGATGAAGGTGTTCAGGGAGGTCGCGGCCCGCGGATCGTTCTCGGCCGCGGCGGAGTCGCTGTCGTTCACGCAGTCCGCAGTCAGTCAACAGGTGGCGGCGCTGGAACGTGAGGTCGGCACCAAGCTTCTCGACCGCACGCCGCGCGGCGTGCGCCTGACCGACTCCGGGCGGGCGCTGGTCTCACACGCCGACGCCATCCTCGCCCGCCTGGAGAGCGCCGAGGACGAGCTGGCCGAGCTCGCGGGAGTCCGCGGCGGACGGCTGCGCCTGGCCTGCTTCCAGAGCGCGGGCGCCACGCTCGTCCCGCGCGCAGTGGCCGCCTTCCACGGCCGCCACCCCAAGGTGGAGCTGAGCATGGTCGACGCCGAGCCCGACGAGGCGCGCACCCTCCTGCGCTCGGGTGACATCGACCTGGCGCTGGTCTACGACTACGCCGCCGTCCCCGGCACGCTGGGCGAGGATCTCGAGCTCCAGCACCTGATCGACGACATCTACGACGCCGTGCTCCAGCGCGACCACCCGCTCGCCCGCAAGGCCGAGCTGCGGATGAAAGACCTGGGCTCAGAGCCCTGGATCGGCCCCACCGACCGCTCGGGTTGCCGGCTGATCGTCAACCGCGCCTGCCAGGACGCGGGCTATGAGGCCCGGATCGCCTTCGAGGCCGACGAGACGATGGCCGCCCAGGCGCTGGTGGCCGCCGGCATGGGCGTGACCATCTATCCGCGGCTGGCGCTCAGCCCGCTGCACCCCGGAGTGGTGGCCCGTCCGTTGGGGCCCGACGCGCCCGTGCGCCGCATATGGGCCGCCCGGCTCCAGGGCGGCTACCGGTCGCCGGCCTGCGAGGCGATGCTGCAGATCCTGCACGACGTGGCCGAGGACTTCCGCCAGGGCGAGCCCGCGCTGGCCGCGGTTTCTTAGACACGTCAGCAAGCCTGCGACCGAGCAGACCAAGGACGCAGGGCCGAAGGCTTGGTGGGCCAAGCCGAGGCCCGAGGACACAGGTATGCGACGGTCGTCAGGCTTGGTGGGGTTCGGCGCGGGCCTCGCCGGCCTTGAGCAGCCGCTCACGCAGGTCGCGCTCGTCCTCGGGCGTGGGATCGAAGCGCGAGACGTCGGGCAGCGCGTCGAGCGCTTCGAGCCCGAACAGCTTCTGAAACAGCTCGGTGGTGCGGTAGAGCACCGCGCCGAAGCGCGAGCGGCCCGACTCCTCGACCAGACCCCGCTCCAGCAGCGTGGCGGTGGCCGACTCCGAGGCCACGCCGCGGATGCGGGCGATCTCCGGGCGCGATACGGGCTGGAGGTAGCCCACGATCGCCAGGCACTCTGCCTGGGCCTGGGTGAGCGGCGGGGTGCGAGGGCGGGCCAGGAGGCGCCGGGCGGCCTTCTCGGCCACCGGATCCGTGGCCAGCGTGAACCCGCCGGCCACCTCGCGCAGGACCACTCCGCGGTAGCCGTCGGCGTAGTGCTCGCGCAGGCGCGCCAGCGCCTCGAGCACCTCGCCCTCCCCGGACTCCGTGGCGTCGGCCAGCCGCTCGAGCGACACGGGCTCCGGGGACAGGAACAGCAGCGCCTCGGTGATCCGGGCCAGCTCGTTCACGGAGAGCCTGGTCCGGTGCTCGCGCGGCCGGCGCCCGCGCTGCGCTCCTCCCCTGCGGGGGCCCTGACGGTGATCGGGCCGAAGGGCTCGCTCTGGTCCCAGCTGGCCTCGCCGGACTTGAACAGCTCCAGCAGGGCGAACAGGGTCACGGCCTCGGTCATGCGGTCGGCGCCCTGGACGGCGTCGTCGAAGGAGAAGGACGCCTGCTTCCTCAACAGCGTGCGCACGTGGGCCAGGCGCTGCTCCAGCGACACGCGCGGGCGGGCGAGGTGGTGCAGGTCGATCTGGGGTGGCAAGCGCAGCAGCCCGCCCAGGGCCTCGGCGAGGCGGTCGGGCTCGTAGACGGCCTCGGCCACCTCCAGGGAGGCGCGGCGCAGGTGCGCGGGCAGCGGAGCGGAGCGATAGCGATAGCCCTGCTCGGCCGTCAGGCGCTCGCGCAGGAAAGCGGCCGCATCGCGGTAGCGGCGGTACTCGAGCATCCGGGCCAGGAGCTCATCGGCCGCCTCGGAGGGCTCGAGCTCCAGGCCGTCGGTCTCCTCGACGGGGAGCATCATGCGCGACTTGAGCTCCAGCAGCGCGGCGATCAGCACCAGGAACTCGGTAGCCGCCTCGAGGTCGATCTCCCCCCTGTCCTGGAGGAAGTCCACGTAGGTCACGACCACGTCGGCCAGCTCCACCTCGAGCAGATCGACCTCCTCGCGCAGCACGAGGGTGAGCAGCAGGTCGAAGGGACCCTGGAAGACCTCGAGGTCGAGGTCGAGCGAGGCGACGGACATCGGCGTGAAGCCTAGGGGCAGGCTCGGAGGGCAGCACCGCCGGCCGGACCTGAGAGACTCGCGCCATGGCGACCTATCCAGTGGCCGGCAAGGTCGCGCTCGTGACCGGCGCGGCGCGCGGCATCGGCTTGGCGACCGCGCACGAGCTCACCCGACGCGGTGCCCGCGTGGTGGTGGTCGACCTCGACCAGACCGCCGCCGAGGAGGCCGCCGAGCGTCTGGGAGCCGACGCGATGGGCATGAGCTGCGACGTGACCGACGCCGGCGCCCTTCGCGCCGCCGTGGCCGCGACCGTGGACCGCTACGGCCGGCTGGACGTGGTGGTGGCCAACGCGGGCATCGCCTCGCGGGCGGCCACGGTGAACGCCATGTCCGGCGAGGCGGCGAACCGCGTGCTGGACGTGAACCTGAACGGCGTCTACAACACGGTGGCGGCCGCCTTGCCGCAGATCGTCGCCAACCGCGGGCACGTGGTGGTCATCGCCTCGATCTACGCCTTCGCCAACGGCGTCGGCACCGCGCCGTACGCCATGGCCAAGGCCGGCGTGGAGCAGCTGGGCCGCGCGCTGCGGGTGGAGTTGGCCCAGCACGGGGCGGGCGCCAGCGTCGCCTACTTCGGCTTCATCGACACGGAGATGGTGCACCGCGGCATCGACCAGGACCCGGCCGCCGAGCGGCTGCACAAGGCCGTGCCGAAGGTCCTCCAGAAGCGGCTCGAGCCTTCCCAGGCGGGCAAGGGCATCGTGGACGGCATCGAGAAGCGCGCGCCGCGCATCATCCGCCCCCACCGCTGGGTCGCGTTCTCGCTGCTTCGCGGGCTGGTGAACCCGCTGCTGGACACGGCCATGGTCAAGGACGCGGACACCCAGGCCTTGGCCGCCGAGCTCGACAGGCGCGGCGACCAGGAGCAGCCGACCACGGCCTAGCGGCCGCTAGGCGGGCTTGCCCACGCCCATCGCGGCGCGCACGTCGACCATCGTCGCCGCCGCCAGCTCGCGGGCCCGCTCGGCGCCCCGATCCAGGGCGGCCTCGAGCGCCTGCTCGTCGGGGCGCAGCTCGGCGTAGCGCTCGCGCACGGGGCGCAGGTAGGCCACCAGCGCCTCGGCCACGGCGCCCTTGAACGTGCCGTACTGCTGGCCCTCGAACTCGGCCTCGACTGCCTCGGGGCCGACGCCGCGGACCACCGAGAGGATGTCGATCAGGTTTGTGATGCCCTCCTTGCCCGGGCCGCGGCGGACCTCGCCCCCGGAGTCGGTCACCGCGCTCTTCACCTTCTTGACGATCCGCTGCTCCTCGTCGTCGATGTAGATCAGGCCCTTCTCCTCCGAGCTCGTCGTGCTCATCTTCGACGTGGGGTCCTGCAGATCCATTATCCGAGCCCCGACCGTGGGTATGCGGGGCTCGGGCACCACCAGCGTGCCCTCTCCGTAGGCCGCGTTGAAGCGGATGGCGATGTCGCGCATCAGCTCGACGTGCTGGCGCTGGTCGTCGCCCACCGGGACCTCGTGGGCGCGGTAGACGAGCACGTCGGCGGCCATCAGAACCGGGTAGAAGAACAGGCCGGCGGAGACCAGCTCCCGCTGGCGCGCCGACTTCTCCTTGAACTGGGTCATCCGGTTCAGGTCTCCGTGCGCGGTGACCGAGCTCAGCAGCCACGACAGCTCCGTGTGCTCGCGCACGTCGGACTGGCGAAAGAGGACGCAGCGTTCGGGGTCCAGGCCGGCCGCCATCAGCATGGCGGCGGTGTCGTAGAGGTAGCGGCGCAGCTCCGCCGGCTCGTAGGGAACGGTCGTGGCGTGCAGGTCCACGATGCAGTAGATGGCGGGATCGCCGCGCTCCTGACCCTCCAGGTAGCCGCGCACGGCCCCGATGTAGTTGCCCAGGTGCTTGCGCCCGGTGGGCTGGATGCCGCTGAAGATGCGCACGGCGGGGCAGTCTACGGGCGCCCGCTGCCCCCTACTCGATCAGCCCACCGCCATCACCCGACCCGAGCCCGAAGGCCAGCACCACGGCGCACGCGGCCAGCGCCACGATCGCCGCCCACCGTGCCGCCGGGTCGCCCGCGCGATGGGCGACGGCGATGCCCGCCGCGCCGAAGGCCAGGCCCACCACCGGAAGGGTGAGCAGCGCGAGGACGGCCGCGGCTACGAACGCCCAGGCCTGGAAGCGGTCCAGGCGCGCCTTGCGGTCGGGGCCCACGGGGCGCTAGAGCGCGCCGGAGGTCTCGCCGTCGGCGTCGCCCGCCCGGTCGGCCTCGCCCGGATTGGGGTCCTCCGGAGTCCAGCGCACGACCGGGTGCTTGGCCGCGCCGGCCTCGTCGAGCCGCCGCACCGATGTGGTGTAGGGCGCGTTCTGGGCGATCGAGGGATCCTCGGCCGCCTCTTCGAGGATGGAGCGCACCACGTCGGCGAAGTGGTCCAGGCGCTCCTTGGGCTCGGTCTCGGTGGGCTCGATCATCAGCGCCTCGTCCACCAGGAGCGGGAAGTAGACCGTGGGCGGGTGCACCTCGTGGTCGAGCATCCGCTTGGCGATGTCCAGCGTCTTGATCCCCAGCTTGTCGCGCGCCCCCTTGCCCGAGAGCACGAACTCGTGCATGCACAGGCGGTCGAAGTCCACCGGCAGGTACTCCGCGATCCCCTCCTCGGCCAGCCGGGCCTTGAGGTAGTTGGCGTTCAGCACGGCGGTCTCGGACACCTCGCGCAGACCCTCCCCGCCCAGCGAGCAGATGTAGGCGTAGGAGCGCACGAACACGCCGAAGTTGCCCTGGAAGCCGCGCATCTTGCCGATCGACTTGGGCCGGTCGACGTCGAGCGTGAAGTGCGGTCCGTCGCCGTTGAGAGCCGGGTCCGGTGCTCGCCCGACCGACGATCGGGCTGCGCTCCTCCCAGCCGACTCCGACGAGCGCACGACCTGCGGCCGCGGCAGGAACGGCTCGATCCGGTCTGAGCAGGCGATCGGCCCAGCTCCCGGCCCGCCGCCGCCGTGGGGCTGGGTGAAGGTCTTGTGCAGGTTGTAGTGAACGATGTCGAAGCCCATGTCTCCGGGGCGGGAGATGCCCATCACGGCGTTCAGGTTCGCCCCGTCGTAGTACAGGGTGCCGCCCACCTCGTGCACGATCGAGGCGATCTCCTCGATGTTGCGGTCGAACAGCCCCAGCGTGTTGGGGTTGGTGAGCATCAGGCACGCGACCTGGTCGTCGGCCTTGGCGCGCAGGTCGTCGATGTCCACGCCGCCGTGCTCGTCGGTGCCCACCTTCACGACCTCGTAGCCGGCCATCGTCACCGTTGCCGGGTTCGTGCCGTGAGCGGTGTCGGGCGTGAGCACCTTGGTGCGGTGCTCGCCGCGATCCTCGTGGTAGGCGCGGGTGAGCAGCAGCCCGGCCAGCTCGCCGTGCGACCCGGCGGAGGGCTGCAGCGACACGTGCGGTAGCCCGGCCACCTCGCCGAGGGCCCCCTGCAGGCGCCACATCAGCTCGAGCGCGCCCTGGGCCAGCTCGGGGTCCTGCAGCGGGTGCAGGCGGGCGTGGCCGGGCAGCGCGGCCACGCGCTCGTGCAGCTTGGGGTTGTGCTTCATCGTGCACGACCCGAGCGGGTAGAAGCCGGTGTCCAGGTCGAAGTTCTTCTTGGACAGGCCGTTGTAGTGGCGCACGATCTCGGGCTCGGCCACCTCGGGCAGCTCGGCCGGCTGCGAGCGCCGCGCCCAGTCGGGCAGCAGGTCGCCCACCGGCACCTCGGGAACGTCGAGTGCTGGACCCACGAACGCGCGCCGGCCCTCGCGCGAGCGCTCGTAGATGGTCACCGTCTGGTCGTCCGCGCGGGGGTCCAGGGCCGCCATCAGACGCGCACCTCCTCGCGTGCGCCCGACACGACGGCGGCCAGGCGGTCTATGTCGGCGCGCGAGCGGCGCTCGGTGAGCGCGATCAGCAAGCCGTCCCCGTACTCGGGGTAGCTCTCGCCCAGCCGGTAGCCGGGATTGATGCCGGCGGCACGGGCGCGCTCGAACAGACCGTCGAGGTCGGGCACGCGCACGGCGAACTCGCGCACCACCGGCCCGGGGTTGATCGCCTCCAGGCCCAGCGCCTCGCGGGCGTAGTGGGTGCGCCGGAGCATCAGCTCGCCCAGCTCCACCAGGCCCTTGCGGCCGAGCCACGACAGGTAGACCACGCCGGCCAGGGCGTTCAGCGCCTGGGCCGTGCAGATGTTGTGCGTGGCCTTCTCGCGACGGATGTGCTGCTCGCGCGTCTGCAGGGTGAGCACGAAGCCGCGCTTGCCGTCCATGTCGCGGGTCTCGCCGGCGATCCGGCCCGGCATCTTTCGAATGAAGCGGTCAGAGGCGGCGAAGAAGCCAAAGGACGGCCCGCCGTAGTCGAGGCGATTGCCCAGCGACTGGCCCTCGCCCACGACGATGTCGGCGCCCTGGCGGCCGGGGGCCTCGAGGATGCCCAGCGGCAGCGGGTCGGCGGCGACCACGAACAGCGCGCCGGTGGCCTTGGCGGCCTCGCCCAGGCGCTCGATCTCCTCGACCGTGCCCAGGAAGTTGGGCTGCTGCACGAAGACCGCGGCGGTGTCGTCGTCCACGAGGGCGGCAAGGGCCTCGAGGTCGGTGGCGCCGTCCTCGGTGAGCGACGCCTCCACGACGGTCATGCCGTAGCCGGCCGCGTGGGTGGCCAGCGCCTCGCGCGAGTGCGGGTGCAGCCCGCGGGAGGTGACCAGCTTGGAGCGCTTGGTCTCGAGCTTGGCCAGGTACCCGGCGGCGGCCACGGCGCTCGGGCCCTCGTACACCGAGGCGTTGGAAACCGGCAGGCCCGTGAGCTCGGAGATCGCCGTTTGGAACTCGAACATCACCTGCAGCCCGCCCTGCGAGATCTCGGGCTGGTACGGCGTGTACGGCGTGAGGAACTCCGACCGGCCCAGAATCGAGTCGATGATCGCCGGCACGTAGTGGTCGTACATCCCGGCGCCGAGGAACGTGGTCTCGGCGTCGGCGTGCACGTTGCGCGCCGCCAGTGAGGACAGGTGGTCGAACACCTCGGTCTCCGACATGCCCGCGGGGATGTCCAGCGGCCGGTCCAACCGCACGGCAGCCGGGATCTCGGCGAACAGCTCGTCCAGCGACCCGACGCCGATGGCGTCCAGCATCGCCTTGCGGTCGGCGTCGGTTGCGGAGGTGTAGGTGGACATGGTTCGCTGGTTCGCTGGTGCGCTGGCTTGCTGGTTCTGGTTCTACGACTGAAGCAGGTTCTTGTACGCGTCCACGTCGAGCAGGGATTCCACCTCGCTCGGGTCGCTCAGCTTCACCTTGACCAGCCAGCCGTCGCCGTAGGGGTCGTCGTTGATCGCGTCGGGCGACTCCGACAGCGCCTCGTTGATCTCGGTCACCTCGCCGGACAGGGGCGCGAACACGTCGGACACGGCCTTGACCGACTCGACCTCGGTGTAGGGCTGGTCCTTGGTCACCGTCGCGCCGACCTCGGGCGGGTCGTAGAAGACCACCTCGCCCAGCGCGTCCTGGGCATACCAAGTCACGCCGAAGACGGCCTCCTCACCCTCGATCCGGGCCCAGTCGTGCTCGGGGTGGTACTTCAGGTCATCGGGATAGCTCTCCGCCACTTCGCTCCTATTCCTTCGATGTTCTCGGTGCGGTGCTCGGCCGATCGACGATCGGCCTGTGCTCCTCCCGCTTATAAAGGGGCTTGGCGCGCACCTCGGCGGCACGCGCCCTTCCACGTACGTCGACCTCGATCTTCGTGCCCGGCTCCGCGGACTCCTCGGGCACGTAGCCCATCCCGATCCCGTAGCCCAGGCACGGCGACATGGTCCCGCTGGTCACCACGCCCTCCCCGGCGTCCGAGTGGATCGTGTTGCCCTGACGCGGTATTCCCGGGCCCGTGAAGGCGAACGGCACCAGCTTGCCGCCCGTGTCGACGCCACGCAGGGCGTCGGAGCCGATGAAGCCGGTGTCGAGCTTCACCGCCCAGCCCAACCCGGCCTCGAGCGGGTTGTGGTCGAGGGTGAGGTCGTTGCCGTAGAGGTGGAAGCACACTTCGGTGCGCAGCGTGTCGCGCGCCGCCAGTCCGGCGGGTACCACGCCCTCGTCGAGCAGCGCGTCCCAGATCGCCGGCGCCGCGCTGGGGGGCATCAGCAGCTCCACGCCGTCCTCGCCGGTGTAGCCCGTTCCACAGGCCAGCACCTGCGAGCCGGCCACGCCCACCGTGGCGGTGCGCATCCGGGCCGGCAGCTCGCCGCGGGTCAGCCGGGCCACGATCTCGCGCGCCTCGGGACCCTGGACGGCCAGCATCGCGTACTTCTCGGCGGCGTCGGAGACGGTCACGTCGAAGTCACCGGCGTGACCGGCGAACCAGGCGTAGTCGCTCTCGTGGTTCGACGCGTTGGTCACCGTCAGGAAGCGCTCCCGGTCTCCGAAGCGCAGCCGGTAGGTGAACAGGTCGTCGATCACGCCGCCGTCCTCGCGACAGAGCACGGAGTACTGCGCTCCGCCATCGGCCAGCGTGGTCAGGTCGTTGGACAACAGGTGCTGGAGGAAGGCCTCGGCATCGGGGCCCTCGGTCTCGATCTCGCCCATGTGGGAGACGTCGAAGACCCCGGCGCCCTGCCGGACGGCCAGGTGCTCCTGGCGCACGCCTTCGTACTGCACGGGCATCTCCCAGCCCGCGAAGGGGACGAGCTTGGCGCCGGCCGCCTCGTGGCGGCCATAGAGCGACGTACGCCGCAGGGTGTCCAGGGCTTCGGACAAGGACGGGAGGTTACCGGCGGGATCGCGTTCGCCGTGCGTCCATCCCGCCCTGGCTCTGCAGTGCGCGCAGGTTTGGGCTAGGAGTCCGCGACAGCCGGCTCGTCGCCCTGAGCTCGGAGCGCCAGGGCGCTCAGGAAGGCGCCGGTGAGTGCCGCGACAGTGACCGCCACGCCCCCGTACGGCGAGACTTCCCGGCGGCGTGCGGCCCGCAGGCCGGCGACCGTGTCGAGGACATCGCACCCGAGGCCGCCGCGGACCCAGCGCTGCTGGGCATCCCCGTCGCTGGTGAGCGTGCCCCATCCGAGGGCCGCGTCACGCGCGGCGAACAGCCGCCCCATGTACGGCAACTGCGGGTTGCCGTCGATGTCCAGGCCGAAGAGGCGGCACACCCGTCGCGGCGCGAGCCATGCCGACACGCCGACCGCGATGCGCAGGCCGCCCAGGAGGCGGAGGGGCGTCAGTCCTTCAGGAACGATGGGATGTCGATCTCGTCGTCTGAGATCTCCAGCGAGGAGCGCTGGCGGTCGTCCATCGAGACGTCGCGGCGGCGCGGCTCGCGCCGCCGGCCGGTCGAGTCCTCGGTGAACAGCGATCCGCCGCTGGCACCGTCGAAGCCTGTGGCGATCACCGTGACCCGGACGCCGTCGCCGATCCCCTCGTCCACCACGGCGCCGAAGATGATGTTCGAGTTCTGGTCGGCGGCCTGTTGGATGATCTCGGCCGCCTCGTTGACCTCGAACAGGCCCAGGTCCTGGCCGCCGGTGATGTTCAGCAGGATGCCGGTGGCGCCCTCCACCGACTGCTCGAGCAGCGGGCTGGAGATGGCCGCCTTGGCCGCCTCGCCGGCGCGGTTCTCGCCGTTGGCCTCGCCGATGCCCATCAGGGCGGACCCGGCGTCGGCCATGATCGTGCGCACGTCTGCGAAGTCCAGGTTGATCAGCCCGGGGATCGTGATCAGGTCGGTGATGCCCTGGACGCCCTGGCGCAGCACGTTGTCGGCCTCGCGGAAGGCCTCGAGGATCGAGGTGCGCCGCTCCACGACCGCGAGAAGCTTCTCGTTGGGGATGACGATCAGGGTGTCCACCTGGTCGCGCAGGCGGTCGATGCCCTCGTCGGACTGACGCCGGCGCTGGGAGCCCTCGAAGTCGAACGGCCGGGTGACCACACCGACGGTCAGGGCGCCGATCTCCTGCTTGGACACCTCGGCGATCACGGGAGCCGCACCGGTGCCGGTGCCGCCGCCCTCGCCCGCGGTGACGAAGACCATGTCCGCGCCCTTGAGCGCCTCCTTGAGCTCGTCGCGGCTCTCGTTGGCCGCGCCGTAGCCCGTCTCGGGGTCAGCGCCCGCGCCCAGGCCCCGCGTGAGCTGGTCGCCGATCTGGAGCTTGATGTCGGCGTCGCACATCTGCAACGCCTGCGCATCGGTGTTCACGGCGATGAACTCGACGCCCTTGAGGCCCGCGTCGACCATGCGGTTGACGGCGTTTGTGCCGCCTCCGCCAACGCCAACGACCTTTATGACCGCCAGGTAACTGCCCGTGTCCATCTCAGTGAGTCCTCGCCTCGTGTGCTGGGGATACGTCCGGACGTCAAGCGATCATCGAGGGTTTTCGTCGACTACCGAAGACCGCTGCAATCCGGGACTGTAGGCGGCATCTCGCGCCGGTGTCAACATAGCGCGCAATGAATCCTGCATTCTAGACCTGTATCCGACATCGAGGGTTGGCCCAACCATCGACTTCAGGTCGAAGGTTCTCATGGTTGCGTCTGGGAGGTCGGCGGCTGGGTCGCTGGGGCCGGACTTGCGGCCGGCGGCGACGCGGCCGATGGCGTCGTCGCCGGCGGGGTCACAGGCTGCGCGCCCTGCACCGGATCCTGGCTGGAACCCGCGGGGGCGACGGGCTGCATCGTCTGCACGGGCAGGCCGCCCGCGGCCGGGCGGCCGGGCAGCCGCACGTCTATGTAGTCCGCACCCGCGGCGTCGCGATCGGCGAGCACGCGGGTGACCGCGGCCCACTTCTCCCCGAGGCGGGTGGCGGGGCCGAACTCCAGCAGCGGTCCGTCGGTCACCTGCACGACCCAGCCCTTCCCTGGCCGGCGGGCGACGTTCTCGAGCTTCCCGGTCAGCGCGGCGGGCGCTCCGCCGGCCACGCGGACGGCGTCAAGCGTGCCGCTGGGGGTGAGCCGCTTGGCCGGTAGGGCACCGGCCTTGACCTTCACCTCGGGCAGCGACCCCCGCAGCGGGAGGCCGGTGAGCACCGACCCGTCGCCGGCCACGGGTATCCGCCGCGCGCCCACCACGAGCATGGCCGCGGGCCGCTGCTCGGTCACGAGGATCCGCATGCCGGACGGGAACTCGGTCTGCACGCGCACCGACCGGATCGTCGGGAAGCGGTCGGTGGCCGCACCGATGGCGCCGTGGTCCACGTGGAGGGTGGTCGAGTCGCGCGCAGCGTGCTCGAGCGCGGCGGTGGCGCGGGCGCCATCCCGACCGCCGCTCAGCCCCGTGACGGCCACCCGGTCGACCGCGAACACCCCGAGGTCGCGCAGGACGAGCATGTAGGCCGCGAACAGGATTCCGGCCACCACCGCCAGGACGACCGCGCGCCGGCGCAGGTGGCGGGGCACGGCGAGCACCAGGTGGCCGGGCAGGCGCAGCGCGCGGGCCGGGGAGACGCCCCCGAGGCGGCGGACGGCGGCCAGGGCCGCGCTCACGCCTGGGCCTCGCCAGGGTCGACGTCGCCGAGCGTCTGCACCTCGGCCTCGAGCTCGATGCCGAAGCGCTCCTGCACCCGGCGACGGGCCTCGTTCATGAGGGCCACCACGTCGGCGGTGGTCGCCTCGCCGGCGTTCTCCACGAAGTTGGCGTGCACCAGGGACAGGCGCGCGCCGCCCACCTCCAGGCCTCGACAGCCCGCCTCGTCGAGCAGAACGCCGGCGGTGCGGCCCTCGGCGCGGGGGTCGTCGGGGTTCTTGAACGTGCTGCCGAAGGTCTTGATGCCCGCGGGCTGGGCGGCGCGACGCTTTCCGCGCTTGTCGGCCAGGGTGGCCTTGACGGCGGCCGGGTCGGCGGGCTCGAGCAGGAAGGAGGCCCGCGCCACCACCTCGCGCGGGCCGAGGTTCGAGCGCCGGTAGGAGAAGGCGAAGTCCGCCGGGACGCGGCGGTCCGTGCCCGCCGGTGTGGCCACATCGGCCCACTCCAGGGCCCGCGACAGGTCGCCGCCGTAGGCGTTGGCGTTCATCTTCACGGCCCCGCCCACCGTCCCGGGGATGTTCACGCCGAACTCCAGGCCGGTCAGGCCCTCGCGGGCGGCGCGGGCGGAGACCGAGGGCAGCCGGGCGCCCCCGCCGCACAGCAGCCGGGGGCCGTCGCGCTCGGCCTGGGCGAGCGGACCGTCGAGCTTCATGGCGAGTCCGCGAAAGCCGGCATCAGCTACGAGCAGATTCGAGCCCGATCCGATCACTCCTACCTGCAGATCCTCCGACTCGGCCCAGCGCAGCAGCTCCACCAGGCGCTCCTCGCCGTCGGGCCGGGCGTAATAGTCAGCCGGACCGCCGGTGCGCACGGTGGTCAGCCGCGCGAGCGGGAAGTCCCGCTGGACGCCGTCGGGGATCGTCACGTGAGCTCCCGGGCCAGGCCGTCGACGTCCCCCGCCCCCAGGGTGAGCAGCACGTCACCGTCGCCGAGCTCGGCGCCTAGCCGCTCGGCGGCCTCCGCCAGCGTCGGGGTCCACATCACCCGGCGCCCGCCCGCGGCATCGGCTGCCGCCTGGGCCACGAGCAGGCCCGACACCCCGGGGAAGTCCTCGGGCCGCTCGCGGGCCGGGTAGACGTCCACGACCACGACCACGTCGGCGACGGCCAGAGCGCGGCCAAAGCCGCGGGCCAGCTCCTTGGTCCGCGAGTAGAGGTGGGGCTGGAAGCAGGCGACCAGGCGGTGTGCGCCCAGCGTGCGGGCCGCCTCCAGCGTGGCCCGCACCTCGGTTGGATGGTGGGCGTAGTCGTCGAACACCCGCGCGCCGGTCACGGTGTGGCCGTGCTCCTCGAAGCGCCGGCCGGTCCCCGTGTATCCCGCCAGGGCGGGCGCGGCCTCCTCGAGCGCCACGCCCGCCTCGCGGCAGGCGGCCAGGGCAGCGAGGGCGTTGGCCACGTTGTGGCGCCCCGGCACCGACAGCTCGACGTCGACCCCCTCCACGGAGAAGCGGGCACCCAGCGGCCGCAGCTCCACTTCCTCGGCGGTCAGGTCCTCGCCGTCGAACCCGTAGGTCAGCGCGGCGGCGATCTGGGCGCCGGGCCCGGCGATCCGCACCTGCGCCGGGGCCACGAACTCCTCGAACGCGGTGCGAAGCTCGCCCAGGGAGGCGTAGGTGTGGTGGTGGTCGAGCTCGACGTTGGTGACCACGGCCACGTCGCGCTCCAACTCGAGGAAGGAGCCGTCGGACTCGTCGGCCTCCACCACGATCCACTCCCCCTCCCCCCAGGCGGCGTTGGTGCCGCGCGAGCGCAGCTCGCCGCCGATCACGAACGCCGGCTCGCGGCCACACTCGCCCAGTGCGTGGGCGATCATCCCGCAGGTGGTGGTCTTGCCGTGGGTGCCGGCCACGGCGATCGATCGCTTGAGGCCCGACAGCTCGCCCAGCAGCCGTCCGCGATGCAGCACCGTCGCTCCGGCGTCGCGGGCGGCGGCCAGCTCCGGGTTGTCCTCGGGGATGGCGGTGGAGACGATTACCTCGGCGCCGGCGGGCAGGTTGGCGGCGTCGTGGCCGATCGCCGGCTCGATGCCGGCGGCCCGCAGGCGGGCCGTGTAGGAGGACTCGGCGCGGTCCGAGCCTGTGACCGTCGCGCCGAGCTGGGCGCACACCAGCGCCAGGCCGCTCATGCCTGCCCCGCCGATACCCACGAAGTGCAGGCGGCGATCGCTGAGGGGCCGAGCGCTCATCCTGGGGGCAGATTACGGTCGCGGGGCGACGATGTGAGGGCGCACGCCGAGCTTTTCGCCATCATGGGCTGTTGTGGCCCGTATGCCTGCACGTCTCACCCTGCTCCTGATCGCCCTGACGGCGACGGTCCTGCTTGCCCTGCCAGGGGTGGCACTGGCCGACAGCTTCGACCCAGATCCCGGCTCGATCCTCGCCCCAAGTGCCCCAAGCCCGCCGCCGTCGATCCCCAATCAGAGCCAGGAGGGCGACACCCTCGACGGGTACGAGGGAGCATGGGATTCGGGAACCATCCTCACCTACAAATGGCTCCGATGCGAGAGCGACAAGTCAACATGCGTCGCCACGGGCGACACAGACCTGAGCTACACGCTCGCGTCCGCAGATGTGGGCAAAATCGTGAAGCTCCGGGTGACGGGCACCAACGGCTTGGACTCCCGCCAAGCCGACTCGAACGAGATCGGCCCCATCGTCCAAGCCCCGGTCCCGCCATCGCCGCCCACCGCGCCTCCCTCGATCACGGGGACTGCGCAGGAGAACGAAGTGCTGACCGGCGACCGGGGCGCGTGGGACGCGACCGCCGTCTCCTTCACCTACGAGTGGTTCCGGTGTGACCTCGCCACCTGTGAGACCACCGGCGACACCGATCTGAGCCACACGCTCACCGCCGACGACGTGGGCAAGACCATCAAGCTGCGGGTGACCGGTCGGAGTGCCACAAACGGCACAACCGAAGCCGACTCGGACAGCTTCGGCCCCATCGCCCCAGCCCCTCCAGGCCCCACGCCGACACCGACTCCCGCGACCAGCCCGCCGGCAAGCACCGGACCGCCGGCCACGACGAGCCCGCCCCCCGCGAAACAGTCAAAGCCCGCTCCGACGCTCAAGCGGCTGTCGCCCTTCCCCCTGCTGGTGATCGGCGGCCGGGTGTCGGGCTCGGTGACCGTCTTCTCCAGCGTCAGCCTCAACCGGATGCCCCGCGGAGCCACCGTCCGGATCAGCTGCACCGGCCGCAGCTGCCCCTTCGCGCGGTCGGCCACCACCCTGCGCAAGGGCTCGAAGATGACGCTCGTGAGCCTGCAGCGCAGCCTGAGCGCCGGAACGGTGATCACCATCACCGTGCGCAAGGGCAAGACGCTTGGCAAGTACACGCGGCTGCGGATCCGTCGCGGCACCGCCCCCGCCCGGGTCGACCGCTGCGTGCGTCCGGGCTCGTCGAAGCCGGTGGCCTGCAAGTGAAGGCGCGACGCCGGTCCTTCGTCGCGGTCGCCGGGATGGCCCTCTTGGCCGCGTTCGGCGCCTCCGACGCCCGCGCCGCGGGCGAGCCGGTCAACCGCCAGCCGCCCACGCTCAGCCAGTCCGGGACGACGCTGTCGACCACCGACGGCACCTGGGTGGGCGTCACGCGGCCCTTCTCCTACTCGTGGTTTCGCTGCGCCGACGCCAGCGTGGACAGCTGCCTGCAGGTGCCGGGACAGACCTCCAACACGTACGCCATCACCGGCCTGGACGCCGGCAACCGGATCCGCTCGCGGGTGACCGGCTCCAACCCCTTCGGCTCGACCAGCGCCTTCTCCGCCCCCACCGCCGCCTTCCCGGTCGCCGCGCCGGGTCCCGTACGCCCCACGGATCCAAGCACCCCCAGGGCGCCCGCCTCGCTTCCGCGCCTGTCGCCCTTCCCAGTGGTGGTGATCACCGGCCGCACCCGCGGCGCGCACACGCGCATCACCGGGCTGCTGGTTCGCGGCCCGGCGGGGGCCAAGGTCGCCACGACTTGCAAGCTCCGCTGCCACGTGCGCGCACGGTCGACCACGATCGGCTCCACGCGGCGGGTGCGCCTGCACCGCGCCGAGCGGCTCTACCGCGCCGGGGCCGTGCTGGAGTTGCGCGTGACCGGCCGCGGCCGGGTGGGCAAGTACACCCGGCTTCGCATCCGGGACGGGCTGGCGCCGGCGCGGATGGACCGCTGCCTGCGACCGGGCTCGACCGCGCCCGTGCGCTGCTCCTAGCGCTCCGCCGCCAGCTCCAGTAGCTCGTCGGCCACCCGACGGGCCGCGTCCGGGCGCGCCGCGTCGGCCGCCGCACGGCCCATGGCCGCCATGCGATCGGGGGCGCCCAGCAGGGCCGCCACCTCGCGGGCCAGCCGGGGACCGTCGAGCTCGGCGTCGAGCACCACCACGGCCGCGCCGGCCCGCTCCATGTGGCGCGCGTTGAGCGTCTGGTGGTCGGCGCT
Source organism: Solirubrobacterales bacterium (assembly GCA_038202855.1). GTDB lineage: Bacteria > Actinomycetota > Thermoleophilia > Solirubrobacterales > Thermoleophilaceae > JAAYBF01. The sequence goes on from JBBREO010000001.1 coordinate 48,840, forward strand.
GGCGTGCGGGTAGGGCACGAGGATCGACGGCAGCCCCGCTGCGGCCACCTCCAGGACCGATCCCCCCGAGCGGGCCACCACCAGGTCGGCCGCGGCCAGCGCATCGGCAAACGGATCGATGTAATCGTGCAGGTGGTAGTGGGGCGGCGAGCCGAGCGCGGCCAGGCGCGCGGCCAGCTCCGCGTGGTCGCGGCGCCCGCTCGCGTGCAGCACGACGAACGGCGCATCCGCCCCGAATGCCTCGACCGCCGCGTCGTTGACCCGCCTGGCGCCCAGCGATCCGCCGAACACCAGCACGCAGCGCTCCTCGGCGCCGATCCCGAACCGCTCGCGGGCGCCGGCCCGATCGGCGTGACCGGTCACCGCGGGACTGGGCCGACCGATGACCTCGTAGCGCTCCCCCCCTCGTCCCTCGATCGGGAAGGCGAGGAAGACCCGTCGAGCGAAGCGCGCCAGCAGCCGGTTGGTGATGCCCAGGTGGCTGTCGGCCTCGGTGGCGACCACCGGAAGTCCCAGCGACCGGGCCGCGACCCCCACCGGGGCCGCCACGTAGCCGCCCCCGCCCATCACCGCGTCGGCGCCCAGCTCGCGCAGCAGCCGGCGCGCGCGTACGGTCGCGGTGGCGGCCAGCCCCACCGCGCGGGCGGCGCGCAGGGGGTTGCGGCGGTCGATGCCCGCCACGCGCAGCTCGTGGAACGGGTAGCCCGCGGCGGGGACCAGCTCGGCCTCGGCCCGCTCGCCGCCCGCGAACTCGACTCGGGCGCCGCTAGCCCGCAGCTCGGCCGCGACGGCCAGTGCCGGCACCACGTGCCCGGCCGTCCCGCCGGCCGCGATCACGATCGTCGGCACGCGCGCCTCCCTCCACCGACTGCAGCCGCGGCTTGCGCTGGGCGATCCCGCCCGTGGCGGCCACGTTGAGCAACAGCCCCATCCCCGCGAGCAGCACGATCAGGTTGGTGGAGCCGTAGGAGATGAACGGCAAAGGCACCCCGGTGAGCGGGGCCATGCCCAGCACTGCGAAGAAGTTGAGCGTGGCCTGGCACAGGATGAGCGAGGTGATTCCGGTGGCCAGCAGCTTGGAGTAGCGATCGCGCGCGGCCTTGGCGGCGCGCAGGCCGGCGTAGCCGATCATGCCGTAGAGAACCGCCACGCCGGTCATGCCCACCACGCCCAGCTCCTCGCCGATGATCGCCAGGATCATGTCCGTGTGAGCCTCGGGCAGGTAGAAGATCTTCTGCACCGACTCCCCCAGGCCCACGCCGAACAGGCCGCCCGAGCCGATCGCCGTGAGCGCCTGGACGGCCTGGAAGCCGGTGTCCCCCGCGTCCTTGAAGGGGTGGATGAACGCCGTCAGGCGCGCCATCCGGTAGGGCTCGACCACGGCCAGCAGCCCGGCGATCGCGGCCAGCGAGCCGGCCAGCACGCCCAGGTGGCGCATCGGCGTGCCGGCGGCCACCAGCAGCGCGCCCATGGAGAAGCAGATGACCATCGCCGTGCCCATGTCCGGTTGCTTGAGAAGCAGCACGCAGGCCGCGCCCACCACGAGCAGCAGCGGCTTGCACAGCGTGCCCATCGCCTTCACCGACTCCGGCCGATCGGCCAGCAGGTGCGCTGCGTAGAGCACCATCGACACCTTCAACAGCTCGGAGGGCTGGAACTGCAGCGGCCCGGCCCCCAGCCAGCGCGTCGCGCCGTTCACGGTCACGCCGATGCCGGGCAGCATCACCGCCACCGTCAGGACGAACGAGGCGCCGAGCAGCATCGGCGTGGCCCGGCGCACGACGGCCAGGCCGTGGCGCGAGAGGTAGTGCAGGGCGAGCAGGCCGATCAGGCCCAGGAAGACGTAGCGCTTGAGGAACGCGGCCGGGTCGCCTCCCGCCCCCTGCAGCAGCGACTCCGCCGAGCTTGACGAATAGACCATCACCGCCCCCACCGCCAGCGTGCACAGCGTCGCGGTGTAGAGAATCGAGTACTCGATCGGGCGCTTTGGCCGCGGCCCGCCGCTGCCGAACCGAAATGACGAGCGACTCGGCGGCGGCATCAGGGGCTCTTTCGACGCCCCGGGCGCGAATCATCCAAGGTCCGCCACGAGCTCCCCGAAGCGTCGCCCGCGGTGCTCGTAGTCCTGGAAGGCGTCGAAGCTGGCGCAGGCCGGCGAGAGGAGCACCACCTCCCCGGAGACGGCGGCGGCGGCGGCCAGCGCGACCGCGTGATCCAGCGTCTCGGCCCGCACCAGCGGAACTGTCGCGTCCAGGTCGGACGCCAGCTGGTCGGCGGCCGGGCCGATCAGGTAGGCCGCGCGACAGCGCTCGGCCACGGCGGGGCGAAGCGCCCGGAAGTCACCCCCCTTCAGGCTGCCGCCTAGGATCACGTGGACGCCGTCGGGGAAGGCCTCGATGCCCCGCAGCGCCGACGCCGGGTTGGTGGCCTTCGAGTCGTTCACGTACAGCACCCCGGCACGGGTGGCCACCTCCTCGAGGCGGTGGGGCACGCCCGCGAAGGTGGACAGGCCCTCGACCACCGCCGCGGCGGGCAGCTCGAGGCTGAGCGCCACCGCGGCCGCGCCCAGCGCGTTGTCCACGTTGTGGGCGCCGCGCAGGCTCAGGTCGGCCACCGCCATCAGCGGCTCCCCGCGCCAGCGCAGGGCGCCGTCGCGCGCGTCCATGTCCGCGCCCGTAGGCCCGAATGTGATCCGCCGGGCGTGGCCGGGGAGGTCGAACTCCGGTGGGGCCACCGCGACGGCCTCGGCGTCCTGGTTCGCGAATGCGCGCAGCTTCGCCTCGGTGTAGGCCTCCAGCGTGCCGTGGCGGTCGAGGTGGTCCTCTTCCACGTTGAGCAGCAGCGCGGCCTCGGGGGCAAAGGAGGATGTGTCCTCGAGCTGGAAGGACGACGCCTCGCAGATCACGGTGGCGCCCGGCTGGACGACGTCGACCAGCGCCGCCACCGGCCGGCCGACGTTCCCGGCCACCTCCGCCCGTCGCCCCGCCGCCCGCCAGATCGCGCCCAGCAGCTCGACCGTGGTTGTCTTGCCGTTGGTGCCGGTCACGGCCACGAACGGGTTGAGGGGCAGGCAGCGCCAGGCCAGCTCGAGCTCGCCGGTGACCTCCAGGCCCCGCCGCACCGCCTCCTCGATCACCGGCGCGCTCCAGGGCACGCCGGGGCTCTTGACCACGGTGGCCACCCGGTCGAGCAGGTCGACCCCGTCGGATCCGGCGTGCACCTCGAAGGGCGGGTCGTCCAGCTCGGGCGCCCCCAGGTCGACTCCGATCACCTCCCCGTGGGTGGCCAGCATCTCCGCCGCGGCGAGCCCCGACCGCGCCAGCCCTACGACCAGGTAGGGACCGGGCGGAAGTGGCGGGCGGTCAGGCAATGGACTGCTGATACAGGGTGAAGCCGATCGCCGAGCAGATCGCGGCGACGATCCAGAAGCGCAGGATGATCTTGGTCTCCGACCAGGCCATCATCTCGAAGTGGTGGTGGATCGGGGCCATCAGGAACACCCGCCGCCGGAAGCGCTGGAAGGCGAACACCTGGATCAGAACGGACAGCGCCTCGATCACGAAGATGCCGCCGATCAGCAGGAGCAGCACCTCGGTCTTGGTCATCACGGCCAGGCCGGCGATGGCGCCGCCCAGGCCCAGGGAGCCCGTGTCGCCCATGAACACCGAGGCGGGGAACGAGTTGAACCACAAGAAGCCCACGCACGCCCCGACGAGGCACGCGCACAGCAGCGCGAGGTCTGTCTGGCCGGGCCCGGCGGTGATGAAGGTCATGGCCGTGAAGGCCAGCAGCACGATCGCGCAGCAGCCGGCGGCCAGGCCGTCCAGGCCGTCGGTGAGGTTCACCCCGTTGGTGGCGCCCATCAGCACCAGCAGGATCAGCACGGGGTAGAAGTAGCCCAGGTCCACCGAGGCGTCGACCACCCGTAGCCGCAGCGTGTCGGACAGCCCGACGTAGCGCGTGGCCACCAGCCATAGCGCGATCGCGATCAGCGCCTGCGCGGCCAGCTTGGTCCGCCCCGACACCCCCAGCGAGCGCTTCTTGCGCACCTTGGCCAGATCGTCGGCCAGGCCCAGGCCGGCGGTGGCGAGAGCTGTGCCGAACACGGCCAGGCTCACCGCCCGGTAGTCGGTGAGGATCAGGAAGGGCACCGACACGGCGACGAAGATCACGATGCCGCCCATCGTCGGCGTGCCCGCCTTCTCGTGGTGTCCCTCGGGGCCCTCCTCGCGGATGTGCTGGCCGAACTCCTGCGCGCGCAGCCAGGAGATGAACTCCGGGCCGAGGAACATGCAGATGAGCAGGGAGGCCACGCCCCCGATCAGGATCTCGCCCACTACGCCAGCACCCTCTCGAGCCCCACCGAGCGCGAGCCCTTGATCAGCACGCGATCGCCCGGCAGCGCCACCTCGGACAGCAGCGCGCCCGCCTCCTCGGGCTCGGCCGTCGAGTAGGACTCGCCGTCGAAGGCGTCGGCGTACGCGGTGGCGGGCTCGCCCACGGTGATCAGGACGTCGATGCCAAGCTCCGCGACCTCGCGGCCGATCTCGCGGTGGAAGCGCTGCGAGTCGGGGCCCAGCTCCGCCATCGTGCCGAGCACCGCCACGCGCCGGTCGGCGGGCGTCTCGGCGAGGTGCATGAGAGCCGCCCGCATCGACATCGGGTTGGCGTTGTAGCAGTCGTTGACGACCGTCACCCCGCCGCCGAGCTCCACCACCTCGCCGCGCATGGCCGAGAAGGCGGGTTCCACGCGCCCACCGGGGGTCACCCCGGCGGCCTGCGCGGCGGCCACGGCGGCGAGCGTGTTGAGCAGGTTGTGCGGCTCGGAGTAGACGAGCTCGAGGGTCACGAGCTCGCCGCGGGCGTCGATCTCGGCGCGGCCGGAGCCGTCGATCGAGCGCAGGCTCACCTGGCCGCCGGGACCGAAGGTGATCGTGTCCAGGTCGGCGCGCAGGTGCGAGTCCAGCAGCGACTCCGCGGCGGGCACCACGCACGCAGCGCCCGGAGCCAGGTCGCGCACGAGCTCGGCCTTGGCCGCGGCAACCCGCTCGACCGTGCCCAGCAGCTCGAGGTGAACGGGGCCCACGTTCACGATCACGCCCACGTCGGGCTCGGCGATGGCGGTCAGCTCGGCGATCTGGCCCTCGCCGCGCATCGCCATCTCGAGCACGAGCACCTCCGTCGCCGGGGGTGCCGCGAGGATCGTGAGCGGCAGCCCGATCTCCGTGTTCAGGTTCTCGAGGTTGAAGTGGGTCCGCCGGTGGGGCGCAAGCAGCGCGGCGAGGATGTCCTTGGTCGAGGTCTTGCCCGTCGAGCCGGTGACCCCGATCACGGTGGCTCCGAGCTCGTGGCGCCAGGCGCGGGCGAGCGCCTGGAGAGCGGCCAGCGGATCCTCGGCGGCGAGGACCATGCCCCCGTCGGCGGCGGCGCGCTCGGCGTGCTCGGGCGCCACCAGCACCCCCCAGGCGCCGGCGTCGAGGGCGTCGGAGGCGAAGCGCCCGCCGTCCACCCGATCGCCCCGCAACCCCACGAACAGGTCGCCGGCGCCGGCGAGGCGGGTGTCGATCTCGGCCTTCCGCGGCCCCGCGGTCGAGGGCTCACCGGTCACGATAGTCGCGCCCGCCGCGCGCGCGACCCATTCCGCGTCTCGCTCCCTCACGCGCGCGCCCTCAGCGCCTCGCGCGCCACCTGCACGTCGTCGAAGGGCTCCTTGCGACCGCCCTCGAACTCCTGGCCCTGCTCGTGCCCCTTGCCGGCGATCACCACCACGTCGCCCGCCTGCGCCGACTGCACGGCCAGGGCGATCGCCCGCCGCCGATCCACCTCGCGGTGGGCGTCCGGGCCCGCCCCCTCCATCACCTGGTCGACGATGGCGTCGGGGTCCTCGGAGCGCGGGTTGTCGGAGGTCACGATCAGGCGGTCGGCGTTCTGGGCGGCGGCCCGGCCCATCAGCGGTCGCTTGGCCCGGTCGCGGTCGCCGCCGGCGCCGAAGACCACGTGGACGGCGCCCCGACACACCTCGCGGGCGGCCCGTAGCACGTTCTCCAGCGAGTCGGGTGTGTGCGCGTAGTCGACCAGCACGCCGAAGGGCTGGCCCTCCTCGACCGGCTCGAAGCGACCCGGCACGCGCCCGGCTGCGGCCAGCGCCGCGACGGCCACCGAGGCCTCGACCCCAATCAGCCGGGCGGCGGCGAAGGCGGCCAGGGCATTGGACACGTTGAACAGCCCGGGCAGGCGGGTGGTGAGCGCCAGTGGTCCGTCCGGGGTGTCGGCGGTGAACGCGGCGCCGGTCACGTCGAAGGAGACGTCGCGGGCGCGGAAGTCCCCGCCGTCGAGGCCGAAGGTCGTGGCATCGCCCAGCTCGGCGGCCAGGCGCCGGCCGTAGGCATCGTCGGCGTTGACCACCGCCGGACCGGGACGGTCGAACAGGCGCCGCTTGGCCAGGAAGTAGGCCTCCATGTCCGGGTGGAAGTCGAGGTGGTCCTGGGTCAGGTTGGTGAACACCTTTACCGCGAAGTCGGTCCCTTCCGCGCGGCCCAACTCGAGCGCGTGGGAGGACACCTCCATCGCACAGGCCCGATCACCGGCTGCGAGCATCCGGACGAACGTGGCCTGCAGATCGATCGCCTCGGCCGTGGTGCGCACGGCCTCCTCCTCCACCCCCCCCACGACCTGCTTGACCGTGCCCAGCAGGCCGGTCTGCAGCCCGGCGCGCTCGAGCACCTCGCGCAGGAGGAAGGCGGTCGTGGTCTTGCCGTTGGTGCCGGTGATCCCGGCCACCCGCAGCTCGGCCGTTGGGTGGCCGTAGAAGCGGGCGGCGGCGGGGCCCATGGCCGCGCGGACGTCGTCGAGCACCACCTCGGGCACGCCGAGTCCCAGCGGGCGCTGGCACACGAGCGCCGCGGCGCCGCGCGCGACGGCATCGGGGGCGAAGTCGTGGCCGTCGCTGGTGAACCCGGGCACGCAGAAGAAGAGCGTCCCCTCGGAGACGCTCCTGCTCGAGTACGCCAGCCCCGTGACCTCGACCTCGGGGGCCCCATTCCCCATCAGGTCGCGAAGGGTCATGGTCACCCGAAGGATGCCATAGACGGAATCGGCATCCCTGCCGATCCGTACACGGCGGCGCTCCGCCGACCGGCCACGGTCACGGGCCGTTCACGGGATAGCCATGGATGGCTATCCCGTCGGGGGTATCCGCATGTACGGCAGCGCGAAGGAGACGATCTTCTCGAACGCGGGCGCGGCCACCTCGCCGCCGTAGTAGCCGCCCTGGGGCTCGTCGACCATCACGGCGATCATCAGCCGCGGGTGCCGGGCGGGGGCGAAGCCGATGAAGGAGGAGAAGAACTTGAAGGTTGAGTAGCCGCCGGTCTTGGGGTCCGGCTTCTGGGCGGTGCCCGTCTTGCCGGCGAGCTCGTAGCCGGGCACCGACGCCTCCTGCGCCGTGCCGCCGGCGGCCAGCACTCCCTCCAGCATCTTGGCCACCTGCCCCGCCGTGGAGGGCGACACGATCCGACGCCCCGGGTCGCGCTGGCCCGCCAGCACGTGCGGGCGGTGCATGACGCCGCCGTTGGCCAGCGCGGAGTAGGCCGCCGCCATCTGCACGGGGGTGACGGCCAGGCCCTGGCCGATAGGCAGGTTCCCCAGCGAGGAGCCCGAGTAGGCCTTCGGGGCGGGCACGATGCCGCCGCCCTCACCCGGGAGGCCGATGCCGGTGCTGTGGCCGAAGCCGAACCGGCGCACCCACTTGTCGAAGCGGTCCTTGCCGAGCTTCTGCCCGATCGTCACCGCTCCGACGTTGGAGGACTCGGCCAGGATCTGGGCGGTGGTGAGCGTCACGGGGCCGCGGGCGTGGGCCTCGCCGATGGTGCGGTCGGCAACCTGGATCTGGGAAGGCAGGTTGAACTGGGTGTTGGGCGTGATCAGCTTCTCCTGGAGCGCCCCGGCCACGGTGAAGGCCTTGAAGGTGGACCCCGGCTCGAAGGCCGAGGACACCGACCGGTTCTCCAGCGCGTCCTTGGGGGCGGCGCTCAGGTCGTTGGGGTCGACCCGCGGCCAGTTGGCCATGGCCAACAGCTCGCCGTTGCGCGGGTCCATCACCAGGGCGGTCGCCCCGCGCGGGCTGTGCGCGCGCGCCACGTCGCCCAGCACGGCCTCCACGCGCTCCTGCAGGGCGGCGTCGATCGTGAGCTTGAGGTCCTCGCCCGGCGCGGCGCGCTTGGTGTCGGCCAAGCTGACCGTCTCGCCGGTGGCGTCCTTGACCAGCCTGCGCTTGCCGTCGGTGCCGTGCAGCTCGGACTCGTACTCCTGCTCGATTCCCGACAGGCCGTTGTTGTCGGTGCCCGTCGCGCCGATCAGCTGACCGGCCAGGGCGCCCTGCGGGTAGGTGCGCTTGGGCTCGGAGACGGTGCCGATGCCCTCGATGCGCATGCGCGCCACCTTGTCCCCCAGCGTCGGGTCCATCTTGCGGCGCAGGTACACGAAGCCGGTCTTCTTGTTCGCCAGCAGAGGCAGCAGCTGGGCCGGGTCGCGACCCAGCAGGGGCGCCAGGCGGGCGGCCACGCGGTTGGGGTCCTTGAGCAGGAAGGGGTTGGCGTAGACGGTGGTGGCCTCCTCTGAGACCGCCAGCTCGACCCCCTTGCGGTCGGTGATCGTGCCCCGGTTGGCGGGCACGGTGAGGTCCTCGACCTGCTGGGTGGCGGCCCGGCTCTGGAGCGAGCCGGCTCTCACGGTGCCCAGCCAGGTGGCGCGCAGCGTCGCGGCGCACAACAGGAGGAGAAAGAAGGCGAAGAGCAGGCCGATCCGGCGGTCGACGAGCTGCTTCACGCGCTAGCGGACCACCTGCTGGCCCGCCGGCGCGGCCGCGGCGCCGGGTGGGGTAGTCGTCGGCGCCGGGGTGGCGGCCGGAGCCTGCGGGGGCGTCGCAGCCTGGGGTGTGGTGGCCGTGGGAGCGGGCTGGGCGGCGACGGGCGCGGTCTGCGGCGTGGTGGTCGGCGCGCTCACCTGCGGGCTGGCTCCCTGACCGACCGGGGGTGTCGCCTCGGGGGTGGCGGTCGACGGGCCGGCCTGGAGGCGCTTCAAGGCGCCGGCGGCGTCGGCGCGGCCGTGGGTCTTGAGGTAGCGGACCTCGCCCGGGGCGGGCAGCACGAGGCCGCTCTGGGCGGCCACCTTCTGGATCCGCTCGCTCGAGCCCAGCCGGGCGAGGTCGCCGCGCAGACGGGCGTTCTGGCGCTTGACCGTCTCCGACTTCTCGGCGGTGACCGCGATGTCGCGGTTCATCCGCAGCAGGTCGACGTTGAAGAACACGATCCCCACGAGCAGCAGGAACACCAGGCCGATCCAGAGCCGCCCGGACAGCAGCCGGTCGAGCAGGATCGCGCCCCGGGGGCGCACGGGGGCACGGGCGGGCGCGGTCCGCCGGCGGGGCGGTGCGACGGGACGGGCGGGCCTCGCGGGCGCGTGGCGACGGAGGGGAGCGGCCGACATCAGGCCTGGCCCCCGGCGATGCGGCGGGCGGCGCGCAGGCGGGCGGAGCTGGCGCGCGGGTTGTCGCCCACCTCGCCCGGACTCGGGACGACGCCGCCGCGCGGGATCAGCTCCGCCTCCGGCGTGCGCCCGCAGGCGCACACGGGCAGGTCGGGCGGGCAGATGCACCCGAGCGCACGGTCGGCCAGGAAGCGCTTCACGCGTCGGTCCTCGAGCGAGTGGAAGGAGATGGCGGCAAGGCGACCGTCCTTGGCGAGCAGCGACCAGGCCTCGGGCAGGGCCCGCTCCAGGTCGCCGAGCTCATCATTCACGAGGATCCGGATGGCCTGGAATACGCGCTTTGCAGGGGAACTCCCTCCGAAGCGGCGCCGCACGGCGGCGGGCAGCGCCGCCTCGACGGCGGCAACGAGCTCGCCGGTGGTCTCGATCGGGGCGCGCTGGCGGCGCCGCGCGATCTCCCGCGCGATGATGCGCGCGTTGCGCTCCTCGCCGTAGGTCGAGAGCACCTTGGCCAGCTGGCGCTCCTCCATGGTGTTGACCACCTCGCGCGCGTCCAGCTCCTGTCCGGGGTCCATGCGCATGTCCAGCGGCGCGTCGAAGGAGTAGGAGAAGCCGCGCTCGCGGGCGTCGATCTGCATCGAGGAGACGCCGAGGTCGAAGTAGACGAGGTCGCCGCGAAAGCCTTCCTCCTCCAGAAGCGCAAGGGCGTCCGCGTAGTCCATGCGCAGGAAGCGGGTCTCGCAGGAGACCTCGGCGGCCATCTCCTCGAAGCGCTCCTCGGCGGCGGGGTCGCGATCGATGCACACCAGCGTGCCGGTGGGTCCGATCCGGTCGGCCATCAGTCGCGCGTGGCCGCCAGCGCCGAAGGTGCAGTCGACCACGTTGTCTCCGTCACCCGGCTGGGTCAGGTCGATCAGCTCGCCGGCGAGGACGGGTACGTGGGAGCGCGTCATGTCAAGAAGGATCGCCAAGGGAGTCCGTCACCTCCCCCATCACCTGGTCGAGCAGGGCCTGCTGGTCGGTCCAGCCTTGGCTGGACCAAAGCTCGAGGTGGTCGTCCACGCCGGTGACCACGACCTCCTTCTCGATACCCGCGTGCGCGAGCAGCGGGGAGGGCAGGACCACGCGGCCGGCGGAGTCCAGCTCCATCTCGAACGAGTTGCCCTGGAAGTAGCGCTGGATCTGCTTGAACTGCGAGCCGAGCGGGTTCTTGCCCTCGAGCGCGGCCTTGACGCGCGCCTCGTGCGCGGAGGGCGCGGAGACCGTGATGCAGGCGTCGGTGTCCTTGGAGAGGACGAGGCCGTCGGCGAAGGCGGCGCGGAACTTCGAGGGAATGCTCAAACGGTGCTTCGCGTCGAGCGAATGTTCGTAGTGGCCTCTGAATGCCATAAGGCAGGTGTCCCGCGGGGTGCTGACTCGGACCGGAGTGGCGGAGTGGGAGGAGCCCCGCCACTCCGGTCCTCGTGAGCTGGCGCCACAGTACCCCACCTGCTCCCACCCTGCAACACATCACCCCACTTCTCTGCGCGGAGTGGCCGGATGGTGGACGCGCAAGGGCCGAAAAGTCGTCTCTCAGCAGGGAAAACAGCGGGTGGGAGGCGGTGGCTTTGGGACGCGGCAGGCCTGGGCCGCACCGTGCATCGCCCGGCGGTGGGCGATCGCTTGCAGCGAGGCCGCTCGGAATGCAAGGGATCTTGCGCCTACACCCCCGAGATCCCTCCCGAGTCGAGCATCGCCGCGGCCAGCGCCGCCGCCACCAGCAACAGGACGGAGGGCACGAGCAGGAGGGCCACCACCAGCTGGATCTTCGGACCGGCCTTGGCGGCGTCCTCGGCCACGCGCCGGCGCAGGGCCAGGCGGGCGTCGCGCGCCTGCGCCGCGAGCGTGTCGGCCAGCGGGGCGCCGTGGCGCCGGGCCCGCTCCAACGCGGCGCACAGCGCGGTGACCTCGGCTTGGGGCAAGCGCTCGGACATCTCTTTGAGGGCGGCGGCCAGGGGCACGCCGAGCGCCACCTCGCGTCCCACCGCGCTCCACTCCGCCGCGAGCGGCCCGTTGGCGCTGGCCCCCACCTCGGCCAGCGCGGTCGCGAGCGAGGAACCGGCCGCCACCGACACGCGCAGGAGGTCGAGCAGGGCGGGCAGCTCTCGCCGGACTCGCCGCGCCCGCTGTGCGGCGCGGCGCGCCAGCCAGGCATCGGGGGCCATGAACCCCGCGGCCGGCCCGGCCAGCACGATCAGCACGCCCAGCCGCCCCGGCGCCAGCGCGCCGAGCATGGCCCCCACCACCCCGCCGGCCAGCGCGCAGGCGAGCTTGGCGGCCAGCAGCTCGCGCGCCTCCATCCCGGCCGGGCGCCCGGCCGCGGCGATCCGCCGCTCCAGCTCTCGCGGCGCATGCCGCCCCCCAGCGGCGCGCGCCCCCAGCGCCGCCAGGAGCCGCAGCGCCCGCGGAGCTGGGGCGCGTCGGACCCGGCCGGGGGGAGCGAAGGCCCCCAGGCCGGCCACGGCCAGCGCGGCGGCGGCAAAAGCCAGCGCAGCGGCGATCACCACCGCACCCGGCCCAGCCGGCGAATGGCCACCGCTGCCACGATCTGGAGCACCAGCGCGATCCCCACCAGCCAGGCCGTCAGGAACGAGCTCCACAGCCCGACCAGGAAGCCCGGTCGGGCCAGCTCGGTGAGCAGCGCGCCGCCGAGCGGCATCAGGACCACGATCACCCCCGTGAAGCGGGCCTGCGCCGTCGCGCTCTTGACCTCGTCCTCCAGCCGCGCCTGGTCGCCGAACGCCTCCGCGCATTCGCGCAGGAGCAGCGCCAGATCGCCACCCGCCCGTCGTTGGACCAGGCAGGCCGCCACCAGCGCGTCCACCCTGCTCGAGCGCACACGCGCGCGCATCGACTCCAGGGCGTCGTCGGTGCGTGCTCCCGCCGCCAGCTCGGCCGCTACCCGGCCCAGCTCGTGGCCAGCCGGTCCCGTGAGACCCTCGGCGGCCTCGGCCACCGCCGCCCGCAGCGAGTGACCGCCGCTGAGCGCGCCCGCCAACGCGATCGCCACTCTCGCGGCCCCGGCGTCGACCGCGCGCCGATACCGGTCGCGCCTCGCGCGAAGCAGCCGGCCTGCCGACCACGGCCCACCCGCTCCCAGGAGCGCGGCGGCCAGGGGGCCGGCCACCAGCAGACCGGTGGCGAAGGCCAGCACGCCGCCCGCCCACAGCAGCCGCCGGCGCTCCCGAGCGCCCGGGTCGCGCCCCTCGCGGCCGGCGGCCAGCACCGACTCGGCCACGGCGGTCGCCTCTCGGAGGAGCCGGGGAAGGCGGCGGCGGACGGCGGCGGCGAGCAGTGCTCCGCCGTCCGCCGCCGCGACCGCGCCGAGCGCGGCGCCCGCGAAGGCGATCGCGCCCGCCTCCCTCACCTGACCACCTCGGGGCGCGGCCGCGCGACCCCCGGCGGGGACGACCCGGCCCGCATCCCCAGGAGCCGGCGCGCCAGCGACCCGTCCGTGGCTGTGGCGACCTCCTCCCCCCGCAGCAGCTCGCGCGTGGCGGCCCCGCCGGCAACGCGCGTGACCTCGCAGATCGACACGACCCGGCGCAAGCCGTCGGGCCGGCGGGTCTGGTGCACCACGAGGTCCAGCGCGCCCGCCACCTGCTCCCGTACGGCCGCGTGGGGCAACCCCACGCCGGCCATCAGCGCCAAGGTCTCCAGACGCCGCAGCGCATCCTCGGGCGAGTTGGCGTGAACCGTGCTCAGCGAGCCGTCGTGACCGGTGTTCAGGGCCTGGAGCAGGTCTAGCGCCTCCGGGCCGCGCACCTCCCCGACCACGATCCGGTCGGGGCGCATGCGCAACGCGTTGACCACCAGCCGGCGGATGGTCACCTCTCCCCTCCCCTCCAGGTTCGGCGGCCGCGACTCCAGCCGCACCACATGGTCCTGGCGCAGCGACAGCTCGGCCGCGTCCTCGATCGTCACCACCCGCTCGCCCGCGGGGATCGCCCCCGACAGCGCGTTCAGCGTCGTGGTCTTGCCCGACCCCGTCCCGCCGCTGACCAATATCGACGCCCGGCCCGCCACGGCCAGCGCCAGCAGCTCGGCCGCTGAGGTGGGCAGCGTGGCGTTGCCCACCAGGTCGCGCAGGGAGAAGCCCTCGCGGCGAAAGCGACGGATGGTCAGGCAGGGACCGACCAGGGACAGCGGCGGCACCACGACGTTGACCCGCGAGCCGTCCGCCAGCCGGGCGTCGCACATCGGCGAGGCCTCGTCCACGCGCCGGCCCAGCGGCGCGAGGATGCGCTCGATCGCGTGGGTGAGGTCGCTCTCCGAGTCGAAGCGCACGGGAGTCGGCTCGACCTTGCCCGCGCGCTCCACGTACACGTGGTCGGGGCCGTTGACCATCACCTCGTCCACGAGCGGGTCCGCGAGCAGCGGCTCGAGCGGACCCAGGCCGCCGGCCAGGCGCAGCACACGTTCGCACAGCCCCTCGCGCTCGAAGTCCGGCAGCGCCGGCGCCTCGGAGTCCACGAGCGCGCGCACCTGGCCGCCCACGTCGCCCGCGGCCCCGCCCGAGCGCGCCCGCTCGATCAGCCGCCCCCGCAGGGCCTCGGCCAGATCGTCCATCGGGTCCACGTCCCGTGAAGTCCCGACGCGGCCGCTTCTCGCCCCCCCTGCCAACCTGCACACGTGCGCCGCCTGTTCCTGCTCGTCTCGGCCACCGTGCTGGTGGACACGATGTTCTTCGCGGCGATCACGCCGCTGCTGCCCACCTACCGCGACGAGCTCGGGCTCTCCAAGACGGCCGCCGGGGTGCTCAGCGGGGCCTACCCCGCCGGGACGCTGCTCGCATCGCTGCCCGCGGGCTGGCTGGCCGGGAGGGTCGGGCCCAAGGCGACCACGGCGACCGGCCTCGTCCTGATCGCCGCGACCAGCCTCGTCTTCGGCCACGCCCATGGCATCGAGCTGCTCGACGCGGCGCGCTTCGTCCAGGGGGCCGGCGGGGCGTGCGCATGGGCCGGCGGACTGGCCTGGCTGATCGGCGCGACGCCCCCCGCGCGCCGTGGCCAGACGATCGGCGCGGCGCTGGGGGCGGCGCTGTTCGGCGTGCTGCTGGGACCGGTGATCGGCGGCGCGGCCACGGCCACGAGCCCGGAGCTGGTGTTCTCGCTGGTGGCCGTCGCGGCCCTGGCGCTGCTGGCCTGGGCCGCGACAAACCCCGGCTTCGCGCCGCCACGCCACAGCTCGTGGGGGCACCAGGGCAGGGCGATGTGGACACCGTCGATGCGGATAGCGGTA
>JBBREO010000002.1:0-62920 GCA_038202855.1 Solirubrobacterales bacterium
GGTGGCGCTCGCCGTGGCGCTCAGCCTGCTCATTCCGGGTGTCGCAGCCGCCGCCTGCCCCCGGACCTCGCTGGCCGACGTGGAGGACGAGGTGATGTGCGTGGTCTGCGGCACGCCGCTCGGCCTGGCCACCGAGGCGCCGCAGGCCAACCGCGAGCGGGCGCTGATCCAGCGGCTGATACAGCAGTGCAGGAGCAAGGACCAGGTCAAGAACCGGCTCGCGGCCGAGTACGGCCCCCGCGTGCTCGCTACCCCCGACGACAGCGGCTTCGGCCTGGCCGCCTACCTCGTTCCCGTGCTGGCCGTCGTGCTCGGCGCCGGGGCCGTGGGCGCCGCTGCCGTGCAGTGGCGCCGGCGCCGCATCACCCCCGCTCCCTCGGGCGACCCGGCCCCCTCCTCCGAGGCCTCGCGGCGGCTGCAGTCCGACCTCGACTCGTACGAGCTGTGACCGTCCTGGCCGAGGTGAACACCACCGTCTTGGCGGCCTTCGCGGTGGGCTTCATCTCCTTCATCTCGCCCTGCGTGCTGCCGCTCGTGCCCGGCTATCTGTCCACTATCTCCGGCGTGTCGTTCGCCGACATCCAGGCCGGCCGGGGACGCAGCAAGGTGCTCGGTCCCGCGGTGCTCTTCTGCCTCTCCTTCACCGTCATGTTCATGGCGCTGGGGATGACGGCCACGGCCTTTGGGTCCACCCTCCAGGACCACCGGCTGGCGCTCCAGAAGGGCGCGGGCGTGGTGCTGGTGGTGCTCGGTGTCCTGTTCATCGCCACCCTGTTCGTGAGCCGGCTCAACCGCGAGTGGCGCCCCGAGGCGCTCCTGGCCCGGGCCTCGACCGGCGGACCGATCGTGGCCGGGCTGGCCTTCGCCGTGGCCTGGCTGCCCTGCACGGGACCCACGCTGGGGGCGATCCTGACCGCGGCGGGCACCGAGGGCGACGTGGGCCAAGGCGGCATCCTGCTGGCCTTCTACGCGCTGGGCCTGGCGGTGCCCTTCATCCTCAGCGCGCTGGCCTACTCGTCGGTCTCTGGCTTCTTCCGCTTCTTTCGCGACCACTACGCGGCCATCACCGTGCTCTCGGGCCTGGTGCTGATCGCGATGGGCGTGCTGCTCTACGCCAACGAGCTGACCCGGCTGAACTCCGAGGCCCTGTCCCTCATGGACGACCTCGGGATCAACTTCTTCAGCGGCCTCTAGCGGCGATACCTGATCGCCCGGCCGGGCTGGGCCACGCGGCTCTGGAAGCGCTTCCACGACGCGCGGTAGCGCAGCCCGGAGGCGCCCTTGCGGCGCGTGACGAAGCGGTAGTAGCCGGCCGAGTTGGTGCGCACCGAGCGCAGCCGCTTGAACGGGCCCTTCGCCGAGCGCGACACCGAGATCACCGCCCGGGCGCGGCCGCGTGCCGGCCGGACCTGGCCCCACACCTCAGTGCCCTTGCGGCCCAGGCGGGAGACCACCAGCGGCAGTCGGTAGGCGGCAAACGACGGCTTCGCGGTGCCGTCCTGGAGCCGCAGGCCGGTGTTGAAGATGTCCTGGCCGCCCTCGTCGGGAACGTCGAAGAGCTCGAACTGGGCGGTCGACCTGACCCGCGGATCGCCGTAGAAGAGCCGGTCGGACTCGTTCAGAGCACGGGCCTGGCTGATCAGGGAGAGGCCACGCCTGTTGGCGGGCAGGGACTGGAAGCCGGTCTCGGTCACGTAGATCCCGCGGCCCTTGGGCACGCGCTTGTATTTCTCGGCCACCTTGAGCAGCCTCGTGGCGCGGCTGAGGTAGGCCATCGTCAGCGAGGCGCCCGTCGGCGAGCGCGTGAACACGTTGCCCAGCGCGCTCTGGTTGTAGGGGTGCACGGCCAGGCCGGCGATAGGCAGCTTGGCCGGCTTGGAGCAGCCCTGCAGCCGCTTCATCGCCCCGGTGTAGGGCCGCCCGCGGCGGTTGAGGCACAGCGCCGAGTAGAGCGTGTCGCGCGGCGATGAGATCGCGGCGGTCTCTCCGAACAGGACCCGCTTGCCCATCTTGGGCTCCACGCGCGCGATCGAGCGGTGGCCGGCGATCCACAGCTCGCGAAAGCGCTTGGCGGCGAAGTCGACCGTGCCCGACTTGGTCTTCTGCGACTGCGGGTACAGGTAGTTCTCGAGGTTCGGCTCGTTCCAGATGGAGTAGAAGGCCACCCGGCCCTTGTAGTGGCGCGCCGCCGCGGTGGCGAACCGGCCGAACTTGCGGGCGTCGGGCTTCCAGAAGCAGCCCAGGCCCAGCTTGGGGTGCCCACCGATGGGATGGGGACAGCGGTTCGGCTCGCTGGAGCCCCAGTAGGGGATCGACGGAGAGAGGTCGAGGATGACCTTCAGGCCGTGTGCGCGCGCCCGCGAGACCGCGGCGTCGGGGCCGCTCCAGTCGTAGCCGGCGCGCGGATCGGAGGCGTCGATCCCGGCGGGCAGGGTGCGGTTGGCGCTGTAGGGCGCGGCCCGGCGCCAGGAGACCACCACGCGGACGGCGTCGGCGCCCAGTCCCTTCGACTCGGCGAGCGCCGCGTCGGGGCTGCGCCCGGTCAGCCCCAGGAACACCGCGTCGTCCTCGATGATCGAGAACTGGCGCGTGCTGGCCTGTGCCGCCCCGGCCGCGAGGGCCAGTGCGACCAAGGTCAACGTCAGGATCCGGCCTATGCGCCCTGCCTTCGAGAACACCATCCCGGTGCCTCCCGTTCCTTGGTTTAGGGCCTCTCGCGGTACTTGATCGTGCGACCGGCCGTGGCTGTGCGACTGGAGAACGTCTCGCCGTTGGGGCTGGGCCAGGTGAAGCGATAGCGCAGCGTGGCCGCGCTGCCGCGCTTCAGCCGGATGCGGAAGTAGCCCGAGCGGTTGGTGGCAGGGCTGCCCACGCGCTTGGCCTTGGCCCCCTTGCGCCCCGCGAACAGCGCGACGCGGGTGCGCTTTTTGGCCGGGCGGACCTGCCCGAATACCTCGACCTGGTTTCCGGCGAGCCGGGTGACCACGAGCGGCATGCGGTAGGCGCTCCAGGCCGGCTTGAGCTTGCCGTCGATCGCGCGCAGACCCGTGTTGTAGACGTCCTCGTGCCGCAGCTCGGGCGCGTCGTAGAGCTCGAACTGGGAGATGGCCCGCACGCGGGGATCCCCGAAGAACAGCCGGTCGGACTCATTGAGGGCGCGCGCCTGACTCTGCAGGTTGAGCCCGTAGCGGTGGTCGGGCGGATTGGACTGGAAGCCGAACTCGGTGATCCAGACGCCCTTGCCCTTGGGGATGCGGTGGTAGCGCTCAGCCGTCCGCAGGACGCGCGTGGCGCGCGAGAGGTAGGCCATCGCCATCGAGTCCTTGGTGAACGAACGGGTGAAGACGTTGCCCGTCGCGTCCTTGTTGTAGGGGTGCACGGCCAGGCCGCCGATCGGCAGCGCCTTGGGCTTGGAGCAGCCCTGCGCCTTCTTCATCCGGCCCGTGTAGGGCTTGCCGTTCTGGTTCAGGCAGAGGGCCGAGTAGAGCGTGTCCATGGGCGAGGAGATGGCCGAGGTCTCACCGAACAGCACGTGGCGCCGGGCGGCCGGATCGGCGCTGGTCACGCCGCGGTAGCCGGCGGTCCAGAGCTCGCGCAGCTGCTTGCCGCCCAGGTCGATCGTCCCGAACTTGGTGCGCTGATACTGCGGGTACAGGTAGTGCTCCAGGTTGGGCTCGTTCCACATCGAGTAGTAGGCCACCTGGCCGCGGTAGCGCGAGCCCACGGCGTGTGCGAAGTCGCGGAACTTGGGACCGTTGGGCTTCCACATGCACGACTTGCCGAGGTTGCGGTAGCCGCCGATGTAGTGCGGGCACTTGCTGGGCTGATTGGAGGCCCAGTAGGGGATGGCGCCCCCCGAGAGCGACAGGATGACCTTGAGGCCGTGGCGGCGCGCACGCTGAATGAACTGGTCATAGATGGTCCAGTCGTAGCCCGCCGAGTTGGGGTCGGCGCCGTCGAAGCCGGCCGGAACGGTGCGGCTCTTGGCGCCGGGCGCGGTGCGTCCCCACACCACGAAGACGCGGACGGCGTCGGCGCCCAGGTACTTGACCTCGGCCATCGCCTTGTCCGGGTCGTGCTTGGTCAGGCCGAGCAGGATGGCGTCGTCCTCGACGATCGACATCTGGCGCGCGCCAGCGCTCGCGGCGCTGGGCAGGGCCGCGAGGGCGACCAGGGCAAGAAGGCACGGCAGGAGGAGTCGGGGCATTCTTCTCACTTGGAAGGGGTCAACGCGGGCGGACGGCGGAAGTTGCGATCCGCCAGGCTACATCTCCTGCGGGGCGGATACCCCCAGTAGGTCGAGCGAGCGGGCGATCACCCGGCGCGTGGCCTCGCTGAGCGCGATCCGCAGCTGCTCGTCGCCGCCCTCCTCGGCAGCGCCCACCACCTTGCAGTCGCGGTAGAAGGCGGAGAAGTCCTGGGCCACCTCGGTCGCGTAGGTGGTCATCCGGTGCGGCGCGCGGCGCTTGCCCGCCTCGCGCACCTCGGCGCCGAAGGCGGCCAGGCGCTTGACCAGCGCGCGGGCCGACGGGTGCAGGTGCTCGGAGCTGGCGGCCACGTCGGCGCTCAGGGCCTCGGCCACGCGCTCCTCGCCCGCCCGGCGCAGGATGCTGGCGATCCGGGCGTGGGCGTACTGGGCGTAGTAGACCGGGTTGTCCTGGCTCTGGCGTCGAGCGAGGTCGAGGTCGAGGTCGAGCGTGGTGTCGTGGCTGCGCTCGAGCAGGAACCAGCGGGTCGCGTCCACGCCGATGTCGTCGAGCAGGTCGTCGAGGGGGACGATCGCGCCGGCGCGCTTCGACATCTGCGCGCGCACGCCGCCCTCGAGCAGGTTGACCAGCTGCATGATCACGACCTCGAGCGTGCCCGGCGTGCCTCCGAGCGCCTCCCACACCGCGGTGATGCGCCCCACGTACCCGTGGTGGTCGGCCCCGAGCACGTCGATCGCGCGGTCATAGCCGCGCTCGCGTTTGTCCTCGTGGTAGGCGATGTCGGCGCCGAAGTAGGTCAGCTCGCCGGTGGAGCGCACCAGCACGCGGTCCTTGTCGTCGCCGAAGGAGGTCGTGCGCAGCCAGGTGGCGTCGTCCTGTCGGTAGACGTGTCCGCGCTCCCCCAGGCGCTCGATCGCGGCCTGCACGGCGCCGCGCCGGTGGTTCTCGCTCTCGCGCGCGAAGCGGTCCATGTGCACACCGAAGCGCTCGAGCGTCGCCTCGATCCCCTCCAGCATCAGCGCGACCCCGCGGCGCGCCAACTCGGCCGCATCGAGGGCGTCCGCGCCGTCGATGCGCGCGGCCAGCTCGCCCACGTAGGCCCCCCGGTAGCCGTCCTCGGGCGGCTCCTCGCCCCGCCCGCGGGCGGCGATGGAGGCCCCGAAGCGCTCGATCTGGGTGCCGGCGTCGTTCACGTAGTACTCGCGGGCCACCGTGTGGCCGGCCATCTCGAGCACGCGCGAGAGTGAGTCCCCGTAGGCGGCGTGGCGGGCGGAGGCCACCGTGGTCGGACCGGTCGGGTTGGCGCTCACGAACTCCACCAGCACGCGCTCGCCCCCAGGCCCGCGTCCGTAGTCCTCGCCGGCGGCGATCACCGCGGCGATCGAGCGCGCGTACCAGCCGTCCGACATGAACAGGTTCAAGAAGCCCGGCCCGGCCACCTCGGCGCGGTCCAGGTCCTCGCCCAGCCGCTCGGTAAGCACCGCGCCCAGCCGCTGGGCGATCTGGCGCGGCTGCTCGCCCAGCGAGCGGGTGAGCAGCATCGCCGCGTTGGTGGAGTAGTCGCCCAGCTCGGGCTTGGGGGGCCGCTCCAGCGAGGACGGCTGCACGGGCCCGTCGACCAGGCCCGAGGCCGCTTCGGCTACCTGCTGGGCGAGGTCGGAGGCGGGGTCGGTCATCGCCCGGGGAATCTAGTGACGGGCCACGAGGGCCTCGCGTCAGTAGTGGTAGGGCTCCCTGGCCAGGATCTTGTGCCCGCGGTAGATCTGCTCGAGCAGCACCACGCGGGCCAGCTGGTGGGGCAGCGTCATCGGCCCCAGCGACAACGACATGTCCCCCTCGGCCTCGGTATGGCCGCGCGGGCCGCCGACCACGAAGCACAGGTCGACGCCCGACTGGCGGCGCTGCTCGAGGAAGCCGGCAAAGCCCTCGGAGTCGAAGGCCCTGCCGCCGGCGTCCAGCAGCACCGTGAAGCTGCGCTGCGGGATCCGCCGGGGCACCTGGTCGTCGGCCTTGAGCTCGACCAGCTCGATGCGCGCGTGACCGGCCAGCAGCTTGCGGTAGTGCTGCACGTCGTCGGCGTAGGGCGGGCGCAGGCGGCCCACGGCCAGGACGACGATCTTCACGGGTCGGGCCGGGCCAACGGTGCGATACTCCGAACCGTGCCAGAGCAAGGAGACGAGAAGCAGTACGACATCCACGCCGACCCCGAGGTCATGGCGGGCCACTACGCGAACTTCGCCAACGTGAGCCACTCCGACTACGAGTTCACCGTGACCTTCGCGCGCGTGGACCACGAGGTCGAGGAGGAGGCCGTGCCGGGCGTGGTCGTCTCCCGGATCAACCTCTCCCCCCGCTTCATGCGCGAGCTGATCGACGCCATGGAGGACAACTTCTCCAAGTGGCAGACGCGCGAGGGGATCAAGAACCTCCCCGAGTTCGACAACGACGACGAGTCGGGCCGCTCCGGCTCCTAACGCCCCGCCCCCGCCTTCCAGGCCTCCCCGAAGCCGATCCGCTCCTTCGTGGTCGGGTGGGTGCCGAACAGCAGCTGGTAGGCCCCGGGTGGGTCCGGGTCGGACAGGTTCCGCACGGCCAGGCTGCGCTCGAGCGCGATGAAGGCCTTCGGGTCGTCGGTCAGGCGCAGGGCAAAGGCGTCGGCGTGCGCCTCCACCGGCCGCGACAGCGCGTTTCCGGCACACGTCAGGCCGAAGGCCACCACGCCCAGGGCAAGCGCCAGCCCGGGTAGCGCGGCTGGTGCGCCACGCGCCCTGACGACCCGCTCGCTGAGGCCCTGCACCAGCCACGCCCCGGGGAAGGCGACGATCAGCACCCAGAGCAGCCCGCGGGGCAGGTCCCTGTCGTGCACGTGGCCGAGCTCGTGGGCCACCACGCTGCGCACCTGGTCCGGCGGGTAGTCGTCGATCAGGTTGTCGTAGATCACCACCCGCTTGGTGTGGCCCAGCCCGACCACGTAGGCGTTGATCGCGGTCGTGCGGCGGCTGGCGTCTATCCGGTAGACCTGCCCTACGTCCACCCCCGCGCGGTCGGCGAGGCGCAGCACCTCGCCGCGCAGGGGCCCGCGGGGCAGCGGCTCGAAGCGGTTGAACAGCGGGTCGATCACCACGGGCGCGAGGTAGGTGCTGAGCACCGCCAGCCCCACCACGACACCGCCCGCCGGGATCCACCACCGACGCGGGAAGCGCCGGGTCAGGCCCACGGCCAGGGCGCCACCGAGCGCGGCGAAGAAGGCGCCCAGACCAGTGGACTTGGCCGCGTCGCCGAGCCAGGGGCCCAGCGACTGGGTGGACAGCCCGTAGTCCACCGCCCGCTCGTGGCCCCACAGGGCCAGCGGCAGGCCGGCCACCGTCAGCAATACCGAGATAGCGGCTCCCGCGCCGGCCCCGCCGAGCAGGGGCCGGCGCTCCAGCCGGGCCAAGGCGCCCCGAACGGTCCGGGGCGGCCGCAGCGCGAGCACGCCCAGGACCACCGCGGAGACGCCCAGCTCGGCCAGCCCGATCAGCCGCTGGGTATCGGCGAAGTCCCTCGCCCGCTCGACTTGGGCGGCCCTGAAGTAGGCTGTGAGGTCTACCGCGGCCGGATCGATCAGGCCGCTCCGGGGCCGCAGGATGACGGTGGCCGCCCCGGCCGCGACCACCGTCGTCACGAGGGCGAGCGGTAGCCGCAAGCGAGGACTTGCCATTTCCCGGACCCTAACGGTGACCCCTTGAGAATCGCGGTGCTTTCAGACGTGCACGGGAACCTTCCCGCCCTGCGGGCGGTGCTCGAGGACGTGGACCGGGTCGAGCCCGGCGCGCTCTGGTGCCTGGGCGACATGGTCGGATACGGCGCCCAGCCCGACGAGTGCGTCGAGCTGGTGTCGCAGCGTTGCGACGTCTGCCTGGCCGGCAACCACGATCTGGGCGTGATCGACCACATCGACATCTCCGACTTCTCCCCCCACGCCGCCCTAGCCGCGCGCTGGACCCGCGAGCACGCGCAGCGCTCCACGCTGGACTTCCTGGCCAGCCTGACCGCCGACGACGAGACCCAGGCGGTGGGCACCGGTGCCGACCACGAAGGAGAGGTCGTGGGCCTCTACCACGCCAGCCCGCGCGACCCGGTGTGGGAGTACGTGTTGTCGGGCTCCCAGGCGGCCGAGTGCATGGACGTGATGCCCGTGCGGGTCGGAGCGATCGGCCACAGCCACGTGGCCCTGCGCTTCACCCGCCGTGACGGGCGGATGGAGGGCGAGGCGGTGGCGGGCGACACAACCCACGACCTCTCCGAGGGCGACTGGCTGGTAAACCCAGGCAGCGTGGGCCAACCTAGAGACGGAGACCCCCGAGCCGCCTGGCTCCTGCTCGACTCCGAGCGCTGGACCGCCCAGTGGCGGCGGGTCGAGTACCCGGTGGCGGAGGCCGCCGGGGCCATCGAGAAGGCAGGTCTGCCCATGGGCCTGGGCGAACGGCTCTACTTGGGACAGTGACCCTCCACCCTCGACATCTCCCGGCCGTCCTACTGGCCGCCGCAGCGCTCGGCGCCGCCGGCTGTGGCTCCTCGAACGACTCGGGCGGCACGAAGCTGCCCCGGTCCTCGGTCAGCGAGCTGACCCAGCGGCTGAACGAGATCCAGCGCCGCTACGACGACGCCAAGGCCAACCACAACCAGGGCGCCTGCGCCGACATCCAGAGCGACTCCTTCGGCGCGGTCAGCCGCACGATCGACGCCCTGCCCCAGGATGTCGACCCCAAGCTCCGCGACGCCGTGACGACGAGCTTCACCAACCTCCAGCAGCTCACCAAGGACGGCTGCCGCGACGTGGCCCCCCAGACCGACACGCAGACCACCCCGACCGAGACCGCGCCGCCGGTGACCCAACCGCCGGTGACCACTCCCCCGGAGACGACGCCGACCGAGACCACGCCGCCGGCCACCACCCCCCAGGAGCAGAAGAAGCCGAAGGACAAGGGAAACGGCGGCTCCAAGCCGCTAGGGGGCAACGGCAACGGGGGCGGCACCCAGGCGCCCTCCGGAGGAGGCGGCGACTGATGGCCGCGCCGAGCGAGATCGCCGGGCGCTATCGCCTGGACCGCCGGCTGGGCGCCGGGGGCATGTCGACCGTCTTCCTGGCCAACGACACCGTGCTCGAGCGCCCGGTGGCCATCAAGCTGCTGGCCGAGCACCTGGCCGAGGATGAGGACTTCGTGGCCCGCTTCCGCCGCGAGGCGCTGGCGGCTGCCCGGCTCCAGCACCCCAACGTGGTGCAGGTCTTCGACTCGGGCGAGGACCCCGGCTCGCACCGCCACTACATCGTCATGGAGTATGTGGACGGCCCGTCGGGGGCCGACATCCTGCGCGACGAGAAGCGCCTCGACCTGGACGAGGCGATCCGGATCGTCCGCGACGCCTGCCACGGCCTCGACTACGCCCACCGCGCCGGCGTGGTCCACCGCGACGTCAAGCCGGGGAACCTGCTCATCTCGGGCGACTCGCGTTCCACCAAGCTCGCGGACTTCGGCATCGCCAAGGCGGCCGAGCAGACCCGCATCACCCAGGTCGGCTCTGTGCTGGGCACCGCCGCGTACCTCTCGCCCGAGCAGGCCCGCGGCGAGGAGGCCGGCCCGGCGTCGGACATCTACTCGCTGGGCGTGTGCGCCTACCAGTTCCTGGCCGGCCGGCTGCCGCACGAGTACTCCTCGCTCACCGAGCTGGCGCTCAAGCAGCAGGAGGAGACGGTGGAGCCGATCACCGTCCACCGGCCCGAGGTGCCGCCGGAGCTTGACCGCGCGATCAGGGTCTCGCTGGCCCGCGAGCCCTACGCCCGCTACTCCACCACGCTGGACATGGCCCAGGCCCTCGACGCCGGGCTGCACGGCGAGGTGACCGACTCCACGCGGATGCTGGCGGCGACAGCCGCTCCGCTCGACCTGACCGACGCGACCCGCGCGATGGGCCAGACAGAGGCCACCCGCGCCATGCGCCGGCGGGCCGGCGGCACGGCGGGCGCGCCCGCCCCGGTCTCTCGTCGCCAGCCCACCGGCGTCCATCCGGCCGCGCCGGCCGCCGAGCCCTCGAAGGCCGACCGCCACCGCCGGCGCAACCGGCGCCTGGGTCTGATGCTCGCGGCGCTGGCGGTGCTGGTGGCCGTGGCCGCCGTGGCGCTGGCCCTGTCCTCCCCCGGGGGCAGCTCGGGCCCGCGGGCGGTCGATCGCCCCGACGTGCACCAGCAGATCGACGGCGTCAAGCAGTTCCTGCGCCAGAACTCCCGCTGAGGACCTCGTAGGGCGACGCGCCGCCCAGGATCCGCTCCGCGTGGGCCTCCCAGCGGCCCTCGGCGATCGCCGCCCGGATCCCCTCCATCAGCGCGGCCATGAAGGTGAGGTTGTGCAACGTCAGCAGGCGCCCCCCGGTGAGCTCGCGCCCGCGGGCCAGATAGTGCAGGTAGTCGCGGGTGTGCCCGGTGCAGGCCGGACAGGGGCAGTCGGGCGCGATCGGCCGCCCACTGCCACGTGACTCCGCCTTGGCCAGATCCAGCCGCCAGCGCCGCGCGGGGTCTGCGATCAGCGCGGTGCCGTGGCGGGCGAGCCGGGTGGGCGTAGCGCAGTCGAAGGTGTCGATTCCCATGCCCACGGCGTGGACGATGTCGTCGACGTCGCCGATGCCGAGCAGGTGGCGAGGCGGCTCGTCGGGAAGCCCCGCGACCGACCAGCCGAGCACCTGGCCCATCTGCTCCTTGTCCTGGCCGAGGCTGCCGCCGATGGCGATGCCGTCCACGCCGGCGCCGGCCACGGCGGTCACCGACTCCGCGCGCAGGTCCTGCTCCACACCGCCTTGCACGATCCCGTAGAGCAGCTGGTCCTCGGGCGCGTTGACGGCGTGCCAGGACACGCAGCGCTCCAGCCAGCGGTGGGTGCGCTCCATGGAGCGCAGCGTGTAGGCCCGGTCCACGTGGAAGGGGGTGCACTCGTCGAAGGCCAGCGCGATGTCCGACCCAAGCGCGGCCTGGACCTCCATCGAGGTCTCCGGTCCCATGAACCGCTCCGCGCCATCGGTGTAGGAGGCGAAGGTCACGCCCTCCTCCTCGATCGCGATGATCCGGCTCTGACTGGCGCCGCGCCGGCGCTTTACCTCCTCGGCCACCGAGCCGTGGCCCATGGAGAAGACCTGGAACCCGCCGGAGTCGGTGATGATCGGCCCGTCCCAGCCCATGAACGAGTGGAGGCCGCCCATCGCCGCTATGTGCTCGTGGCCCGGGGTGATGAACAGGTGGAAGGTGTTGCCCAGCACCATCTCGTAGCCCAGCGCCGACACCTCAGGGGCATCGAGGCCGCGCACGCTCCCGTTCGAGGCCAGCGGGACGAAGGCCGGCGTGGCGACGCTGCCGTGGGCCAGGGAAAGGACGCCCGCGCGGGCCGACCCCGCGCGGGCGACGATCTCGAAGGGGGCCATCGGCCCCCGGAGGCTACTTCTCGGTGTCGGAGGGGCCCCGTATCAAGTTCTCCCCGGTCATCTCCTCGGGTTGCTCCTGGCCCAGGAGCGCCAGCACGGTCGGTGCGACGTCGGCCAGGATGCCCCCGTCGCGCAGCGGGCCGGCCTCGGGTGTGACCAGCAGCGGGACCGGATTGAGCGAGTGCGCGGTGTTAGGCGAGCCGTCGGGCTCGAGCATGTGGTCCGCGTTGCCGTGGTCGGCCGTGACGATGCAGGCGCCACCCGAGCCGCGGACCGCGTCCAGCACCTCGCCCAGACAGCCGTCCACGGTCTCCACGGCCGTCACCGCGGCCTCGATCACGCCGGTGTGCCCGACCATGTCGGCGTTGGCGAAGTTGATCACGCCGAAGTCGTAGTCCCCGTTTCCCCAGTGCTCGACGAAGGTGCCGGCCGCGGCGCGGGCGCTCATCTCGGGCTTGTGGTCGTAGGTGGGCACGTCGCGCGGGGAGTCGACGAGGAAGCGGTCCTCGCCCTGGTGCTCGTGCTCCTCTCCGCCGTTGAAGAAGTAGGTCACGTGGGCGTACTTCTCGGTCTCGGCCACGTGCAGCTGGCGCAGGCCACGGTCGGCCAGCAGGGAGGCCAGCGTGACCTGTGGGCGCTGGGGCGGGAAGGCCACCGGCAGGGTCCAGTCCTCCTGGTACTGGGCCAGCGTGGCGAAGTGCAGGTCCAGCGCCGTGGTCAGCTTCTCGGTGAGCTGGCGCGCGCGGTCGGGGCGGAAGTTGAAGAACAGCACCGAGTCGCCGGCGCGGATCGTGCCCTCCTCCCCCACCAGGCTCGGCTTGACGAACTCGTCGGTCTCGTCGCGCTCGTAGGCCGAGCGCACCGCGTCGGCGGCGTAGTCGTGGTGGCCACCCTCGGCCTCCCCGTTGACCAGGGCGTCGAAGGCCGCCCGGGTCCGTTCCTCGCGGTGGTCGCGGTCCATGGCGAAGTAGCGCCCGGTCACGTCGGCCACGCGGCCGCCGTGCTCTGAGAGCCAGCCCTCGACGGTCTCGAGGTAGCCGGCACCGGAGTCCGGCAGTGTGTCGCGGCCGTCGGTGAACGCGTGCAGGACGAGGTCGGGCACATCTTCGCGGTCGGCCAGCTCGATGCACGCCCTC
This sequence comes from Solirubrobacterales bacterium, assembly GCA_038202855.1. Classification (GTDB taxonomy): domain Bacteria; phylum Actinomycetota; class Thermoleophilia; order Solirubrobacterales; family Thermoleophilaceae; genus JAAYBF01. Next base: position 12,794 of record JBBREO010000002.1, read on the forward strand.
AGGTGGTCCATGCTGGCGTGCACGCCGCCCTCGGACACCAACCCGAGCAGGTGCAGGCGGCCCGAGTCGCGGGCCGCGGCGCAGGCCTGCTCGAGCACCTCGTTGTCGAAGAAGGAGCCGTCGGCGATGGCGTCGTCGATTCGCTTGAGGTCCTGGGCCACGATCTGGCCGGCGCCGAGGTTCAGGTGGCCGACCTCCGAGTTGCCCATCTGCCCCTCGGGCAGGCCCACGGACGGCCCCTGGGCGGTCAGCTGGGTGTGGGGGTGGCTATCCCAGAGCTCGTCGAACACGGGCGTGTCGGCCTGGGAGACGGCGTTGCCGGGGCCCGGCTCGGCCAGTCCCCAGCCGTCGAGCACTACCAGGCAGACCTTGGGGAAGGTCTTCATCGCTCAGCCGCGGCGGTGATGCGCGCGAAGCCTTCCGGATCGAGGCTGGCTCCTCCCACGAGCGCGCCGTCGACGTCGGGCTGGGCCAGGATCTCGGCCGCGTTGTCGTGCTTGACCGACCCCCCGTACAGGACCCGCACCTGCTGGGCGGCCTCCTCCGAGCGCCCGCCCACGAGCGCGCGCACGAAGCCGATCGCCTCCTGGGCCTGCTCGGGCGTGGCGACGCGGCCGGTGCCGATCGCCCAGATCGGCTCGTAGGCCACGGTCACCCCGGCCAGCCGCTCCTCGGGCACGTTCTCCAGCGCCTCGCCCACCTGGTGGCGCAGCTTGCGCTCCATCTCGCCCGCCTCGCGCTCCTCCTCGGTTTCACCCACACAGAGGATCGGCTCCAGGCCGGCGTCCAGCGCGGCGGGCACCTTGTCCTGCAGCGCGCGATCGGTCTCGCCGTTGTGCTGGCGCCGCTCGGAGTGGCCCAGCAGCACCGCCGTGGCCGAGAGTTCGAGCAGCATCGCCGCCGACACCTCGCCCGTGTGGGCGCCATCCTCGGCCGCGCTCATGTCCTGGGCCCCCACGGTCACGCCTGAGCCCTCGAGCGCCGCGGTCACCGTCTCCAGCGCGGTGAAGGGCACGAACAGGCCCACGTCGGCGGTGCGGCGGGAGGCGTCCGGGAGCAGGGTGAGCAGCCGCTCGCAGTACTCCGTGGCCTGGGCGCGGGTGCCCCACAGCTTCCAGTTGCCGGCTATGTACTTTCTGCGCGCCGTTGGCGAAGCTGCCGGCTCGGCCGGCTGCGCACGATCGATATCAGGCATCGTCGAGAACCTCCACTCCGGGCAGCGGCTTGCCCTCGAGCAGCTCCAGCGCGGCTCCGCCGCCGGTCGATAGGTGGCTTACCCGGTCGGCCAGCCCGAACTCCGCCAGTGCGGCCGCCGAGTCGCCCCCGCCGACCACGGTGGTTCCGCCGGCGTCGGCCACGGCCTCGGCCACGCCACGGGTTCCCGCGGCGAAGGGCTCCATCTCGAAGGCGCCCATCGGGCCGTTCCAGAACACGGTGCCCGCCTCGGCGATCGCGCGGGCGTAGGCCTCCACCGTCCGCGGTCCCACGTCCAGCCCCATCCAGCCGTCGGGCACGTCGACGCCCTCCTCCTCGCGCCGGTCGGCGTCGGCGGCGAAGGCGTCGGCCAGCACCAGGTCGGTGGGCAGGGCCAGGCGCGCGGTATCGCCTCCGGCGGCCCGGTCGAGGGCCTTGCGGGCCAGATCGATCCCGTCCTCCTCGACCAGCGAGTCGCCAGTCGGCTTGCCCTGCGCGCGGAAGAAGGAGAAGCACATCGCGCCGCCGATCAGCAGCGAGTCGGCCACGTCCAGGAAGCGGTCGATCAGGGCGATCTTGTCCGACACCTTGGCGCCGCCGAGGATGACCACGAGCGGTCTCTGGGGGGCCTCAACGATGCCGCGCAGGGTGACCACCTCGCGCTCCAGGAGCAGTCCCGCCACCGCCGGCAGGTGCTCGGCGACGCCGTGCGTGCTGGCGTGGGCGCGGTGCGCGGCGCCGAAGGCGTCGTCCACGTAGACGTCGGCCAGCGCGGCGAGCGCGCGAGAGAGATCCGGTGCGTCGTCGGTCTCCCCCGGCTCCCAGCGTGTGTTCTCCAGGACGAGCACGTCGCCCGGCTCGAGTGCCTCGGCCTTGGCCCGGGCGTCCTCGCCGACCACGTCGGCGGCCTGTTGCACGGGCGCGTCCAGCAACTCGGAGAGACGCCGCGACGCCGGCTTCAGCGAGGTCTCGGGCTCACGGTCCTCGGGCCGGCCCAGGTGCGAGCAGAGGATCAGCCGGGTGCCCGCGTCGCGCAGCAGCTCGATCGTGGGCAGCGCGCCCCGGATGCGCGAGTCGTCGGTGATCTCGCCCGCCTCGAGCGGCACGTTGAAGTCCACGCGCACGAGCACGCGCTCTCCACCGCTCAGGTCCAGGTCACGGACCGTCCTCTTCCCGAGCGCCGGCCCGGTATCGGCGGCCACGCCTCAGGCGACGGGCGCGCCGAGGCCCGTCAGCACGCGCTCGGTGAGGTCGACCACGCGGTTGGAGTAGCCCCACTCGTTGTCGTACCAGGAGATCACCTTCACGGTGCGGCCCTGGAGCACCATCGTCAACTTGGAGTCGAAGATCGACGAGTACGGCGAGTGGACGATGTCCGAGGAGACGATCGGGTCCTCGGTGTACTGGAGGATGCCCTCGAGCGCACCGGTGTCCGCCTTGGAGGCGATCGCCTCGTTGATCTCCTCGGGCGTCACGTCGCGCGAGGCCTGGAAGACCAGGTCGACCACCGAGCCAGTGGGCACGGGGGCGCGTATGGCGAAGCCGTTCAGCTTCCCGTTCAGCTCGGGCATCACGATGCCGATCGCTTTGGCCGCTCCCGTGGAGGCCGGCACCAGGTTCAGCGCCGCCGCCCGGGCGCGCCGGAGGTCCTTGTGCGGGGCGTCGTGCAGGCGCTGGTCGGCGGTGTAGGCATGGATCGTGGTCATCACGCCCGACTCGATCCCCACCGCGTCGTGGAGCACGCGCGCCACGGGGCCGAGACAGTTGGTGGTGCAGGAGGCGTTGGAGATCACGTGGTGGGAGTCCACGTCGTAGGCGTCGTCGTTCACGCCCAGCACCAGCGTCACGTCCGGCTCTGTGGCGGGAGCCGAGATGATCACCTTCTCGGCGCCGGCCTGCAGGTGCTTGGCGGCGTCGTCGCGCTTGGTGAACAGGCCGGTCGACTCCACCACCACCTGGGCACCCAGGTCGCCCCAGGGAAGGTCGGCGGGATCGCGCTCGGCGGAGACCTTTATCTCCGTGCCGTCGATCACCAGGCCGGTGTCCGTGGCCTCCACACTGCCCCCGAACGGCCCCAGGATCGAGTCGTACTTGAGCAGGTGGGCGAGCGTCTCGTTGTCGGTGATGTCGTTGAACCCGACCCACTCGACGTCGGCGCCGCGCTCGTAGGCGGCGCGGAAGACGTTGCGGCCGATGCGTCCGAAGCCGTTGATGCCGGCCTTGAGGGCCATGGGGGCGGTCCTTTCGTCGAGAAGTGCTGTGCGGCGGAGCGAAATCTACCTCTTACCCTGTCACGGGCGGCGAGGTGCCTTCTCGATGTCTCGGTGGACCAGGTCGACCAGATAGGCCCCGCCGTCTCCGTAGAGGCGGGCCAGGTGCTCGGCTATCACCACCGACCGGTGGCGGCCGCCGGTGCAGCCGATTCCCACGGTCAGGTGGGCCTTGCCCTCGCGCTCGTACTGGGGCAGCAGGTAGTCCAAAAGCGGCGTGAGGTGGTCGTAGAACTCGGCTATGCCGTCGGAGGACTCGACGAAGGCGCGCACGGGCTCGTCCAGGCCGGTGAGGGGGCGCAGGTCGTCCTCGTAGTGGGGGTTGGGCAGGAAGCGGACGTCGAAGAGCAGGTCGGCGTCGCGTGGGGCGCCGTGCTTGAACCCGTAGGTCAGGAAGGTGACGGCGAGCTTGCCCACGCTGCCGCGCGGCAGCATCTTGTCCGCCACCACCTTGCGCAGCCGGGCGGCGCTGAAATCGGAGGTGTCGATGGACACGTCGGCGCGGGCCCGCAGGGGCGCGAGCAGGGCACGCTCGGCGGCGATGGCCCTGATGATCGCCCCGCCGGTGGGATCGATCTCGCTGACCGCGTCGGCCGACAGCGGGTGGCGGCGGCGGGTCTCCTTGTAGCGGTTGATCAGCACGTCCTCGCCCGCGGCCAGGAACAGCAGCCGGTGGGGCACGCCGCGCGCCACGAGGTCGTCGAGCACCTTCACCAGTCCCTCGAAGAAGTCGCCCCCGCGCACGTCGCATACCACCGCGGCGCGCTGGACCCCTGATCCCTCGTGCTCGAACAGGTCGGCCAGCTGGCCGAGCATCTCGGGCGGGAGGTTGTCTACACAGAAGTAGCCGGCGTCCTCGAAGCAGGCCATCGCCTGGGACTTCCCGGCCCCCGAGAACCCCGTGATCACGACGAAGTCCCGCATGCCGCCTTTCTAGCGCAACCCTCAGTCGACCCGGTGGAGGTGCTGGTGGACCTCGCGGGCCGTCTTGCCGGGTAGCCCGGGCACGCCCGCCAGCTCCTCGCGGCTCGCGGCCAGGATCCGCTCGGGGGTGCCGAAGTGCTCGAGGATCGCCCGCTTGCGGGTGGGGCCGATGCCCGGCAGGTCGTCCAGGAAGGAGCGGGTCATCGCCTTGTCGCGCCGGCCGCGGTGGAACTCGATCGCGAACCGGTGCGCCTCGTCGCGGATGCGCTGCAGCAGCTGCAGCGGCGCGGAGTCGTGGCTCATCACCAGCGGCGCGCGCCGACCGGGGACGAACACCTCCTCGATCCGCTTGGCCAGGCTCACCACGGTGGTGCCGAGCTCGGTGAGCTCGCGCAGCTCCTTCAGGCCGGCCGACAGCTGGCCCTTGCCGCCGTCGATCACGATCAGGGCCGGGAGCGAGGCAAAGGAGGCGTCGTACTCCTTCTCATGGGGCGACAGCTCCTGCTGGGCGCGGTACTGGGCCACGCGGCGCTGGAGCACCTCGGCCATGGCCGCGAAGTCGTCCTGGGCCGCCCCGCGGATGCCGAAGCGGCGGTAGTCGGACTTCTTCGGCCCGCCGCCCTCGAACACCACCATCGACGCGACGGTGTGGGTCTCGCCCAGGTTGGAGATGTCGAAGCACTCGATCCGCATCGGCAGCTGGGTCATCTCGAGCTCCCTCTGCAGTCCCTCGAGGGCCTCGACGCGGCGCGTGCGGCTGCGCTCGGACCGGAGCCGGTCCTGGTCCAGGGCCAGCCGCGCGTTGCGCTGGGCCAGCTCGAAGATGCGCCGCTTGTCGCCGCGCTCGGAGGGACGAACCTCCACGGGGCCGCCGCGGCGCTCGGCCAGGGCCAGCTCCATTGCCCGGCTGTCCTCCAGGCCGTGGGGGACGACGATCCGCGGCGGGATCGACATGGCGCTGGCGTAGTACTGGAGCAGGAACTCCTCGAGCACCTCGGGCTCCTCGCGACCCGCCTCGTTCTCCAGGTAGAAGCTCTGGCGGTCGGCCAGGATCCCGTCGCGGACCTGGAACACCTGGGCGTTGGCCGCCGTGTCCTCGGCGGCGACGGCCACGGCGTCCAGGGTGCCGACCGACTCGTTGGTCACCCGCTGACGCTCCAGCAGCGAGCGCACGGCCCGGAGCTTGTTGCGCAGCTGGGCGGCGGCCTCGAACTCCTGGTCGGCCGACGCCGCCCTCATGCCCCGCTCGAGCTCCTTCTCGATCTGGCGGTAGCGCCCAGAGAGGAAGGCGATGATCGTCTCGATGTTCTCGCGGTACTCCTCCTTGGACACGTAGCCGACGCAGGGGGCCTGGCAGCGCTTGATGTAGTAGTCCAGACAGGGGCTGCCGGACAGGCGCCCGGGCTCGGCGCCCTGACAGGTGCGGTACTGGAACACCTTGCCCAGCAGCTCGAGCGTCTCGCGCACGCGTTTGGCGCTGGAGAAGGGTCCGAAGTAGACGCGCTTGGTGCGGTGCTTCTCGCGGGTGAAGAAGACGCGCGGATACTCCTCCTCCATCGACACAGCGATGTAGGGGTAGGACTTGTCGTCGCGCAGCCGGACGTTGAAGCGCGGCCGGTGGCGCTTGATGAAGTTCTGCTCGGCCAGCAGCGCCTCGGCTTCGGTCTCGGTGACCACGAAGTCGAAGTCCGTCACCGCGGCTGTCATCTCCATCTGGCCGCGATTGCCGGCCTTCGAGAAGTGGCCGCCCACGCGCTTGCGGATCGAGGTGGCCTTGCCGACGTAGATGACCTTGCCCCGGTCGTCCTTGAACAGGTAGACGCCGGGGGCGTCGGGCAGGGCGAGGCGCGCCTGGCGGACGCGCTCGGCTCGGCTCTGCGGTTCGGCTCTGTCGGTGGTGCTCAGGGCACCCTTGAGGTTAGGCCCGCCCTAGGCGAGCACGCGCGTGACCGAGTCGGCCACGCAGACGGGCTTCTCGCCGCCTTCGAGCTCCACCGTCCAGCGCTGGACGACCTGGTACCAGCCGTCGCCCACCTCGTCGACGGAGGAGATCTCGATCGACGCGCGGATGTTCGAGTCCACGGGCACCGGCGCTGGGAAGCGCACCTTGTTCCAGCCGTAGTTGACGCCCAGCTTGAACCCCTCCTGCTGCATGAGCCCGTCGCGGAAGCCGTCGATGGTCGACAGGGTGAGGTTGCCGTGGGCGATCGGACCGCCGAAGGGGCTCTCCTGCTTGGCCCGCTCCACGTCGACGTGGATCCACTGGTGGTCGCCCGAGATGTCGGCGAAGCTGTCGATCATCTCCTGGGTCACGGTCCGCCAGTCGCTAGGGCCGATGGTCTCGCCGACGATTCCCTGGAGCTCTTCGATGCCGTTGATGGTGGTGGGTGCCATGCCGGGGACCCTACCGCCGGGGTGTCGCGCTCAGGCCACCAGCCGGATCTCGTAGCTGTCTACCGCCAGGTCGCCCGCCCCGCCCAGGATGCCCATGATCCTGGCGACGTACGCTCGCGTCTCGCCGTAGGGCGGCACGCCGCCGTAGCGCTGAACGGCCCCCGCGCCGGCGTTGTAGGCAGCCAGGGCCAACGCCGGCTTGTTGCCGAACTGGCGCAGCAGGTCGCTCATCAGGTGGGCCTGGGCGTCGATCGCCTTGTCGGCGTCGAACGGATCCTCGAGGCCGTAGCTCTGCGCCGTGCCGGGCATGAACTGGGCGATCCCCTGCGCCCCCGCCCCGCTGGTGGCGAAGGGATTGAAGCCCGACTCGGCGTACAGCTGGGCGGCGAGCAGGCTCATCGGCACGTTCCAGCGCAGGGCGGCACGGGCGATCGGGTCGTGGAAGCGCGGCGGCACGAAGCTGGGCAAGCCGTGGTGGATTCGCCCGTGGTCTCCCCCGGGCGGCTCCCACGCGCCCTTTTCGTACTGCGCCGGGTGCTGGCGGTCGCGCGGGTTCTCGCCAAGGCCGTAGTGCCAGGGCTCCCAGGCGTAGCGGTGGATGAAGCCGAAGCGGCGGGCGTGGGCGGCCAGCCATCCGTAGGCGCCGGGCGGGCCGAGGTCGAGCTCGGTGCCGTAGCGGTGCAGGCTCGTGCCCGGTGGCGCGACCCACTTCGGATTGGGATTGGCGGCGAACAGCTTGGCCTGCTCGGCGTCGGAGCGAAAGCCGCTGGTGACCGAGAGCGCGAGTCCCGCCCGGGCGGCGGCGGCCGCCATCCGGTCGAAGGCCACGGCCACGTCGGGGCGCATCGGCTTGCCCATGCGGTAGGCCAGCGGGCCGTCATAGCCGCCGCCGGATCCGCGCGAGGGCATGTCCAGCGCCACGCCCGCGCCCGGGCTGAGCTCGGCCTCCGCCCGCCCGCTCACGGATACCCCGCGGCGATCACGTTCGCCCACCCACACGGGCGTCGATCCCGTGATCCGCACGGCCACGCGCGTCGGGGCGAAGGAGGCGCCCGGGAAGCTGACGCCCACGGCGCGGCCGGCAACGTGGTTGCGCTCGGCACCCAGCCGGGCCGCGGCCCGGGCACGTGCGAGGTAGACGGCCATCGCCATGTGCCTGGGGTTGGGCACCCCGTTGGCCAGGACCGGCGGCTCGAACAGCCTCGGGTAGTCGTCGCGCATACGAGCGGCGGCGGACATGGCGGCCAGGTCGGCCGCCCGTCCCCGCCGTCCCTTCCCCCCCAGCGCCTGACCGAAGGCGGTGAGGACCATCGAACCGACCAGCAGCGCCGCGACCACCCCGAGCGTCAGCAGCAGCGCCTGCCCTGACTCGTTGTCGCGCGCGGACAGGTGTGAGGAGGTGGCCATCCCAAGCCACCTTCGCCCTGGCCGCGTAACAGCTCCAGACCCGCGCGATACGCCACAGCAACGAGTGGGCGACAACAAAGATGCGTCGATCTGAGTCCGACCAGCGCCGCAGCGTCCAGCCCATCGCTCGCCGCCCGCCGGCAGCTGGAGCTCATCGCTCTGGTGTGGTGCTGGCGATGACGCTGTGGTTCTCGGCGTCCGCGGTCGTCGGCAGCCTCCGGGCAGAGTGGTCGATCTCCGGGACGGCGGCAGCCCTGCTGACGGTCGCGGTGCAGGTCCGCTTCGTCGTCGGCGCAGTCACGTCAGCGGTGTTGAATCTGGCGGACCGGGTGCGACCCGCGATGTTGATCGGCGGGTGCGCGGTAATCGGCGCGCTGGCCACCGCGGCGCTCATGAGCGTATGGGCCGGGGCTACGCCCCAAGTCGGTCAGCGGCGGAGCGGACCCGCCGCGTGAGCGTCCGCGACATCGAGCTGTTCACCGAGATCACAGGCGACCGAAACCCGCTTCATTACGATCCGGAGGCAGCCGCGGCATCGCCCTTCGGCGAGATCATCGTGCAGGGCGGCGTTATCAGGGGGATCCTCAACGCGCTCAGAGAGGACAAGCCGATAACCAAGCTCAAGACCACGGTCACCCGGCAGGACGGCACCGTCGCTCTCGCCGGCACCGCCCTCTGCTACACCGCGCTCATGGGCTGAGCGGGACCCCGGGGACAAACCCCTGCGCATGCACGATGCCGGCCGGTCAGCTCGAGCCCAGCGCTTCGCCGAGGTTGTGGCGCGATTGGATCCCGAGCTTGTCAAAGGCGGCATGGAGGTGGCTCTCCACCGTCTTGATCGCCACGTGGAGAGCAACAGCGATCTCGCGGTTCTTCATTCCCTTCGCGGCCATCTGCGCCACCCGCTGTTCGCTCGCGGTGAGCGACTCGACACCGAGGGGCATGTAGCGACCGGCCCTCTCTCCGCTTGCCTCGAGCTCCTCCGCCGCCCGACGGGCGAGGGCCGTGGCGCCGGAGCGCCGGGCCAGTGCGAGCCCGGCGCGCAGAGGCTCCCGCGCATCGGTGGCCCGCCGTGCGTGGCGGAGCGTCACCCCCAAATCGACGAGCGTCGCCGCGCGCAGAATCGGAGTGGGCGCCGACTCCAATAGCCGGGTCGCATCGACGAGCAGCGCGATCCCGCGGTCGCCGCCGGTCACCGTGCCCAGGGCGGCGAGGGCCTCGCCCACGGCGCTGGTGGCGCCCCAGCGGCGGGCCGTTGCCAGCTGCTCTTCGGCGAGTGCTCGCGCCTGCTCGCCATCGCCCAGCGCGGCCAGCGCCCTGGCCGCGTAAGCGCACACGGGCGAGCCGGCGCTGCCGGCGATCTCCCAGCGGGCCATCCTCTCGCGCAGGTCGAGAAGGTCGTCAGCGCTCTCGCGGGCTCGACCTTGGGCCAGACGCAGCCTCCCGCGGCTGAAGAGGACGGGGCCGAGCCAGTAGCCGTCGGGGATCTCTCCCGCCATCCCGCTCGCGACCAGCTCGCTCTCGGCGGACTCGAGGTCGTCGCGCTGCACGAGCACGTCGACGAGCAACGCACTGAACCGCGGCGCCACCGCCAGGCAGCCGCGAAGCTGCGACAGCGACACGGCCTGGCGGGCGCAGCTTTCCGCCGACCCCAGCTGCCCGCGACGCTCCGCGACGTACCCACGCTCGAACCAGGCGGCCGACAACCCGGCCGCTCCTCCGTGCTGGATGGCCTCGGCCAACTGGTGCTCCGCGGCAGCCTTCGCGGCGTCGAGCTCATCGGCGCGGGCCAGGACGAGTATGGCCTGTCCGGGCACGGGCGAATCGTGCTGCTCGGCGAATGTGTGCCCCCCTGCGAGCGCTCGCCGTGCCAGGTCGGCGGCCTCCACGGCGGTGTCGCCCAGAAAGCTGCTCCACCACGCGTGGAGCCCAAGCGACAGGCGGTGCTCCGGGCTGTCCTTCACCAGCCGCCCGGCGTAGCGCCGAAAGCGCTCCCGCGCCTGGCGCGGCGGCAGCTGGGTGAAGGAGATGAGCTGCCCCTCGAGGGCCACCGCAAGCCCAAGGTCTCCCGCCTGCCCGGCCGCGTCGATCGCGCGCTCCAGCACTCCAGCCGCGCGCTCGACCTGCCCGGTCCCGATCAGCCACATCGCCAACTCCGGGCCAAAGCGCATCAACCGAACCGGGTCGAAGGCAAACTCCTCCATGAGCTCTGCCTCGTACGGGAGGACAGCTAAGGCATCCGACGCCCGAACCGCCGCCGTAAGCAGGAGCTCCAGGACGTCGGAGCGCTCACCAACGAGCGGCGGCTCTGAGAGGGCCCTGACCAGGTAGGCGACGGCGGGATCGGCAGAACCCTTGTCGAGCGCCACGCGCGCCGCGTCGCACAGCTGTCTTGACACACTCGCATCACCGGCAGGGGTGGTCGCCAGAAGGTGCGCCGCCACGCGCTCGCGGGGCATCCCCTCCTCCGCCAGGAGCGCGGCGGCGCGCTCGTGCTCACGGCTCCGCGCGCCGGGGGGAATCTCGCCGTAGACGGCGTTCCTGGCCAGCGGATGGGTGAAGCGAAGATGACTGTCGGACCCGAGGATCGCCGCCCCGCGCAGTGAATCGGCGGCCTCCAGCACAACCGTGGGGTCGACTCCCGCCAGCGTCCCCGCGAGGCGGTTCTCGCACCCGTCCCCCAGTACGGCCACGGAGCGCGCCAACGCGCGAGCCGCGTCCGACAGTGGGGCCAGGCGCAGGAGAACCGCGCGTGCGATCGTGTCGGGCACCAGGTCTCCGACACACGCAGCGTTCTCTCGGGTCGGCTGAACGTGGCCGGCAACCAATGTGCGCGCCAACTCCGCGACGAAGAACGGGTTCCCGGCCGAGAGCTCGAAGCAGGCGGAAGCAAAGGCGGCGTCGGGCGGAAGGCCGAGAGCGTCCCCCAGCAGCCTCGCCACCGAGTCGGTTCCCAGGGGAGCCGGGCTCAACCGGAGCGTCGAGGGGTCGCCACCCAGCCGAGCGAGTGGGCTCTCGACATCAACGGGACGCGAGGCCACCGCTTGGAGCAGGGAAAGACCCTCGACTCGCGGTGCAAGGAACATCAGGAATCGCAGCGACGCGGAGTCAGCCCAGTGAGCGTCGTCCACAGCGAGGAGCAGGGGTCCCGCCTGGGCCGCTTTGACGGCCAGCGAGTACAACCCGTACAAAGCTGCGAACGAGAGCTCGCCATGCGAGGACGCACGCTCCTCGTTCAATCCAAGCGGCGGTCGAGCCGCGGCGGCGGGGCCCTCCAGCAAGCCCTCGCGTTCGGACGGGTCGGCGAGGAGCGGCTCGAAGAGCTGGCGCACCACGCCGTAGGAGAACTCTCTCTCGAGCTCGGTCGCCCGTGCCGAGAGCACGCGCATCCCAGCCCGAGCGCCGCGGTCTTGCAACCCCTGAAGAAGACACGTCTTGCCCATTCCCGCCGCGGCCTCGATCAGCACGGTTGCGCCCGTACCGGCCCTGGCGGCCTCCCCCGCCGCGTCCAGCTGCGCCACTTCCCGCTCGCGCTCCAGCAAGGCCGGCTTCCACCCGGTCGTCGCGTCGATACGTCGGACCTTCAGGGTCGATGTCAGGGTGTCTCCCCGGTAGCGGGACGCGGTCCTTGCAAGAACAATTGTTGCTCATGGGGAGCGCTGGGCTCGACATCAAGCGCGACTCCGCGCTCGTGGTTCTTCTGCTTCTTGCGCTAGCGGCTCCCGCCACCGCGGCGGTCGAGCGTCCGCTGAGCGCCGATCTCCTCGGAAAGTTCGCCTTCGGCGATTGCCCGGCGGGCGCGCCGACCGGCGCGCGCTGCCTGCGCGACCGGGTCAGCGGGCCGATCTCGTACCTCGGTCAATCGACCGGCGACTTCGAGGTCGTCATCGACGCCGCGGCGACAGGAGCCGACGGCTGCGCTCCAGCCACCAAGCGTGGCTCCTTCGTCGCGGCTGACGGCGGTCGGCTCGACCTCGTTGCCCACGGCAGGTACTGCTTCGCCACGTCCGCCACGACCTACGTCTACACCGCGACCGGTGGCAGCGGCCGGTTTGCCGGCGCGACAGGCACGGGCAGCTACGTCGTTCCCCCGCCGCGGACCTTCAACGGAACGAGCGGTGAAGGCGAGGAGCACCTTCGCGGCACGATCGCCCTATCCGAGCCTGGCACCGTCACCAAACCCGGGGCGTACGGGCGACTCCGCTTCGGCCGTATCGGCCCCTCCGGTTGCCGGACACGCCTGCGCGCTCGCGTCTTCTCCAACCGCCAAGGGCTTCACAGGGTGGTCGTGACAATCCACCGAGGGTCCTCGCGCGGCCGCACGCTGGGACGGTCGCGCCGCTTCGGGGTCGCGGGCACGCGGGTCGTGGAGGTGCACCTCCGACGCACACTGCGCCCCGGCAGCCGCTACGTCGCCGTGGCCGTCGGTCGTGACCGGGCCGGGCACCGCGTCAGGGCGACGCGCAACTTCCGACTACCAGGCCGGTGAGACCAAGCACGATGGGGTCAGGTGGAGACACGCGATACGAGCAACGGGGCGGGCCGGCAGCGGACGCCGCCTGCGCGGCTGTGTTGGCTGTCGAGGCGACCGGCTCGCTCTTGCTCTGGGTGCTCCCGCTTGGATGGCTCTGGGTCGGGGGACGCGTCTATATCGCGACGAGCTCCCTTGCTGCTGACATGGCTGTGGCGTTTCTCGGGTTCGTGGCCACCACGCTCCTCGCGATGACGGCGCTCGGCCGGACCGACAGGATCTGGATGGCGCTGCGCCGACGGGCGGGACACGAGCAAGACGAGGGCGCACTAGCCCAGGTCATGATCATCTCGCTCACGCTCGGGCTCCTGCTGTTCCTCCTCTGGTTCTATGTCATCGAACGGGCATTCGTGATTCCGTTCATGCCGACCAAGGGATAGGACCTCCCCACGGCCAAGCGCGTCTGCGTTACTGTCGCCGACCAGGTCGACGCTCCAGCCGGGGCGTGGCCTCAATCGGGGCGTGGATTTGGCGAGCAGGCGTTTGGCTGCGCTGGTGGGAGTGCTGGTTGCGGGCCTTGCCGGGCCGCCCGCCGCGAGCGCGCAACAGAGAGCGCCTTCGTATCGGGTGGGCGACTACGCCGACGGGCAGGCGATGTCGATCCTTCCGCCGGGTGCGAACGGATTGGTCAGCGCACCGCAGGCTGCGCAGTTCAACGCCAATGGCGAGCGGCCGGCCAATAGCCAGGACCAGCTTGCGCCCTACGCCGACCTGCTCTACCGCGTCCCCGGCCTGACGGACTCTGCGCTGCCGCGCTACTTCGCCGACGAGTCGTTCGGCGTACGACCGGGTGACATGGCCCGCACCGAGCACCCCTCTCCCGACGTCACCATCTATCGCGACGGCCACGACGTGCCCCACGTCTACGGCAACACCGTGGAGGCCATGGCGTTCGGCGCCGGATACGCAGCCGCGGAGGACAGGCTGTTCCTGATCGACGTGCTGCGCCACTACGGCTCGGGCACCCTGTCGGAGTTCCTCGGCCCATCCTGCGCCGATGAGACGATGGATCACGACCAGCTGCTGCTGGCACCCTACTCCGCGGCCGACCGCCAGTCGCAGCTCGACGCCCTTCCTGCCCAGTACGGCGCCGGCGGCGCCCAGGTCAAGTCGATGGGCGGGGGCTTCGTCGACGGCATCAACGCCTACATCGACAACAGCCGGACTGATCCCTCGCTGGTGCCGGCCGAGTACGCCGCAGCGGCCGCGCCACCGCAGCCGTGGACCGAGGGCGACATCATCTCCATCGCCTCGCTCGTGGGCGGCATCTTCGGCAAGGGCGGCGGTGGCGAGGTGCACAACGCCGCATTGGTGCAGTACCTCCAAGGGGAGCTTGGGCGCACGGGTGCAACCCAGGCGTTTGGCGCGTTCAAGCAGCAGAACGATCCCGCCGCGCCCACCACGATCGTCGACCGCAGCTTCCCGTACGAGATCCCGTCAAAGATCGATCGGTCGCTCACCGCGCTGCCCGATGACGCCGCGGCGCCACTCACCGGTGGTCCGACCGACACCACGCCCGGCTGCGACCTCACCAAGCCGGACGCCACCGCGCTGGACGTGGTCAGCGCGCTGCTGAAGCTACCCAAGGCGATGAGCAACGCGCTGGTGGTGGACCGCCAGCACTCGGCCTCAGGACACCCGACGGCGGTGTTCGGCCCGCAGGTGGGCTACTTCGCACCGCAGATCCTGATGCAGGTGGACCTGCACGCGCCGGACTTCGCGGCCGAGGGCGCCTCGTTCCCGGGCACGAACTTCCTCGTCGAGCTGGGTCGCGGCGCCGACTACGCCTGGTCGGCCACCTCCGCCGGCACCGACATCGTGGATCAGCGACTGGAAGAGGTGTGCAATCCCAGCGGTGGCCCGCCCGACCCGGAGGGCAAGTTCTACGAGTTCAAGGGCCATTGCCTGCCGATGCTCCACCAGACGTTCACCGAGAGCGCGCCACCCAAGGCCGCCGGCCTCGGCGCACCAGTGGTGATCACACACGAGATCTACAAGACCGGCCACGGCGTCGTACAGGGATGGACGAAGTCCCGCGGCCGACCGGTGGCCGTGGTGAATCAGCGCAGCACCTTCGACCACGAGCTCGACTCGGCGGTCGGCTTCCTGCGCTGGAACAAGCCCTCCCAGACGCACGACGCGAAGTCCTGGTTCAAGGGCGCCGAGGGCATCGGCTACACGTTCAACTGGTTCTACGCCGATGACCGGGACATCGCCTACTACCTGAGCGGCAAGGACCCCCTGAGGCCCTCGAACGTCGATCCCAACCTGCCCACCTCCGGCACGGGGGACGTGGAGTGGCAGGGATTCCTGGCGCCCAGCAAGCACCCGCACGAGATCAACCCCAAGCAGGGCTACTTCACGAGCTGGAACAACAAGCCCGCGCCGGGGCTGTCGGCGGCCGACAACACCTACAGCTACGGCCCCGTGTACCGGTCGCAATCGCTCGACCAGGCCATCCGCGAGCAGCTCGTGGCGCACCGCGGCAAGATCACCCGCGCGAACCTCGTGAGCGCGATGGAGTCGGCTGCCACCGTCGACCTCGACGGCCGGCGCGTGCTGCCGGCGCTGCTTCGCTACGTCGACGCCCGGTCACAACCCGCGGGCGTCGAAGAGATGCTGGCGCAGCTCCGTCGCTGGCTGGCCACGGGGGCGCACCGGAAGAAGAAGGCGGCGGGCGACAGCCAGTACGCCGACGCGCCGGCGGTGGCGATCATGGACGAGCTGTATCCCCGCCTGATCCGCTCGCTGTTCGACCCGATTTTCGCGGCCGGCGGCGTGTACGACTCAGACGGGCAGACGTACGGGTACAAGAAGCTGCCGCTCGACTTCTCCAACACGCCGAACAGCCAAGGCCAGAACCTCGGCAGCGCCTACGACGACCCAGGCTGGGAGGGCTACCTCGCCAAGCTGCTGCCGCAACTGCGCGGCCGGCACCGGCGCCACAGACACCATCGGCGCCACACACACCACCGGCGCCACAGACACCATCGACGTCGGAGTCAACACCCGGGTGCGCCGTTCCCGCCGGTGGTGCTCGCCCACATCTGCGGCGCCGGCGGCCGGGCGGACTGCCGGGCGGCCGTGGACCGCGCCCTGCGTCAAGCCTACGACGCGCTGGTGGCGGCAAACGGGGGCAGCACCTCCGTCGGCAGCTGGACGCAAAGCACCGCTACGAAGACGGCCGGTGTGACGACGCCCGTCTACGACGCGATCCACTTCGCCACGATCGGACTGGTCGACACCCCCGCGATCGACTGGCAGAACCGCCCCACCTTCCAGCAGGTGATCACATTCCCGCGGCATCGCGCCCGGCCGCCGGCCCGGCGTCGCCGACACCACCGGCGCCACCGGCGCCACCGGCGCCACCGGCACCACCGCGAGCCCACGCGATAGCGCCGGAGCCGTCCGGGCACAGGCGGGGAGAAGTCGCTTGCTGCTGGCGAAGGTCGCGGCCCGCGCCTACGGTGGCCCCGTGATCCCTCCTCGGTCGACGCTGCTCGCCGCCTCCATCGTGCTGCTCGTGGGCGCCCCTGCTGCGCAGGCGGTCCCCACCGGCGCGCTGCGCCAGCTTTCCGGAAAGCGTGGCTGCGTCAGCGAGAGGGGCCACTCGGGCTGTAGCCAGGCCTCTACGCTCGCGGCCGGCGGCGGCTCGCTGGTGCAGAGCCCGGACGGGCGCAGCCTCTACGCCCTGAACGGTCAGGTGGTGGCCTTCGCCCGCGACCGCCGTAGCGGCGCCCTGGGCCAGCGTGGATGCCTGAGCCGAGAGGCACGTACTCGACGCCACGGCCGCCGCCTGTGCAGCCGCCTCCCGGCGCTGCGCGGGACCGGGAAGGGAGTGGTGAGCGCGGACGGGCGCAACCTCTACGTGACGACTTCCGACGGCATCGTCGCCATGGGGCGCGAGCCGAGCGGCCGGCTGAGAGCCCTCCACGGCCAGGGCGCCTGCCTCAACCGCACCGGTCGCTACGGCTGCGCCGCGGCCCCGGCGATCAACGGTCCGGGCGGGCTGACGGTCAGCCACGATGGGAAGAACGCATACCTCGCCTCATACGACGGCGACGCCATCGTGGTGCTTGGCCGCAATCCCGCGACCGGCGCCCTGCACCAGCTCTCCGGCGCGGCCGGCTGCGTGAACGAAGACGGCCGCTTTGGCTGTTCGCGAGGCCGCGCCGTCGCCGGGGCAAGCGACGTGGTGGCAAGCCGGGACGGCCGCTTCGTCTATGCGGCCACTGCCAAGACCGCGGAGGATTCCCTCGCGGGCGACGGCAGCATCGACACGTTCGCGCGCGATCCGGCGACCGGCGCCCTCACACAGCTTCCCGGGGCGGCCGGGTGCATCGGCACGGGGCCCGTCTGCGGGGGACCTCACCTCGGGGCGGCGGTCGGTCTCGCGCCAGGCCCCCGCGACCGCCAGCTGTACGCGCTGACCTACACAGCCGACCGGGGCGAGGGCGTCCGGTCCAGCGAAGTCGATGTACTGGCGCGCAACGGGCCCAGCGGAGCCCTTTCGGCCATCTCAGGGCCGGGAAATTGCGTCGGCGATGCTGTCCGCTGCCGTCCCGCGACGGTGGACGGGTTCGGCGGCTCTCTCTCCGTTACGCGGGACGGCAAGTCGATCTACACCGTCGCCGGCTCGATAGACGCCCTGGGCGTCGTCTCCCGCTCGGCGGATGGGAGTCTGACCGCCCTACGCGGGCGAGAGGGCTGCATCCAGTCGAGCACGACCTACGCCGCCGAGCGGCGGTGTCGGCGGCACCTGCGGGCCTTCGAGGGTCTCACGAGCGTCGTTGCCAGCCCCGACGGCCGCTTCGTCTACGTAGGGGGGCGCGGGATCGCGGCCTTCAGCCGCCACCGCTGATTAGGCCCAGCTGGTCATTCCCCCAGATCACCAGCAGGAAGATGCGGCCGGCGGCTGGCCGGTGCTCAGTGAGGGCCGGGGGCGCCCGGCTCAGACGCGTGGCGTGGATCCTGCTGCAGTCCGGGTAGTGGGCTCTGTCCCAGCGGGCCGCCAGAGCCCGGAGGTATGGCCGAGGCCGGACCCTTGGCGCCTGGGCCCCCCGGTTGGCCATTCCCCTTGGCGGGATCCTTGCCCAGGGGAGGTCCGGGGTTTCCGCCGCGCCCCTTCCCCCGGACGGCCTGGTGGCGATGGGTCCGCCGGGACCCGGCCCGCGGGGCTCTCGCATCCCGGGGGGCGGGGGTGGAGACGCCGAGATCGCGTCCCTGTGCGCCGGTCGAGCTACGCCCGCCCTTCTTGGCGGGTCGCGGATGGCTCGCGCCGGGTCGCACCCGGACGGTCGGTCGGCTCTCCGTGACGTGCCCGGCCACGTCGGCACGGCTGGCCTTTCCGGCTTGCGCGGCCGGGCCGGACCGAGGCGCCGGCAGGGCGGCCGCGGCCGCATGCGGGGCGGCGGCATCGGCTGGGTGGGAGCGCTCCGACGCAGGGACCAGCGGAGCGAGGGCCGCGCCGCCCAAGGCAGCCGAGGTGGCCGCGATCCCGATAAGCGAGGCCGACTTGGCCGAGGCGACGCCGCCGGACAGCGAGGCGATTCTGGGGGCGCCGTGGACCAACGCGTTCCAGATCGCGAGGGGACGGCTCCCGGCGTAGCAGCTGCAGAAGGCGCGCACCGCGCCTGCGTCGAGTTGTGCGCCGGCCTCCGCCGTGAGGATGTTAATCGCCTCCTTGTGGGCGTGAGCGGCGCGGTATGGCCGCGTCGAGGTGATCGCGTCGAAGGTGTCGGCCACCGCGATGATCCGGGCGCCGATCGGGATCGTGTCCCCCGCCAGCCCCTCCGGATAACCGCTGCCGTCGACCCGCTCGTGGTGATGGCGCACCATCGCAGTCAGATCGTCGTCGTGAAGCTCCGAGACCATGTACGCGCCGTCCACCGGATGGCGCTTGATGACCCCGAACTCCGCGTCGCTGAGCTTGCCCTCCTTGTGCAGGAGCGCTGTGGGCACCCGCACCTTTCCGACGTCGTGGATCATCCCGGCCGTTCGGATCTTCGCCACCTCGGATGCCGGCAGGCCCATCCGCTTCGCGATCTTGGAAGCGTGGCGGGCGACCCTGCGCGAGTGACCGTGGGTGTACGGGTCGCGGGCCTCGAGCGCCGAGGCGAGGTGAGACAGCAGCCCGGCCCTTTGCTCGTGAGAGACGTTGCCACCGTGGAGCTCGTCGGCCGTGGCGGCCAGGCGCCGCTCTACGCGCCAACGCTGGATCCAGCCCCAGAGCATGAGCTCTCCGAACAGCATGTCTCGCGATCCCGCGCGCGTCTTCCACAGGGCAGCACCCGCCCACGAGGCGGCGAAGGACATCGACACCCCGATGCAGGCCCCCAGCCAGGGCAGTGTCACGAGGCCCGAACCGCGCAGCCACCAGACGAGGAGCACGGGGGAGATCGCCACGAGGAAGGTCGTCCAAAGCGCGAGTGGCAAGTAGACAAGCTGATGGCGACCGTTGCGTTCCCTCACGGCACTCCCCAAAACGGCACTGCGGTGAGCGGTATCGCCCATTGCCGCGCCAACTTGAACCTTCCTCCGATCCCTGGACTACGAGACCCTCGGGTACTGCAACGCGCTAAAGCCCCCGATGTTCACGAGTAAGGAGCCGATCGTTCTTCCCACTGGTCCGCCAACTCGGCCACCGCACGCCCGAGCGCACCGCGCGGCTCCCGGCCCGACTGCGCCATCTGGGCCCCCATCCGGGACTCCGGGAGCGCGCGCGCGCATATGCCCTGCCAGCGGTCGGTCTCGGCATCGCCACGGTTGACCACGACCGCCGGCGGCGGCCCTACCCGGGCAAGCGACTCCGCCACGACCGCCGCCAGCGCCGGCTCGGCCGCGGCAGCGCAGACGACCACGACGCGGTCGGCGAGCGCCGCCGCGGCGGCGGCCTCGGCCGGGTCGGCGACGTCGATCACCAATGGGGCGAGAAACCGGAGCGTCGTGCACAGCTCCACCCGATCGGGAACGTCGACCAGGCACAGGCGACCACACGTGCGCGTGCGCCCGGCGCCCACCGGTCCGAGCGTCCGTGCGAGGCGCGAGGCCGCGGGCAGGCCCAGGGGGACGGCGCCCCCGGCCACCTGGCCTGTGACCGCACACGCGCCGGAGGGGTCGCGGGAAGCCAGCTCGGCGCCCAGGCCACGGGCCACGGTGGTTGCCCCGCAGCGGCGCTGGAGTCCCACCACGGCGATGACGGGTCGCTCCTGCACCAATGGCTGCTCGGGACCCGGGGCGGGCTGGTCCGCGGGCTCGACCAGCCAGCCCGCCACGGCCGTGAGGGCGGCCGCGACCGCACCGCGGCCCCGCGGGGCCGCTCCGGCCGTCACGAGCCCGCCACCGACGCGTCGGCGTCGACCTCCAGCGCCCGCGCCAAGCGCCCCAGCGGCGACGGCGGGCGCAGCCGCACGCGGACGGTGCCGCCGGCGACCGACACGGACGCGCGGGCCCGGGACCAACCGGGCAACGATTCGCGCACGCCGGCCTGGGCGTCCGCGCCGGCCGAGAGGGCCAGCGCACCCGCTTCCGCGCCGGTGCCGGCCAGCACCGCGGTGTAGCCGACCGCCAGCGCCTGGAACAGCACCAGCCCCACCACGAGCAGGACCGGCAGCGCGCCGATCAGCTCGATCGTGGCCTGACCTCCCCGGCACCGCGCTCGGTCCCCGGCCGCGCTCATCCGCCCCCGCGACCGAGCGAGGACGTTGCGGACACGCTGACGCGGCCGCGCCACCGGAGCAGCAAGGGCACCCGCACCCGCACGCGCACCCCTCCCGCCGACAGCCGATCGACCTCCAGGCCCGGTCGCAACGTGGTGGGCAGGGCGCTGCGAGCCGCAGGGCCGACCGCCCGGCCGACGGCGTCCGCGCGCGCGGCAACGCGGGCGGCGTGGGCGGACATCCACACCGTCCACCCCGCCAACGCGAACTGCCAGGCAAGCGCTCCCGCGAGCAGGATGAACGGCAGGGTCGCCACCAGCTCGACGCTGGCCTGGCCGCGGGAGCCGCGGCCGGTGTGGCCGGAGGCCGCTGAACGGGGCAGGGGCACGGCGTCCACGCTCCCGCGAGGGGAGTGACGGCACAACGCGCCCGCGTTACAAGAGGGCTACGGCCGAGCGAAAAGGCGGTGATGCGGGAGCCGGGGCACGACTAGGCGTAGCGGCGGTACTGCGTCCAGACCCAGTACAGCCCGTAGGAGCAGATGCCCAGAAGGGCGAACCACGCCAGCGCCCCGAAGCCGCCGGAGTCGAACATCCGCGTGGAGGCGCACAGGGTGAGGAAGGCCAGGCCGATCGAGCCGTAGAGCACCAGCCGCTGGCGGTCGGGAAGCGTCTCGAGCTCGAACCGGAACTGGTGCCACAGGCGGTACCCGAGGAAGGCCACGGCGGCGAAGAACGCGACCGACAGCAGGGCGATGGCCACCCGCAGCGCCCCGCCCCCGCCCGGCAGGACGGAGAGCACGAGTGCGATCAGCGCGATTACCGCGATCTGGCCGGCCAGCTTCACGCCGGAAAGGCTACCGGCGCTTGGACCGCCACCGATCGGGTACACCTCGCCAATGATCGGATTCCTAGTCTTCGGACTCATCGTCGGCCTAATCGCCCGCCTGCTCCTTCCCGGTCGCCAGAAGATCGGCCTCCTGTGGACGCTGGTGCTGGGCGTGATCGGGTCTGTGATCGGAGGCACGGTTGCCAACCTGATCGGAAGCGGCCGCATCATGGAGCTCAACGTGATCGGCTCCATAGCCGCGGTGGCCGCCTCGGTCGCGCTGCTGTCGGTGGCCGAGCGGGCCGGCTTGGGCGCCGGCGACAAGCGCGACCGCCTGGACAGCGCGCGCCGCTAGCGGCGCCTACTGCTCCTTGAACCGCTGGCGCGAGGCCTCGATCTCCTCGATCGCCTCCTCGCGTGAGTACCAGCCGTCGACCTTGACGGCCTTCTGCTCGAGGTCCTTGTAGATCGAGAAGAAGTGGGCGATCTCGTCGCGGAGCATGTTAGGCAGATCCTCCAGCGTCTCCATCTTGTTCCAGCCCGGGTCGGACAGCGGCACGCACAGCACCTTGTCGTCGATCCCCTTGTCGTCCTCCATCCGGAACAAGGCGATCGGCTTCACGTCGATCATGCAACCCGGGAACGTGGCCTCGGACACGCAGCACACGACATCCAACGGGTCGCCGTCCTGACCGAGGGTGTCGGGGATGAAGCCGTAATCGGTCGGATAGACGACCGACGAGAAGAGGAAGCGGTCGAGCACGAGGCGCTCGCGCTCGTGGTCCCACTCGTACTTGTTCCGGCTTCCCTTCGGTATCTCGATGATGCAGCTGAAGGCGGAGTCGCTCACGGGGGCTCACCCTACCGCTGCCGGTCCCGCGCAGACGGTAAAGTGCGAGCCGATGAAGGCGCGCCTGCTCCCCGTCCTCACCGTGCTGTTCAGCCTCGCGCTGGCCGCCCCGGCGTTCGCGCACGACAACGGCGAAGGGCTCGTGGGCGAGACCGACGACAAGATCATCACCTTCTTCTCGTTCGGCGTCCTGCTCTTCTTCTTCACCGTCGTGTGCCTCGGCTCGTTCATCCAGGGCCGCCTCGACAAGCGCAAGCAGGCCCGCAAGGCCGCTGAGCTGCGCTCGCGCATCGGCTGGTAGCGCCGGCGCGCCGGTTCTCCGGAAGTTCACACAGTCTTCATCCGGGCCCGCCAGCATCGGTGGCGCAGTCCCTCCTGGTGACGCGGCCCCGTTGCCTCCCGCACGGGGCCGCTCGCCTTTCTGGGAGGATCGCGTCGTGGGGGTCGACTCCGATCAGGTGACCTACGAGCGGGTCGGCGCGGCGGCGCTGGTCACCATCGATCGGCCCGAGCGGCGCAACGCGGTCGACGGCCCGACCGCCGAGCTGCTCACGGACGCCTACCGTCGCTTCGAGGCCGACGACCAGGCGCGCGTGATGGTCCTCGCCGGCCGGGGCGGAGAGGCCTTCTGCGCCGGTGCGGACCTCAAGGCGATCGAGACCTTCGTCCCCCGACTGGGCCTCCCCGACGGCCCGCTGGGCTTCACGCGGCTGATCCCCAGCAAGCCCACGATCGCCGCCATCGGGGGCTGGTGCCTGGCCGGCGGCCTGGAGCTGGCGCTGTGGTGTGACCTACGCGTTGCCGACGAGGGCTCGCGGCTGGGCTTCACCGAGCGCCGCTTCGGCGTGCCCCTGATCGACGGCGGGACCCAGCGCCTGCCCCGCATCGTCGGGCTGGGCCGGGCGCTGGACATGATCCTCACTGGGCGGGTGGTGGAGGCCGAGGAGGCCCTGGCCATGGGCCTGCTGACCGAGATCGTGGAGCCCGGCCGCTGCGTGGAACGGGCCCTGGAGATGGCCGAGGCGCTGGCCCGGTTTCCGCAGGAGACGATGCTGGCCGACCGCAGCGCGGCGCTGGAGGGAATAGGCCTGCCCTTCGCCGAGGGCATGCGCCGGGAGGCGGAGTCCGGGCCGCTGACCTTCGAGGTCGTGGCCCGCGGCGCCGCGCGCTTCGCGGGCGGTGAGGGCCGGGGCGCCGAGGGCGCCGGCGCCTAGTCGACCCTGGCCGCGGCGCCGGGTTGGCATAGTCATCTCCGTGAGCGACGCGGCGATCCAGGTCTCGGACCTGCACAAGAGCTACGGGCCGGTCGAGGCCGTGCGCGGGGTCTCGTTCTCGGTCGGGCGCGGCGAGGTGTTCGGCCTGCTGGGCCCCAACGGCGCGGGCAAGACGACCACGGTCGAGATCCTCGAGGGCTATCGCGAGCGGACAGCCGGCGAGGTGAGCGTGCTCGGGCACGATCCCCAGCGCCGCGACCGCGACCTCCAGGAGCGGGTCGGGGTGGTGCTGCAGAGCGGCGGCTTCCACCCCCAGCTCACCGCACGCGAGGCCGTGGACCACGCCGCACGCGCCTACCCCCACCCCCGCGACGCCGCCGAGACGATCTCGCTGGTGGGCCTGGAGGACTCCGCCGACGTGCGCATCAAGCGCATGTCTGGCGGCCAGCAGCGCCGGCTGGACCTGGCCATGGCGCTGGTCGGCGACCCCGAGCTGATCTTCCTTGACGAGCCCACCACGGGCTTCGACCCGGCGGCCCGGCGCACCGCCTGGGCGGCGGTCCGGGCACTGAAGGAGCTGGGCAAGACCGTGCTGCTCACCACCCACTACCTCGACGAGGCCCAGTCCCTGGCCGACCGCGTGGCGATCATCAAGGACGGACGGATCGTGGCCCAGGGGCCGCCCTCGGAGCTGAGCCCGGACTCCGCGGGCTACAAGGTCTCCTACGTGGCCGGCGGCTCGCGGGTCGAACACCAGACCGACGACCCCACCGACCTCCTCCACCGCCTGACCGGCGACGCGCTCGCCCGCGGGGAGCGGCTGGAGGGGCTCGAGGTGGCGCGCCCGTCGCTGGAGGAGGTGTACCTCGAGTTGACCGCGTCGGCCGAGGACCCCGCGGAGGAGGCCCCGTGAGCGCCTCCTCGCTGGCCTGGGCGCAGTTCCGGCTGGAGCGAAAGCTCTTCTGGCGCAACCCATCCGCCGCGTTCTTCTCCTTCGGGCTGCCGTTGCTGATCCTGCTGCTCACCGCATCGGTCTACGGCAGCGGGAACGACAACCTGGACATCCTCATCCCCGGCGTGGCCGGCATGAGCATCATGGCCACCACCTTCAACGCGATGGCCTTCAACGTGACCTTCCGCCGCGAGCAGGGCCTGCTCAAGCGCGCGCTGGCGACGCCGATGCCGCTGGCCTCCTACTTCGCGGGGTTCCTGGGCAACGCGGTGGTCAACGCCTTCGTGCAGGTGGGGATCGTGGTGGCGATCGGGCACTTCGTGTTCGGAGTCGATCTGCCCCACGACTGGCTGGAGCTCGTGGTGTTCACGGCGGTAGGGGTGTTCGCCTTCGGCTCGCTGGGGATCGCGCTGTCGCAGGCCATCCCCAACTTCGACGCCGCCGCGGCCTACGTGAACATCGTCTTCCTGCCCGCCATCTTCATCTCCGGTGTCTTCTACTCGAGCACCTCGCTGCCCGCCGTGCTGAACGCGATCGCCGAGGCGCTGCCGCTCAAGCACGTCGTCGAGGGGCTGCACGGAGCGATCGTGAGCGGCAGCGGGCTGATCGACAACGCCGGCTCGCTGCTGGTGGTGGCGCTGTGGGGCGTCGTCGGGATCTTCCTGTCGGTGCGCTCCTTCCGCTGGGAGTAGGAGTCAGAGGCGCAGCGAAGGCCCGTTGCGCTTGAGCCAGCGCTCGTGCTCGCGGTAGCCCGGCATGCGCGAGCCGAGCAGGGCCCAGAAGCGCCGAGAGTGGTCGTGCACCCTCAGGTGGGCGACCTCGTGCTCGACCACGTAGTCGAGGACCTCGGGCGGGGCGAGCAGCAGCCGCCAGTTGAAGCTCATCGCCCCGGAGCAGGAGCAGCTAGCCCAGCGGGTGCGCTGGGACCGGATCTGGAGCCGCGTGTAGCGCACGCCGGCCCGGGCCGTGGCGGCCTCCAGGCGCGGCGCGACCTCCTCCCGGGCCCGGCGCCGATACCAAACCTCCAGGGCTCCCCGGACCGTCTCGGGCGAGGGGTCGGGAACCTTGACGGTCACGCGCTCGCCGCGCTCGGCCACGTGCGGGCGCACCCGTCCGGGCTCCACCACCACGCGCAGCTCGAGCGAGCGGCCCATGAACGGCACCGCGCCCCCGTCCTCCAGCCGCGCGGCGGGGCGCTCGGCCTCGGCTTCGCGGAGCCGGCGCAGGGTGCGCTCCACCCAGGGGCGCTTCTCGGCCACGAAGGGCTCCACCTCGCGCAGCGGCATCCGCCGGGGCACGACCACCTCGACCCCGTCGGGCGACACCTGGATGCGCACGCGGCGCGCACGATCGGAGCGGCGGATGGCGTAGGGGATGGCGCTCATCGGCCGACAGACTAGGCCGCGGGCCGGGCGCTCAGATGATGACGGGCACGCTGCCGCCGTCCACCGACCACGCCGCCCCGGCCACGTTGGAGGCCAGCGCCGAGCAAAGCACGACCACTATCGAAGCGACCTCCTCGTCGGTGCCGAAGCGCCCGATCGGGACCTTGGCCGCCTGGGCCTCGATCACCTCGTCGCGCGACTGGCCGCGGGCACGGGCCACCTGGTCGGCCATTCCTCCCTCGTCCATCCACAGGCCGGTGCCGACCACCCCGGGGGTCACGGCGTTCACGAGCACGCCCTTGGCCGCCCAGGCGTCGGCGAAGGCGCGCGAGAGCGAGAGCTGGGCCGCCTTGGCCACCGAGTACGCGGCATTGGTGCCCGAGGGCCGCTTGCCCGAGGATGAGGAGACGTTGACGATCCGGCCCCCGCCGCGCTCGACCATCCGCGGCGCGGCCGCGCGCATGAGTCGCATCGAGGCCATCACGTTCAACTCCCACTGGGCCTGCCAGTCGGCGTCCTCGAGCTCCTCCAGCGGCTTGATCTCCGAGGTGCCGGCGTTGTTGACGAGCACGTCGATCGCCCCGAAGCGCTCCACGCACTCGGCCACGATCCGCTCACCCGCCTCTGGCTCCGTCACGTCGGCCTGGAAGCCGTCCCCGCCGCGCGAGACGCCCAGCACGCGGGCGCCCTCGGCCTCGAGCAGCCGCTGCGTGGCCGCGCCTATCCCCCGGCTCGCCCCCGTGACCACGCACGCCTTGCCCTCGAGTCCCATGTCCATGGGTGCATCATGCCCGGCCATGAGATCCCACACCGTCTATCGCACCTTCAACACCGATCAGCGGCGCGAGTTCTTGCGCATCACCGACGACGTCCAGCAGGCGGTCGACGACGCCGGCGTGCGCGAGGGGCTGGCGCTGGTCTCGGCCATGCACATCACGGCCGGGGTGTGGGTGAACGACGACGAGCCCGGCCTGCAGGAGGACACGCTGGAGTGGCTGGACAAGCTGGCCCCGCCGTCGTGGAAGGAGCCGGCCAACGACGTGGCCGCCCAGCTCTCCCCCGATCCGGGCGACTACCGCCACCACGCCGGCGGCGAAGACAACGGCGACGCCCACCTCAAGAACCTGCTCGTGCACCACCAGGCGATCGTTCCAGTGACCGACGGCAAGCTCGATCTGGGGCCGTGGCAGGCGATCTTCTATGCCGAGTTCGACGGCGGCCGCGACAAGCGGCTGGTGATCAAGGTCCTTGGCGAGTGAGGGCCAGGGTCGGTCCTCATTCAAGGAATCGGCCCCGGATGGCGACATCGGTCATGGAGGTTCGTCCCGAGTGTCCCGTCCCGCCGCAAGCCCCATCGCAAAGATCGCCAGCGCCCTGACCGGGTGCCTGCTGCTGCTCGGCGCCGGCACACACCTCACGACCGGCTCGGCCACCGCGTCGCGGGGCCTGGAGGTGAGCGGACAGCCCGCGCTGCGGATCACCGCCCTGCGCCCCGGCAGCGCCGTCTCGACCACCGTCACCGTCCGCAACCACGGGCCCCAGACGCGCTGGTTCTGGCTCTCCCAGGCAAGCCTGTCCGAGCGGCTGGGCGAGGGCGGCGGACGGCTCTCCGACGCGCTGGCGCTAACGGTGCTCGATGTGACCGACGTGAGCTCTCCGGCTTCGGTCTACCGCGGCCCGATCACCGGCCTGGGCGCGCGGCCGCTCGGCTTCCTCGCCCCGGGCGCCGAGCGCACCTACTCCTTCACCGCCGACCTCCCCGTCGGCGGCCTGGTCGGCCACGCCGATCCCTACCGCCACGCCACAGCCGACCTGACCTACGGCTGGCACGCAATCGCCGGGACGGCGGCCGCGCCGCCCGCCCCGACGACTCGGAAGGCCTCCCCCCGGCCGCGGAGTGACACGACGGGCCCGCGGCTGCGGTTCCGCGCTCCGGCCCGCCAGCAGTTGCTGCGCGACGCCACCCTGAACGTGAGGGCGCACTGCAGCGAGGCGTGCCGGCTCTGGGCCGGCGCGACGGTGTCCGGTCCCGGGCCGCGCTGGTCGGCCGCGGTCACGGGCGACGGCGGCAGGCGCCGCGCGCGGATGCTGCGGGTCCACCTGGAACCCAAGGCACTCGCCACGGTGCGGCGGGCGCTGCTCTCCCACCGCGTCGCTCGCATCCGGCTCTCGGTCCGGGCGCGCGACCGGTTCGGCAACCGCCGCCGCGCCGGCTACACGGTCCGGCTACTGCCCCAGGCCTGAACGGGGCCGCGGCCCCACCATCGCGCTGACCAGCAAGCCGGCGCCCACCATCAGCATGCCCACGGCGGCCATCACGCCGAGATCCAGCCCGGTGGACGCAAGGGCCGCGCTGGGAACGGCGGCGGCCCGTGCCGGCGCCGCGGTGGCCGGCTTGGCGGTGATCTGGGGCAGCGGCACCTCCACCGCACCGCCGCCGGCTGCCGCGCGAGCCCGTGCTGGCGGAGCCGCCAACTGGGCGCGCGCCGGTGCTGGGGCTGAGGGGTGCGCGGCCGCCACGGGGCGGTTGACCGGCGCGGGCGCGACCGTTACGAGCCGCGCCGGCTCTGACGGAATGGAGCGAGCACCGCCGTTGTCGGCCTCCGGGATGCTCGTGCCGCCGCTCGCGCCCCACGCCGTGGCGGGCGCACAGAGGCAGAGCGCGAGGAGAATGGGAACCACCCGAGGCGCCATCGCCCGGGTATTCGACCTCAGGAGCCCGGGGCCTGCCCGCTCTCGTACACCTCGGGGTTGGCGCAGTGGGGCATGCGCTCGCCGTCCAACGCGGCCAGCAGGTTGTCCACGGCCATGTCGGCCATCGCTCCGCGGGTCGCGTGCGTGGCCGAGCCCACGTGGGGCACCACCACCAGGTTGGGCGCCCCCATCAGCGGATGGCCGGGCGGCAGCGGCTCGGGGTCGGTCACGTCCAGCGCAGCGCCCGCGATCCAGCCCTCGCGCAGCGCCCGATCGAGCGCGTCGGAGTCGACCACGGGGCCGCGCGCCGTGTTGACCAGATACCCCTCGGGCCCGAGCGCCCGCAGCTCGGCCGCGCCGATCAGCCCGCGCGTGCCGTCGGTCAGCGGAGCGTGGATGGTCACCACGTCGGCGCGGGCCAGCAGCGGCTCGAGCTCGTCGTCGCGGCCGGCGGTGAGCACCGTGGCGCCGAAGCCCCGGACGCGCTCGGCCACGGCCGAGCCGATCCGCCCGGCGCCCACCACGAGGACGGTCGAGCGGTGCAGGTCGCGCCCGAGCAGGGCCGTCGCCTCCCACGTTCGCCAGCGCCCGCCGCGGACCATCGCCTCACCCTCGCCCAGCCGTCGCATCGCGGCCAGCATCAGCGCCACGGCCAGGTCGGCGGTGGAGCCGGTGAGCACGTCCGGTGTGTTGCCCACGGGGATACCGCGCTCGGTGGCGGCGGCCAGGTCCACGTTGTCGGTACCCACCGCGTAGTTGGCCACCGCCCGCAGCCGCGGGGCCGCGTCGAGCACCCGCCGGTCGAGGACGTCGGTGAGCATGGTCAGCGCCCCCTCCACATCGGCGAGCGAGCGCGCGATCTGCTCGGGCGAGGGCGGCTCGTCGCCCGGCCAGACCTCCACCTCGTGCCGGGCGCCCAGGCGCTCGAGCGCGTCGCCGGGAAGCTCGTGGCTCACGTGAACGCGGGCCATCAGAGGTCCTCCAGCACGGCGCGGGCGGCCAGGAGCCCCGGCGCCCCGGTGACCGCGCCGCCGGGGTGGGCGCCGGACCCGGCCAGATACAGGCCCTCTACCCCGCCGAACGCGCGCCGGTCGGGGCGCTGCTCTAGCAGCTGCCCGGGCAGCATCTCGCCGTGGAAGATGTGTCCGCCGGTGATGCCGAAGCGCTCCTCGAGCTCGCGTGGGCCGAGGGCCAGGCGGTCCACGATCCGGTCGGGCAGCTCGGGACAGGCCTCGGCGAAGCGGGCGACCGCCGCATCGGCGGCGGCGTCGGCATCGGCGTCGGCCGGAAAGCACTGGCAGAACATCGACAGCACGTGGCGCCCCGGGGGCGCGAGCGAGTCGTCGGTGGCCGTCTGGCAGGCGGCCTCGATCCACGGACGCTCCGCGGGCCGTCCCGCCCGCGCGTCGCGGGCCGCCCGGTCGAGGTCGTCGAGCGTGTAGCCGATGTCGATCGCTCCTCGCCAGGGCTCGGCTCCGGGCCAGGACGGGAAGTCGGGCAGGCCGTCCAGCAGCAGCATCACCTTGACCACCGGGCCCTCCTGGCGCCATCCCTCCGGGTGCTCCACGCCGGCCAGCGCCGCGGTGCGCACCGGGTCGGCGTTGGAGAGCACGCAGCGGGCGCGCACCTCCTCGCCGCCCTCCAGCACCACCCCGGTGGCGCGACCCTGCTCGACCAGCACCCGCTCCACCGACGCCTCCAACCGCACGGTCGCTCCGGCCGACTCGGCCGCCGCGCGCAGCGCCCCCGACACCGCCCCCATGCCCCCGCGCGCGTAGCCCCAGGCGCCCGGTACGCCACCCGCCTCGCCCAGGTCGTGGTAGAAGGCGACGAAGGCTGTGCCCGGGTCCTCGGGCGCGGCCAGCGTGCCGATCAGCCCCTGGATGGCGAAGGGCACGCGCACCGGCTCGGAGGGAAGGCCGGCCAGCTCGTCGGCCACCGACCCATCAAGTATCTCCGGCCCGATGGCGTCCAGCCAGCGCCCGCGGTCGGGCGGCTCGCTCATCAGCGGCCGGGCGCGGGCGGCCGCCCGCTCCCAGCGCTCGGCGAAGGCCGCGTAGCCGTCGGCGTCGGCCCGGGACCAGTCGCGTTGGATCTGGGCGTGCGTGCGCTTGGGGTCGGACCAGGTGACCACCTTGCGCCCGTCCGGAAAGGGCGCGAACAGGTAGGGCTCGTGCACGCTGACCGCCAGGCCGTGGGCGGTCAGGTCGAGGTCGCGGATGATCTCGGGCCGCAGCAGCGACAGCGTGTAGGCCCCGGGCGATGCGCGCACGCCGGGCCACAGCTCCTCGGTCACGCACGCCCCGCCGGCGACGTCGCGGCGCTCGACCACGGTCACCGAGAGGCCCGCTCCGGCCAGGTAGGCGGCCGCTGTGAGGCCGTTGTGACCGGCGCCGATCACCACCGCGTCGAGGCCCGGCGAGCTCACGTCGCGGCGGCCACCGGGTCGTGTGACCCCTCGCTCATTCACGGAACCTAACGGGTCGCTAGCCTGTCGAACTCATGTCCTCGCCGACGCGCACCGAGCGCGGGGACGCGAACCGCCTGGACCTCCGCACGCTGGTTATCGCCAGCCTTGCCTCAGCGGTGGCGGCGATCGTGGTCTCCCGCATATGGGCCTCCGGAACGCCGATCGCGGCGGCGGCCACCCCTGTGCTGGTCACCCTGCTCAAGGAAGTGCTCGACCGGCCCACCAGCAAGATCGCCGACCGCTTCACGGCCGAGACCGGCGCCCTCCCCGACAGGGAGGTCCGCGAGCCCTCGCGCGCCCACGCCCGGCGCGACCGGGCCGCCAGCCGCAGCGCGCCCCCCCGCAGCATGCCCCCGCCCACCGGGACCCGGGCTCCCGCCGCCGATGGGGCCGGCGACATCCGCGTCTACCGCCAGCAGGCCTCGGGCCCGATCAGGCGCAGGATCCACCCCAAGGCGGTGCTGATCACGGGCCTGCTGGCCTTCGTGATCGCCGGCCTCATCATCACCGGTGGGCAGGTACTGGCCGGTCATCCGTTCGGTTCGAAGGGCAGCGGGGCGATCATCCTCGGCCAGCACAAGGCCGGAAAGAAGGCCAGCTCGGATCAGCAGGAGCAGCAGCCCACCACCCCCGACCAGCAGTCCACGACCCCCCAGCAGCAGACCACGCCCGAGCAGCAGCCCACCACGACGACTCCGTCGAAACAGGCCCCGCCCACCCAGAGCACCCCGCAGCAGGCGCCGCGCAGCGGCGGGACGCCGACCACCCCGGCCACGCCCCCCGCCTCCCCCTGAGGGGTGGAGCGGCCTAAGAGCCGGAGTGGCGCATGCGCTGCTCACCGTCGGGCACGCGCCCGTCGCGGCCCACGTAGCCGCCCTTCGCGCCGAAGATCACGTAGATGGCGTCATCGCCCTCCAGCGCCTTGATCTTGCGGTGCACCGGCGCGGCGACGCGCGCCAGGCCGCCGGCGTCCAGGCGGTGCGAGGTGCCGTCGCCGAACTCGATCTCGATCCCTCCGCGGTGCACGAAGTACACCTCTTCCTGCTCGTCGTGGAAGTGAAAGCCCGTCTCCGCGCCCGCGGGCAACCGGATGGCGTTGACCCCCATCTCGGCCACCTCGAGCTCGCGGCGGATCTTCAGGAAGCCGGGGTCGCTGCCCAGGTCGTCGAGATGCGCGACCGCCCAGCCCTCGCCCTTCTGCAGCGGGGACACGCGCTCAGGCGTCAGTTGCGGTCGGAGTCCCCATCGGACCCATCGTCGTCGCCGGCGTCCTTCTCGTCAACCCACTCGTAGGGGTCGTCGGACTCGTCGCTCGACTTCTCCTCTGCGGCGTCGGCCTCGGCGGGATCGGCCATCGCGCCCGGCACCGACGGGTCGTCCTTCTTGGCCTCCCAGTCCGACCGCGTCCCCTCGATCCGGTCGGCCACCTTCTTGCCCGTGCGCTCCAGGTCGGCGACCTGGCGATCGAGCTGCGGATCGCCCGTGGAGTCCGAGTCCTGCCGACCGTCGCTTTCCTGGTCTTC
Organism: Solirubrobacterales bacterium; assembly: GCA_038202855.1. Classification (GTDB taxonomy): domain Bacteria; phylum Actinomycetota; class Thermoleophilia; order Solirubrobacterales; family Thermoleophilaceae; genus JAAYBF01. Next base: position 45,088 of record JBBREO010000002.1, read on the forward strand.
GCTCATGGGCGGGAGCCTACCCGGCGGCCTCGGCACGGCGCAGACCTGTGAGGGCCCAAACCGAGAAGAGCACGATCAGACCGAAGCCCACCCCGTAGGCCAGGAGCGCGTCGACCGGCGAGTCCGAGATCAGGTCGCGGCCGCCCTCCACGATGGCGGTGATCGGATTGACGTGGGCCACCGACTTGACCCAGCCGTGCAGCAGCTCGATCGGCACGTACACGGGCGCCAGGAACAGAATCAAGAAGACCGGGGTCTGCATCAACGGACCGGCCTGCAGCGAGCGAAAGCGCAGCGCGATCCCCGCCGCCCACAGCACCGCGGCGAGGCTCATGATCGCGGCCAGCGCGTAGAGGCCCGCCATCTGCGGCGCATCGGCGCTCACGTGCATCCCCACGGCGAAGGCGAGCGCTGTGAGCAGCACCCAGACGAACATCGCCCGCCCCAGCGCGGCCAGCGCATAGCCGACCAGGATGGCCGAGCGGTTCGGCGCCGCCAGCATCAGCCGCCGTCCGAAGCCTCTCTCGAAGTCCCGCGCGATGGAGAAGCCGGTGAACACGCCGCCGAACGCGGAGGCCTGCAGCAGCACGAACACGAACTGGAAGGTGGTGTAGCCGTCGGGAAAGTCGAAGCCGGGCGCATTGCTCACGCTGGACAGCCCGCCGGCGAACGCCGTGAAGAAGAACAGCGGGAAGAGCACCGAGGGGATGACGAGCGTCGGGTTGGTGAAGAAGTTGTGCAGGCTTCGCCAGGCCACGGCGAGCGCCACCGAGCGGCTCCTCATGTGCGCGCCATCCTCGTGCGCAGGGAGGTGACGGCCAGGACCATGAAGATCGCCCCGATGCCGGCCGCGCACCCGAAGGCCAGCTCGAGCGCGCGGGCGTCCCAGCCCGTGATGAACAGGCTGCGGATGCCCTCGATCAGGTAGCTCACCGGGTTGTAGGTGGCCACGGTGCGAAACCAGTCTCGCTCGATCAGATTGCGCGGCAGCGACCCCGAGGACAGGAACAGGAACACGAACAGCACCGGGAACAGTCCTTGGACGGCCTCGCTGTTTCCCACCCGGAAGGCGAAGAAGAGGCCGATGCAGCCGAACGAGAACATGATCACCGTGACCAGGGCGAGCAGCACCGCAGCGCCGCCCACACCGGCCGCGAACGAGGCCCCGAAGATCAGGGCGACAAGGAGGTAGATCATCGCCTGCACCAGCCCCAGCGCAACCACGCCGGCGAGCTGGGCGATCACGAGCGAGGAGCCGCTCATCGGCGTGAGCGACAGGCGGTCGAAGAAACCGGTCTCGATGTCGCGGGCGAGGTCGGCCCCGCCGTTGTTGACCGCGAAGATCGCCGCCTGCACGAAGGGCACGGCGATCGCGAAGCTCAGGTAGGAGTTCGTGGGAAAGCCGGGGAGCTTGGTGGCGGCGTTCAGGCCGCCGACGTTCACGGCCACCAGGAACAGCGGAAAGATGATGGTGGGCACCACCTGCGCTGGCTGGCGCAGGCTGCGCACGATCGAGCGGCGCGCCAGCTCGGTGATCTGGATCCGGGTGGCGGCGCTCACGCCGGAGCCGGCTCGGCCTCGGCGCCCTCTTCCTCGCCCGCACCCTCCAGGCTGCGTCCCGTCTGGGCCAGGAACACGTCGTTCAGCGAGGGCGCGTGCAGCTGCAGGTGGGCCACCTCGATGTCCTGGGCGTCCAGCGCCCGCACCACGTCGGCCAGCGTCGAATCGCCTCCGTGCAGGCGCACGGACATCCCGTCGCCCACCCGGTGGGGCTGCTCGCCGCCGCCGAACGGGGCCAGCACCCGCATCAGGTCCTCGCAGCGGCGGGGGTCGGTGGGTATCGCCTCGACGCTGGGGTCGCCCACCTCGGCCTTCAGCGCCGCCGGCGTGCCCTCGGCCACGATCTTGCCGTGGTCGATGATCCCCACGCGGGCGGCCAGGGCGTCGGCCTCCTCGAGGTACTGGGTGGTCAAGAAGACGGTCACGCCCTCCTCGGTGGCCAGGCGCTCGACCTCCTCCCACAGCGCGGTCCGGCTCTGGATGTCCAGACCCGTCGTGGGCTCGTCCAAGAAGAGGATCCGCGGGCTGTGGACCAGCGCCAGCGCGAGGTCCAGGCGCCGGCGCATGCCGCCCGAGTAGCCGCCGACCTTGCGGTCGGCGGCCTCGGACAGGCCCACCCGCTCGATCAGCTCGTCGCCGCGGCGCTTGCGCTCGGCCCGGGGCAGGCCGTGCAGGGCGGTCTGCAGGCGCATGTGCTCGCGAGCGGTGAGGAAGGGGTCCAGTGCCGCCTCCTGCAGGGCGGCACCGATCTGCTCGCGCACCCGGGCGCCCTCGTGGCTCACGTCGTGGCCCGCCACCCGCGCGGTGCCGGCCGTGGGCGGCAGCAGCGTGGTGAGCACGAGCACGGTGGTCGACTTGCCCGCCCCGTTGGGGCCCAGGAAGCCGTAGATCTCGCCCGGCTCGACGCGCAGGTCGATCCCGTCCACGGCCCGGGGGCCCTTCTTGAACTGCTTGACCAGGCCTTCGACCTCGATGGCGGCGCTTTCGCTCACGGCGGCTGAAGCTAACAGCCGGCTCGCGATCACCGGCACCGTTTCCTCACGCGGGCGCGTACGCTGCCTCGAAGCATGGCTTCGCGCGCCCCCGAGCAGACCATCCGAGACTGGCTGGATACGCACGGGCCGGTGCGCGTGGGCCTGGAGGCGTTCGAGCAGACGTGGGGCATCGAGCGGCTGTCCGCCCGCGACCGGCGTGAGATCCCCGCGGCGCTGGCGCGCGTGGGGGTCCGGGTGGAGCCGTCCCTGGACCGCATCTCGCGCCGCGACAAGGTGCTGCTGAGCCTCGAGGAGGCTCCCGGCGCCGAGCCCGAGCCCGGCCGGCGCACGAGGCTGTGGAGCGGCGCGGCCCCAGAGCCCGCCGCGACGCCCGAGCCCCCGAGACCGGAGCGCACCGGACCGGTCGCGGCGGAGCCGGTCGCGGCCGAGCCGACCCCCGAGTCCGAAGCGGCTCCCGTCGCGCCGGCCACCGACGGCGCTCGCGCCGCGGTGCCGCGACCACTCTGGATCCTGGGTGCGGGCGTGGGCCTGATGATCGTGGGCTCGCTGGGCCCGTGGGGCAAGGCCATCTTCGTAACCGACTACGGCCTCGACCGCCACGGCGCGATCGTGATGGTGGCGGCGATCGTGATCGCCGCGCTGCTCGCCCTCCACCTGCGCCGTCCCCGCCGATCCTGGCCCCCCATCGCGGGCGCCGCGCTGGGCACGTTCGCCGCCGCGACGGCCGCCAGCGACTTCCGCGACCTCGTCGACGACCCTTTCGTAGGCCCCGCTTGGGGGCTCTACGCGGCGTTCGCGGGCTGCGCGCTCGTCGTCGCGCTGTCCATGGCCCTGCTGGCCCGGCCGCGGAGCAGGGCGCCCGATCCGGAGCCCGAGCTCAGCCCACCGGCCGGCCGTTCGCACTGAGGGCGACGTCGATGTTGCCGCGAGTGGCGTTGGAGTACGGGCACACCCTGTGCGCGGCCTCCACCAGCTCCACGGCCCGGTCGGCGTCCTCGACCGAGGGCAGCGTCACGTCGAGCTCCACGGAGAGCTCGAAGCCCCCCTCGCTGGTCGGCGAGAGCATCACCTTCGAGTCGACCGAGGCGTCCCCGGCGTCGACCTTGGCCCGCCGCGCGACGACTCCCAGGGCACTTTCGAAGCAGGACGCATAGCCCACCGCGAACAGCTGCTCGGGGTTGGTGCCCCCGCCCGAGCCGCCCATCTCCTCGGGCAGCCGTAGGTCGACCTCCAGCGCCCCGTCGGTGGTCTTGCCGTGCCCGTCGGCGCGGCCGCCGGACACGTTCGCCTCGGCGGTGTACAGGATCTTGGCCATCGCTTGCTCCGTTCCTCGAAGTCGTGGATGAGCGATCTTCGCGGACGTCAGGCGCGCGTGGAGGACAGGTGGCCGTGCCGCCGGGCGTCTGCAAGCGGGCAACCACTCCTGCGTCTGCAAGAGATCTTTCATGGCGCAACCACCGAGGCACTCGTCTGTTTCCCTGCTCCGAGCCCCGGATGACCAGACGAACCGCCCCCGCCCTCGCGGCAGCGCTGATCGCGCTCTGCCTCGCCGCTCCCTCGCTGGCCTCCGCCGCCGCGGTGGACGGCGACGGCATGTGGATCTGGTACGTGAAGAAGTCCAGCGGCGGCACCGCCGACGGCATCGCGGCCAAGGCCGCGCGCAACCACGTGCGCACCGTCTACGTCAAGTCGGCTGACGGCCGCACGCGCTGGAGCCAGTTCAGCCCCACGCTGGTCAGGCAGCTAAAGGCCCGCGGCCTGAAGGTCTGCGCGTGGCAGTTCGTGTACGGCAAGAACCCCAAGACGGAGGCCAACCTGGCCGCCCAGGCCGCCCGCGCAGGCGCAGACTGCACAGTGATCGACGCCGAGGGCCACTACGAGGGCAAGTACGTCTCGGCCCAGACCTACATGGCCCGGCTGCGCAAGCTGGTCGGCCCCAGCTACGAGGTGGCGCTCACCTCGTTTCCCTACGTGCACTACCACCCGGGCTTTCCCTACTCGGTGTTCCTCGGACCGGGCGGGGCCCAGGACAACCTGCCCCAGATGTACTGGAAGACGATCGGCGCCTCGGTCGATTCGATCTTCCAGACCACGTGGACTTACAACAAGGTCTACGGGCGGCCGATCTATCCGCTGGGCCAGACCTACTCCAACCCCCGCTCGGGCGACGTCAGGCGCTTCCGCCAGCTGGCCGTCGCCTACGGCGCCCGCGGCCTGTCCTGGTGGGTCTGGCAGTTCGCCGGGGCGCGGCAGTGGACCGCGATCGGCTCGGCCTTCACGCCCATCGGCGCACCCGTGCGCCGCGACGGCTACCCGCTGCTCCGCCGCGGCAACCGCTCCGACCTGGTGGTCTGGGCCCAGCAGCACCTGATGAAGGTCGGCTTCCTCGGCGTGGTGAACGGCAACTACGGCTCGACCACCCAGAACGCCGTGCTGGCCTTCCAGTCATCGCGCGGTCTGGCGCCCACCGGCCAAGTCGACGCCCCCACCTGGCAGGCACTGCTGCCGTCGGGCCCCGCCGCCATCCGGTGGGGGGCCAAGCGCGGTGCCGTGCAGGCGGCGAGCGGCCGGCCGGTCAGCCCCGTGCCGCTCAACGCCCGAAAGAACCCGGGCCGCAACGAACTGGCGCCCGCACCCGGGCACTGACCGCCCGCCCCACGCGTTTCACTTCCCCCGAAGTGGGAAGTCAGGGTTGCCTGGCAGACCGACCAGTGCAGCAAGCAGGGGACGTGAAGCACCCAGAGCAGCCCCGCACTCCCGACGCGCCCATCGACCCGACCCAGCTGCCGGGCTGGGCACTCGGCGTGATCGCATCGACGCTGGACGCGATCGTGACCATCGACGCGCGCGGGCGCGTGCTGTACTGGAACCCGGCCGCCGAGCGCATCTTCGGCTATCGGTCCGCGGACGCGGTCGGGCAGGTGATGGCCGAGCTGATCATCCCGCCCGAGGCGCGGAAGCGGCATGAGTCGGGCCTCTCGTGCTTGGCGTCGGGTGGCGAGCCACGGATCCTCGACCGCAGGGTGAGGATGACCGCGTGCGACGACCTGGGCAGGTCCCTCCCGGTGGAGCTGACGGTCACGCGGTCGCTCGATGACCCGCTCCTGTACACCGGCTTCGTCCGTGACCGCACGCCGCTCAGGCACGCCGAGCAGCAGCTCCAAGCCCACGACGGGGTCGACCGGGCGCTGCGTGACTGGCAATCCTCGGAGCGCGGCTTCGTGGATCTGGTGCGGCGGCTGGCGGAAGCGCTGGACTACCCGATGGGCTCGCTGTGGACCCGCGACGAGGAGACCGGCAGGCTGGGCTGCCGGTTGTTCTGGACCGCCCCGGGCGTGGACGGCGGCGACTTCGAGGTGGTGACGCGACGGACCACCTTCGAGGTGGGCGAGGGTGTGCCGGGTCGGGCGTGGGAGATGGCGCGCCCGGCGTTGCTCGAGGACCTAAGCACCGCCCTGCGCTCCGAGCTCCGCGGGGCGGCATCCGCCGCTGGCCTGCGATCGGGCGTTGCCTTCCCCGCGGTGTCAGACCACGGGCCGCTGGCGGTGCTCGCGTTCTACTGCTTCGACCGCCGGGAGCACGACGACCACCTGGCTCGGACGCTGACCGGCATCGGGGACGAGCTCGGCCGCTTCCTGGACGCGCGCCGCGCCGAGTTGGGCGTCCAGCCCCTCACTCCGCGCGAGGTCGAGATCCTCCGCCTGGCGGCCGAGGGCAACACCGGCCCCGAGATAGCCCAGCTGCTGGTGCTGAGTGCCCTGACGGTGAAGACCCACTTCGCCAACATCTACGAGAAGCTCGGGGTGACCGACCGCGCGGCGGCGGTGGCGTATGCGCTGCGGATGGGCGTGATCCGGTAAAGGAACGCCCGAGGCTTCGACCCACTTGAATCGCCTACGCTTGGCCCGCGTGGCCCGGCCCGAGCTCCATCCCACCGAGGGCATCCTCGACGCCGCCCGCAGCCTGGTCCTCGAGGACGGCGTGGGCGCGGCCACCGTGGCCCAGATCGCCCGCACCAGCGGGGCGCCCACGGGCTCGATCTACCACCGCTTCTCCTCCGTGGACGAGCTGCTCGCCCAGATGTGGGTGCGGGCCATCCGCCGCTCGCAGGTCGAATTCGCCGCGGCGGCCGACCTGCCGGATCCCCTGGAGGCCGGCGTGGCCGGCGCGCTGTCGGTCTATGACTTCTGCGTCCGCCATCCCACCGATGCCCGGCTGCTGCTCTCCTTTCGCCGGACGGACCTGATCCGCAAACCCATCTCCCCCGCGATGGCGCGCGAGCTCGAGGAGCTCAACGCGCCCGTCGGTGCATTCACCGCCGATCTGGCTCGACGCCTCTACGGCAGCGCGACCGCCGAGAACCGCGACGTGGTGGGCCTCGCCGTCTTCGACCTGCCCCAGGGCGCGGTGCGCCGGCCCCTCATCGACGGTCAGCCGCTCACGGCCGGGCGCCGGCGCGCGCTGGCCCGGGCGGTGCGAGCCGCGCTCGCATCCGGCTGAGCACCGCGGCGATCTGCTCGCGAACGTCGGGGTCGTGGATCAACCCGTCCTCGCCGACGGCCTGGCGGCTGAGCGGTATCCGCGCACAAGCGTCGGCGATCACATCCGCGCCCACGTAGCCGAGCACCTTGGCCAGCGACTCGTGGGCGTCGGCGCCACCTGTGGGGGCCGCGACGCTCGAGGCGTTGATCCAGGCCACAGGCTTCTCGTACATCTCGCTGCCGCCCACGGTCCAGTCCAGGAGGTTCTTGAACGAGCCGGGCAGCGCGCCCGCGTACTCCGGGGTGCACAGGAGCACGGCCCCGGCGCGCCCGATCGCCGCGCGCAGCTCCGCCACGACGCCTGGCAGCGGTTCCTCGTCCTGATCGGGATCGAAGTGCGGCAGCGCCCCCATGCCGTCGAATGCGGTCACCTCCACGCCCGCGGGCGCCACCGCCGCCGCCGTCCGCAGGACCGCGGCATTGGTCGACCCGGGCCGCAGGCTGCCGCAGATCGTCGCGATCGAGGCGGGCTCAGGCACGCCGCGGGAGCATCGAGCGAACCGTGTCCTGGAAAGCAGCGGTGGTGAAGCAGTTGGGCTCGGCGAACTCCTCCATGGCCAGGGAGGCGTCCCACGACGAGTCGGCCACGGCGCGCAGCAGCGGCTTGGCCATCGCGACCGCGTGGGGCGGCAGCCCCGCTATCCGATCGCACCAGGCGTCGGCGCGCTCGAGCAGCTCGGAGTCGGGCACCACCTCCTGGACCAGGCCCGCGGCCAGCGCCTCCTCGGCGCCCAGGTGGCGGCCGCCGGCGAAGTAGGCGAACGCGCCCTGGTAGCCCAGGGCGCGGGTGAGGGCCCAGCTGGTCCCCACCTCGGGCAGCAGCCCGAGGCGGCCGAAGGCGGGCACGATCACCGCCCCCTCCGCCGCCAGCGCGACGTCGCAGGTGAGCGCCCAGGCCAGCCCCACACCCGCCGCCGGTCCGTTCAGAGCCGCGATGAAGGCCTTGTCGGTGCGCGCGATCAGCCGCACCACCGCGCCGAACTCGTTCCGGATCCAGCGCCAGATGTCGGTCGCGCCCTCGGCGTCACCCAGCCGCTGCTCGGCCTGGTCCATCATCCGCAGGTCGCCGCCGGTGGAGAAGCCACGGCCCGCGCCGGTGAGCACGATCGAGCGCAGCTCCGGCTCCCCGGCCAGCTCGGTGAGCGCTCGCTTGAGCTGCACCGTCATCGGAGCGCTGAGCACGTTCAGGCGCTCGGGGTCCTCGAGGGTGAGCACCGCGCGGTCGGCGTGGCGCTCGACACGCACGTACTGGGGCGCCTGCGGGTCGTTGCCCTGCTCGAGCAGATCGGCGTAGAGCGAGCTCGTCATGAGGTTAGTAGAGCATATTCTCTATTACTGGCGGGCGGCCATCGCCCGGTCGTACTGCATGCGCAGCAGTTCGATGATGGCATCCACGTCCTCGTCCGAGCGAATGTGGCGGGACGCCCAGCCCGAATCGGGCAGCGGGCGGTGCTCCACCACCCTGCCCGCCTCCACGAGCTCGTTGCGAATCGCCCTCGTGAAGGGGAAGTCGGCCAGTCGGTCGCCGTGGAGATGGCCAAGCTCGCGCCGGCCCAGGCGAAACTGGATGGAGCCGAAGCGCCCCGGTCCCGTCTCCACTCCGGGCCACGTGGTCACCTCGTCGATGATGGTCTGCGCGTGTGATGTGTCGGTTGACATGCCGCCATGATGCGACTTCAAGTGCGCTTGAAGTCAAGGCTCGCGGCAAAGCCGGCGTCGAGACGTTTTGAGGGCTTCGGGCCCCGCCAGCAGGCGGGGCGCGCAGTGGAGACGCCGGGAATCGAACCCGGGTCCGCGGAGGAGTGAAAGACAGCTTCTACGAGCGTAGCCTGCCCTCTGATCTCGTCCCCCGCTCGCCTGGCAGGCCGGGTTGCGGGGGACCAGCCTCTGTGAAAAGTCCCCTCCACACCAGAGGCGCGTGTGGAGGGCAAGCCCGTTTCTGATCCCGAACATCTCCCCCACGGGCCGAGGGGAGGCCGAGAGCGTCGCTGGCTAGCTGTTGCTAGGCAGCGAGCGCGAATGAGTGATTCTCATCCGCAACTATGGTTTTGGCGGTTGTTTTACGAGGCCTACCGCCGACCTCGGCTCGCAACTGCCCCCACGGTTCGTCCACGTCGAAGCCTGTCGTCCCCGTAGAAGCACCGCTGAGTCTAGCCCTATACGGCTTCAGCGCACGCCGGAGAGGCGCAGGTAGGCGCGCAGCTTCTTCTTCGAGCTGCCGACCGACTTGATCGCCACGCCCACGAAGGAGACTCGGCCCTTGCGCACCCCGTAGACGAACCGCCTGCCGCCCTTGGCCCGGCGGACGTACAGGCCCTTGGCGATCTTGTGCGCGCGGCCGTGCAGCCTGCTGGCGAACGTGCCGTGGCTGATGCGCACCCGGCGCCCGTGGTGGGCTCGGGTGATGGTTCCGTGGCCGAGGGCGTTGGAGACGATCAGAGCGACCCTGTTCCCGCGGGTGAAGACCGCCGCCGCCCGGGACTTGCGGTTGGCGCGCCCCGTGACGCAGTAGCGGTAGATGCGGCCCCGGCGCAGGGAGGGCTGTCCCCCGCTCCGAAGCAGCGTGACCGGGTCGACCGCGAGTCGCTGGCGGCCCATTCCGTTGGAGGTGATCTGGCCCCGCGCGGAGCGGCAGGCCTGGTTCTTGACCCCCTCGGCGCGCTCCCACATCTGCAGGTAGGCCTCGGAGCCGCGCGCCATGTCGCTCACGATCTTGTCGCCGGCGATCTTGCGCAGGTCCTGGATCCAGTCGGGATACATCCCGTACTGGGCCACGCCGTCCTTGTTGATGTCGAAGACGCGGTCTCCGGCGTGCTGGCGGTCGATGGTCATGCGGCCGTCGTAGGACTTGAACGGGTAGGTGACGTTGCCCCCCGGGCGCGGGCCGCCCTGCGCGCCGAAGCCGTTCATATCGGCCCCGTAGCCGAAGCCGAAGTAGAACTTCTTGCGGTTGGCCAAGGGGGCGATCTTGCGCCACTCCTTGACGAACTCGGTGGAGTCACCTGCGTAGGGGGTGATGAGCCCGCCCAGGTTGTAGATCCGGGGGTTCACGTCGGGTGAGCTCCAGGAGTGGCTCGATATCACCCCCGAGTAACGCTGGGCCTCGAGCAGCGACATCAGGGCCTTGCGGGACCGCACGCTCAGGTGATCGGGGTCGATGATCATCTTCTTGCCCATCAGCGAGCGGACCGCGAACTCGCCCAGGCCCGTGAGCCCGCGCGCGTTGCAGTTCGCGCCCTCGGGATAGATCGGGGCCGCGCCGAGCGGCGCCAAGGCCCCCAGGCCGTTGGAGACCAGGTCGTCGTCGTTGTGCTTGTACACCCCCACCTGCTGGCGATCGCTCTCGTCGGGCGGGCCGTCGCAGGCCTGCATCTGCCAGTACTTGCCGGTCTCGAGCTTGTTGCCCTGGTTCACGACCAAGCCGGTCTGGCCGCCATCGCCGGCCACGCCGGCGAGGGCGTTGTCGAACTTGTTGATGATCTCCATCTGGCGCACGCCGAGCTTGTAGTAGTCGTTGAGGTTGCGGGTGATGTCGGCGCGCGTGCACTTCGGCTCGTCGTTGTAGACCTGGCAGCCGAAGGGTTCGGATACCTCGACGGCCTGGACGATCGCCAGCTTGCCGTCGTTGATCACCTTGCGCGCCTGGTAGGGGGTGGTGACCAGGCGGAAGAAGCCCTTGCCCGGCCCGCCGGCCTGGGCGTCTATGTAGTCCTGCAGCTGGCGGATCCGCAACGCCTGGAGGCGGATCGAGTCCTCCTCGTTGCACGAGTTCTGCTTGTACGGATACACCTCGCACAGCACCTTGTTCTCCACGAACAGGTTCACGAAGATCCGCTGGCCGCCCAGCCACGCGCGCTGCAGCCAGCGGAAGTAGCTCTGCTCGTGGGTGAGCGAGTCATACGCGGGCCAGTCCTTGAACGTGGGCCACCCCACGGGGTCGTGCGTGCGCAGCGGGTTGCCGTAGGAGAGGACGTTCTCGAGCGCGGCGCCGCCACCCTGGCCGGGGTAGTGGTCGGGGCAATCGACCAGCGCCTTCTCCACGCCCCAGGGGCTCCACGGCTTGCCGCAGTGGGCGCGGCCGCCGAGGAACTCGAAGGCCATCATGTGCATGTGGGCGTCGATGAAGCCCGACGTCTCGGTGTATGAGGTCGAGCCGCGCCGGGGCACGCCGGTCACGTTGGTCTCGGACTCCGGGAACTGCGAGCAGCCGCCCGTGCCCTCCATGCTGAACTGGGCCGCCGGCCCGGCCGCAGTCGCGTCGGCCAGGACCAGCTTGCCACCCGAGCCGACCGCCAGCGCCTTGTTGCCGGCGCTGGGCAGCGTGAGCCGGAAGGAGTTGCCCTGGACGTCGATCGTCCAGTTGGCCGGGTCACCGGAGTCGGGAGCGCTGACCACGTCGCCGTTCGAGTTGGCCGCCATGTAGTCACGCGCGCGGCCGTAGAGCATGTAGTGCCCGAGCGCGGTGGGCTTTAGGTAGAAGGGCTCCCCTCCCCCCACGGAGTCGGCCGAGGCCGTGTAGCCGCCCGCGTCCTTGGCCACGGTGCGCCCGGCGGCGCTGGAGCGCAGCGCGTAGCAGCTGTTGGCCAGGGCGTAGCGGGCGTCGGGTCCCGCGGTGGGGGCCGAGGCCGCCGACGCACCCGCGGGCACGAACAGCACGGATGCACCGAGCGCGCACAGCGTGAGCGCCAGACGCACGCGGACAAAACCGTTCCCCATCACCCAGGGGCGATTAGAGCAGGGTATGGGCCGTCGCGCCAGCGACAACCGTCATTGGACTGCGATAGTCGAATCCCGATGGCCTCGATCCAGGAAGAGGCGCTGGCCATGGCGAGCGAGGGCCGCACGGCCGACGCCGACGAGCGCGTGACCCCGCTCGAGCTGTTCTTCGACCTGGTGTTCGTGTTCGCCGTGACCCAGGTGACCCAGGTGATCGCCGACGAGCCGGACTGGCACGGCCTGGCCAAGGGGCTCGTGCTGCTGAGCCTGATCTGGTGGGCGTGGGCGGCGTATGCCTGGCTCACCAACGCCGTGGACACGGCCCGCGATGGCGTCCGGCTGGTCCTGTTCGGGGCGATGATCGCCATGTTCGTGGTGGCGCTCACGATGCCGCGCGCCTTCGACGACCGTGCGCTGCTGTTCGGGCTCGCCTACGCGACAGTGCGGATGGCCCACGTGGTGCTTTTCGGAGTCGGAACGCGGGAGGCCAGCGTCAAGCAGGCCGCCCGGGCGCTCGCGCCCAGCGTGACGCTCGCCTCCGCCCTGGTGCTGGGCGCCAGCCTGCTCGACGGGGCCGCCCAGGGGGCGGTGTTCGTGGTGGCCGTCGTCATCGACTACGCCGGCGGCGGTCGCGGCATCGAGCGCTGGACCCTCCACCCCGGCTACTTCGCCGAGCGCCACGGCCTGGTGGTGATCCTGGCCTTCGGTGAGTCGATCGTGGCCACCGGGATCGGCGCCCAGGCCACGCCACTGGGCGCGGGCGAGGTCGCGGCGGCGGCGCTGGCCATCGCGCTCGCCGCCGCGTTGTGGTGGGCCTACTTCGACGTGGTCGCGCTGGTGGCCGAGCGCCGTCTGCGTCAAGCCGAGCCCGGCCTGGAGCAGAACTCGATGGCGCGCGACTCCTACTCGTACATACACCTCGCCCTGATCGCCGGAATCGTGCTCGTGGCGCTGGGCTCGAAGAAGGCGATCGGTCACGTGGGCGAGCCGCTCGAGCTGGTGCCCGCCGTGTGCCTGTGCGGAGGGATCACGCTCTACCTGCTCGGTCAGGTGGCCTTCCGTCTGCGCAACATCGGCTCGGTGAACCGCCAGCGCGTCGTGGTCGCGGCGGCGGCCGCGGCTCTGATCCCCGTGGCGGTGCAGGTCGACGCACTGGTCACGCTGGCCCTGACGGCCGCGCTGTGCGCCGGGCTGATCGCCTACGAGGCGGTGCGCTTTGGCGAGACGCGCCGACGCGTGCGCGCCGTGGCCTGAAGCCCGCGAAGGGCCCCTGCCAGAATTGAGGGGGCGATGGAGACCCCCCAGGCGCCAGCCACCCAACCGCAGAGCCCCTACGTGCGGCCCGTGCCCGGGCCCGAGGACGGGCGTCCGGTCTGGAAGCGGGTCGGCTCGGCGATCGTGGCCGCCGCGCTCGTGGTGGCCAAGCTCGGCGCGAAGGGCAAGGGCCTGCTCCTCCTCCTGCCCAAGCTGAAGATCCTCGCCACCTCGGGCTCCATGCTCGTGTCCATCGGCGCCTACGCGCTGATCTGGGGCTGGAAGTTCGGCGTGGGCTTCGTGGCGCTCCTGTTCGTGCACGAGATGGGGCCCGTTGTGCAGCTGCGTCGTGAGGGGATCAAGGCGAGCGCACCGATGTTCATTCCCTTCCTGGGGGCGCTGGTGGCGATGAAGCAGATGCCCAAGGACGCCGGCGCCGAGGCCCGCGTGGGCCTCGCCGGACCGGTGCTCGGCTCGCTGGGCGCCCTGGCCGTGCTCGGCCTCTACGGGCTGACCGGCAACGAGCTGTTCAAGGCGCTCGCCTTCGTCGGCTTCTTCCTCAATCTGTTCAACCTCCTGCCTGTCCTGCCGCTGGACGGGGGCCGGGCGATGGCGGCGCTGTCACCGAAGGTGTGGATCGTCGGCTTCGCGCTGCTGGTGGCGGCCACCGTCCTCTTCCCGAACCCGATCATGCTGCTGATCCTGCTGGCCGGCGGCTACGAGACCTACCGGCGCTGGAAGGCGCGCAAGGATCCCTCCCAGCAGGAGTACCACCGCGTGCCCGCCCGCACGCGCTGGCTGGTAGCCGGCGTCTACCTGGGCTTGGCCGTTCTGCTCGCCGTGGGCATGGACCTCACCCACATCGCGCGCGACTTCGGCGACGTCTAGGGGGGCGCGGCGCAGCCGCGCCCCCCGCGCCGCGAGCGCTGGGTCAGCTGGCTGATGGTGCGCTCGGGCAGCGACACCTGGGAGGCCTTGACCTTGAAGCGCAGCTTCCTGGTGCCCTTGGGCTTGGTGACCGACAGCGACCGGAACGTGGCACCGGAGCTCTTCTTGACGGACAGCTTCTTGGGCTTGCCCTTGCCGCTCAGCGAAGCCAGGACCTTGTTCTTGCGGCCCAGGGCCAGGACCGAGGACACCGAGAACTTGTTGTTCGGCTGGGCCCAGTTGACAACGAGCTCGACCTTCTTGGTCTTGCTGCCCAGGCCCGCCGTGGCGCTGCTCGACTGGCCCCGCTTGGTGAACAGGCGGCTGTTGAACGCGCGGGGTGACCTCAGGCAGGAGACCGCTGAGGTGATCTGGTTGAAGGTGGGCTGCAGCTTGGTCGAGTCGACGCTCGGGAAGTAGCGCCCGCCGGTGTCGGTGGCGATCTTCTGCAGACGGGTGGCGTCGGGGTCCGACGGGCTCGCCGGCCCGATCCCGAGGCCGACCACGTAGGTCTTCGGCCCCGGCAGGTGGGAGTTGGTGAAGTCGCCGTTGTTGGCCCCGTCGGTCAGGAAGATGCGCGCCTTCGCGCCGGGGTTGTCATCGCGGGCGTGCTGGAAGCCCGAGTCGTAGTCGGTGCCGCCGTTGTCGGCGTTGATCTTGGTGTCCAGGGCGGCGATCATCGGCTGCACGTTGGGGCCGATCAGCGCGGGCGCGAAGACGGTGTCGGAGGGAGGGGAGCCGAACTCCACCGCGCCGAGCGTCTTCTTGGCGTTGGCCGAGCTCGAGATGAACAGATCGAGGCCCGAGCTGCGCAGCTTGTTGGGGTCGGTCGAGGACATCGAGCCCGAGTCGTCGATGATCGCCTCCACGTTGGTGGCCGGGGTGCAGTTCGGGATCGTGGTGGCCGCGGGCGCGCTGCCCGTGAGCGCGGCCGTGGCGGAACCGAGGGCCAGGACGGTGGCTGCGGCCTTGCGAGAAGTGGTCATGGCCCTCTTATAACCGCGACCGATGGCTCAACGCAAGTACCCCGTAGGGGTGCGCGCGCTCAACCCTGCTCGGACAGGGCGCGCTGGATCTCGCGGCGCTGGTCCTTGGCCTTGAGGTCACGGCGCTTGTCCACGCTGTCCTTGCCGCGCCCCAGAGCGATCTCCACCTTCGCCCGGCCGTTCTTGAAGTACAGCCGCGTGGGCACCAGCGTCAGGCCCTTCTGGGCCACCGAGCCGATCAGCCGCTCGATCTCGCGGCGATGGAGCAGCAGCTTGCGCGGGCGCTCGGGCTCGTGGCCGTCACGCGCGGCCGGGCCGTAGGGGGCGATGTGCATGTTGTGCAGCCACACCTCGCCGCGGTGGACGCTGGCGTAGGCGTCCTTGATCTGGACGCCGCCCTCGCGCATGGACTTGACCTCGGAGCCCTGCAGCTCCATCCCCGCCTCCCACTTGTCCAGCAGCTCGTAGCGGTAGGAGGCCTGGCGGTTGGTGGCGATGTCGCCCGCCGCCGCCTTTCGCTTGTTGCCCTTCTTGGCCACCCCTCCATTGTGGCGTCAGGCGGGCACGGGCACGCGGTCGGCCACCGGCGCGGCCGTGCGGACGCTGTTGCGCCCGGACTGCTTGGCCGCGTACAGGGCGGCGTCGGCGCGGCGGAAGAGCGAATCGAAGTTGCGGCAGTCCGCGCCGGTGCCGGCCACCGCGCCGAAGGAGATGGATACGGCCAGGCCACCGGGACGTGCCGCGTAGACGGCTTTTCGCAGCCGCTCGGCGGCCTCCTCGGCGGTGTCCAGGTCCACGCCGGGCAGGACGGCCACGAACTCCTCGCCGCCCACGCGGTACACGTGGTCGAGCGCCCGCAGGTGCTTTCGCAGCAGGTAGGCCACGTCCTTGAGGACCGCGTCCCCCACCGCGTGTCCGTGCTCGTCGTTGATCAGCTTGAAGTGGTCCAGGTCGCCGACGATCAGGCCGACGCGGGCCGCCCCGTCGGGCTCGGAGGCGCCGCGCTGGTCGGCGAAGCGCTGGGACAGCGCCGCGCGGTTGAACAGGCCGGTGAGGGGATCGAGCACGGCCTCGCGGCGATGGTCGCGGTCGGACTGGACGATCGCGCCGCCGAGCAGCGCGACGGCCAGGATCAGGGCGATGGTATGAACGACGGGGACCGGATTGGCCAGCGCGCCCGCCGGGTCGAAGGGGACGGTGCTCAGGACAGCCAACACGATCGTGTAAATGAGGCCGTAGATGGTGCCGCGCTTCTCGAAGCGCGAGGCCAGGGTCACCACGGGCAGGGCGAACCACCCCATGGCCGGGGAGTGCAGGTTGCCGGTCAGAGCCACGCTCACCGCGATCATCAACGGCGAGACCGCCCAGCTCGTCGCCACCCAGCGCTCGGGCTTGGCGCTTCGCTCGCGCATCCGGTCGCCCACGTAGAAGGCGCCGAGGGCGCCGGCCAGGGGAATCAGCCACCACCAGCCCTCCCACGGGCCGCTGGCCAAAAGGGCGATGGCGAGGACGCCGAAGGCGGCCAGACGGTAGGGCCGGATCCGCTCCTCGAGGTCGAGCAGTCGCTCGCGGCGCAGCTCCTCTTCTCCGAAGGGGACCTCGTCCTCTACCGACGTCATACAGGCCGTATCGGCCTAGAGGCCAGGCACTTGAGCGTTCTGGCACTAAGTCGCCGCCGGCGGGACCCCGCTCAGGGCCCGGGACTGAGATCGACCCGCCCTCGGGGAGCGTCGACTCGCTCCACCGCAACCCGGATCGGGTCCCCGAGCCGGACCGCGCCGGCGTCGGACTCCAGCGCCGTGCCCAGCTCGTTGAGATCGTGCCAGCCGCGCAGCCGCCGGACGGGCAGGAAGCCCTCGTAGCCGTGCTCGCCGAAGCGCACGAAAGCGCCCTTGCCCACCAGCCCCACCACCTCGCCGTCGAAGCTCGGCGGCTCGTCGCTGCCGCGCTCGCCCAACTCGCGCTCGAGCAGGAAGGCCAGGCACACGTCGTCGGCGCTGCGCTCGATCTTCATCGCCTCGCGCTCGCGTGCGCTGGACTCGATCCCCGCCTCCTCCATCTCCGACGCCTTGGGGGCCGATGTGTCCAGCCCCAGGCCGGCGAGCAGCGCGCGGTGGGCGACGAGGTCGGGGTAGCGGCGGATCGGGGAGGTGAAGTGGCAGTAGCGCGCGCTGGCCAGGCCGGCGTGGCCGAGGTTGCGGGGCGAGTAGTAGGCCTGCTTGAGCGAGCGCAGGACCAGCGAGCCGAAGGCGGTGGCGCCGCGGCCGCCTCGCCGCACCTCGGCCGCGGCCAGTCGCGACGCCTCCGCCGCCACGTCGGCGGCCTGCTGGGGGCTCATGTTCTCGGGCACCGCGGGCGTGGGCACGTCGAGCGAGGCCAGCTGATCGACCATCTGCTCCACCTTCTGGGGGTCGGGCTTCTCGTGCACGCGGTACAGGGCGGGCAGCCGGCGGTCGGCGAGGTAGCCGGCCACCTGCTCGTTGGCCAGGATCATCAGGTGCTCGATCAGGGTGTGGGACTCGGTCTGATCCTCGTACTCCACGCCGGTCACGTGGCCGGCGTCGTCGAACACGAACGACGGCTCCCGCGAGTTCACCTCCAGGGCGCCCGCCTGGGCTCGGCGCGTGGCCAGGGCGCCGGCCACCTCGCGGGCGGCGGCCAGCGGCTCACCCCAAGGGGACTCGGCCGTCTTCTGAGCGGCGAAGACCTCGTCCACCTCGCCATAGGTGAGCCGCCTGTCGCTTCGGATGAGCGTGCGCAGGAAGCGCACTCGGCGCACGTCGGTGCCGGCCACGTCCATCTCCACCGTCACGGCCAGCTTGTCCTCGCCCGGGCGCAGCGAGCACGCGCCGTT
>JBBREO010000003.1:0-62509 GCA_038202855.1 Solirubrobacterales bacterium
GGCCGAGGTGGGCGAGCTGGGCCTGGAGGCGCTGCGGGCGCTGAAGGCACGCCTGGACCCCGCGGGCATTATGAACCCGGGCAAGCTGCTGCCCGACTGAGGATGCTTTCGACGGACGCGGCATCGTGCCGCGCCCGGGAACGGCAGTGCGCCTACTGGCCGGGTGTGGTGGTCTGCGGTGTGGTGGTCTGCGGCGCCGGCGCGGTGCCCTGACCCTGCTGGGGCTGGGCCGCGGGGGCCTGGAGCTGGTCTAGGCGCCCGCGCAGGATCGAGTTGCCCGAGTGGGCGCGGTTCTGGTCGACCTGCTCGAGCGACACGTCGATGTACTTGTACTTCGAGAAGTCGGAGGGCAGCTGACCGGCGCCCTGGAACGTGCCGCGCTGGTCGGTCACCTGGGCGCCCATCGACTTGGCGTCCTTCTGCGAGTTGTAGAGCCACACCTCGTAGGCCTGCCGGTTCTTGGTGGGGGTGAGCTGGGCCTGCACGATCAGCTGGCGCTGGCCTCCGCGCTGGGCGATCACGGCCACTCCCGCGGACTTGGACTGCGTACTGCCCACCGGGCGCAGGACGAGCTGGCCGAGGATCCGCGGCTGGGCGGAGGCCTTGGGGTTCTTGGAGGCCTTCGAGTTGTCGTCGCCGCCGCCGGTCAGCACCCCGATCGGCCACACCAGCACGGCCAAGGCCACGAGAAGGGCGAGGGCACCGAGGCCGGCGATCAGCCGCCGCCTCCTGATGGCGCTGAGCGCCTCGGGCGAGAGGGCGCCCGAGCGCTTGGGCCGGTCCGCCTTTGGCTCCTTTGCCGCCTTGGGCTCGCGCTCCCGGCGCGGCTTGCGCTCCCGGCGCGGCTTGCGCTCCCGGCGCGGAGCGGCCGCCGGCTCACCCTCGGGGATGGTGGGCAGGTTGGCCGGGTCGTAGAACTGTTCGAGCGAGTCGAGCACCGAGCGCGCCCATCCGCGGGCGGCCTCCGAGCGGCGCAGGTGGCCCTTGGTAGCGGTCGCCTCGGGGCCCGTCTGCTGGTTGAGCAGGTAGTCGGCGAGCTGGCCGCGCCAGTCGTCGTCGACCGCCGCGGCCGAGACGGGGGACAGGCGCACAAGCGCCTCGCGGGCCAGGTCGCGGACCCGCGCGGTGGGGAGGCCGAGCATGTTGCCCAGCTGCTCGTACCGCTGGTTCTGCTTGAGAACCAGCTCGATGATCGCGCGCTGCTCCGCGGAGAGCTGGTCGAAGGTGGCCATGCGCAGGGAAAGATAGCCTGCGCGGGGTGACGGACCCTCCGCCCCCGGCCGCCACCCTGCCCCAGACGCTCGACGGCGCGCTCGGCTTCACGGTCGACTCCTCCGACGCCGAGACCGCCACCGGCCACTTCGAGGTGGCCGATCGGGTGCGCCAGCCGTTCGGCATCGTGCACGGCGGCGCCTACGCGGCTCTGGCCGAGTCGCTCGCCTCGGTGGCCACCTACGTCCAGGTGCACGAGGACGGCAACATCGCAGTCGGCCAGTCCAACCACACCAGCTTCCTGCGACCGGTGTCGGAGGGCACGGTCTACGCGAGCGCCCGCCGCCGCCACCGGGGGCGGACGAGCTGGGTGTGGGAGGTCGACTTCACCGACGACCAGGGCCGCCTGTGCGCGGTGACGCGGGTGACCATGGCCGTCCGCCCAGCGCCCTAGGCCGCTGGGCTCAGCGCAGTGCGCGCAGTCGCCGCGTCGGCCGCGGCACCTCGGTGCGGTAGCGGCTGGTGATCGGCAGCCGCCGGTCGCGCCCGAAGGCCTTGGTGGAGATGCGGATGCCGGGAGGGGCCTGGCGGCGCTTGTACTCGGCGCGATCGACCATCGTGATCGTGCGATGCACGTCCTCCTCGGAGTAGCCGCGGGCCACGAGCTCGGCGGCGTCCAGGTCCTGCTCCACGTAGCCGGCCAGGATCGCGTCCAGCACCTCATAGGGGGGAAGCGACTGGTCGTCGCGCTGCTCGTGGCGGAGCTCGGCGGAGGGGGGCCGGGTGATCACCTCGGCGGGCACTAGCTCACGGCCTTCGGCCTCGTTGCGCCACTCCACCAGCCGGTAGACGAGCAGCTTGAAGACGTCCTTGAGCACAGCGAAGCCGCCGGCCATGTCCCCGTACAGCGTGGCGTAGCCCACCGACAGCTCGGACTTGTTGCCCGTGGTGAGCACGAGCCAGCCGAACTTGTTGGACAGCGCCATGACCAGATTGCCCCGGATGCGGGCCTGGAGGTTCTCCTCCGCGATGTCGGGCTCGGTACCCGCGAAGGGCTCGCGCAGCAGCTCCTCGTAGGCGTCCATGGCCGACTCGATCGGGATCTCGACCACGTCGGTGCCCAGGTTCTCGGCGATCCGCCGCGCGTCCGATTGGGTGGCCTCGGTGGAGTAGGTGGAGGGCATGACCACGCAGGTCACGCGTTCGGGGCCGAGGGCGTCGACCGCCACGAGCGCCACGAGGGCGGAGTCGATCCCTCCGGAGAGCCCGAACACCACCCGCTCGAAGCCGTTCTTGTCGGCGTAGTCGCGCAGCCCGGTGCGCAGCGCGGCGTAGACCTCGGCCTCCGGGCCCAGCACGTCGGCCAGGACGCCCCCCAACTCGGGCTCGCCGCCGGCGGTCACCTCGAAGGCGCCGAGCGTCGCGACCGCGATCAGCGTGCCGTCCTCGCGCGCGCTGCGGACGTCGTCGCGGCGGCGGGTGTCGCGCAGCCGCGCGGCCGACACCGCGCCCGGGTCCAGCGTGCAGAGCGTCAGTGACTCCTCGAACTGGGGAGCGCGCGCCACCACCAGGCCGTCCTGGTCGATGGCCAGGCTGTGGCCGTCGAAGATCAGCTCGTCCTGGCCGCCGACCTGGTTGCAGAAGAGGATCGCGGCCTGGTTGTCGCGGGCGCGCTGGACCAGCATCCGCTCGCGCTGGGTGCCCTTCTGGAGGTGGTAGGGCGAGGCCGACAGGTTCACGATCACGCGCGCGCCCGCGAGCGCCTCGAGGGTCGCCGGGGGGCCGGGCTCCCACAGGTCCTCGCACACCGTGACGCCGACCTTGGTGCCGTTGACCTCGAGCAGGGCGGGCTGTTCGCCGGACTGGAAGTAGCGCGCCTCGTCGAACACCCCGTAGTTGGGGAGGTTCATCTTGCGGTAGACGCCGGCCACGCGGCCGTCGGCGAGCACGGCGGCGGAGTTGTAGACGTCGTCGCCGGCCTCGGGAAAGCCGACCAGCGCCACGATCCCCTGCGCCTCAGCCGCGAGGTCCTCCAGCGCGTCGCGGGCGGCGTCGAGGAAGTGGGTCTTCAGCAGCAGGTCCTCCGGCGGATAGCCGGTGATCGCGAGCTCGGGGAAGACCACGAGGTGGGCCTGGGCCTCCCGGGCGCGGGCGATCCAGTCGGCGATCTTCGCGCAGTTGCCCGAGATGTCCCCGACCGTCGGATCGATCTGCGCCAGGGCGGTGCGCAGCGGCTGCGGTCGGGCGGTCATCGCTCGATTATGGCGCCCGGGCGCCGCACGGCTCAGGCGATCCGGGCCACGCGCGCGCCGGTCTTCTCGACCAGTCGCTGCGGGTCGACGTCGAACACGCTGTGCCCGTCCCCGGCGGCTGCCCACACGCGTTCGTGCCCGAGCAGGGTCTCGTCGACCACCACGGGAACGTCGTGGCCGAAGGGGGGGACGCCGCCCACGCAGTAGCCCGTGGCCGCGCGCACCTCGTCGGCGGTGGCCTGGCGCACCTCGGCGACGTCCAGGGCATCGGCCAGCAGGTCGGTGTCCACCCGGTGGGCTCCCGAGGCGATGCACACCACGGGATCGCCGTCGGCCACGAACACCAGCGACTTGGCGATCTGGCCCTGGTCGCAGCCCACCGCGTCGGCCGCCTCCTTGGCGGTGGCCGTGGAGGCCTCCAGGTAGCGCACGTCCACGTCGAGCCCCAGGCTTCGTGCCCTGTCTATGACCTTCTCACGCACTCTTCACGATTTTACTCCGGCCGACTCCGGAGCGCGCGTGGAGAGCGCCACGCCGGCGGCCGTGGCCAGCTCCTCCAGCGAGTCGTGCAGGTCGACTGCGAGGTCGTCAAGGTCGTAGAGGACCTCGTAGTCGCCGACCAGGCCGAAGTTCATCCGGCCGTCGTAGCTCATGATCGCGATGCCCAGCCCCTGGTTCTTGGCCAGCGGCACCATCGGGAAGGGATCGGTGGCCCGGCGGCCCATCAGGTACAGGGAGAACTGCGGGCCGGGCACGTTGGTGACCACGAGGTTGAACATCCGCTGGCGCCCGATCAGGCGCGCGGCCTGGGCCATCACCGTGGGGGGCGCGTAGCCGGTCAGCTCGGTCAGCACCTGGGCTCCGACGGCCTGGCCGCCCTGCTTGAGTCCCTTGAGCTCCTCGCTCACGATGTCCAGGCGCGCCGTCGGCTCCTGGCACCAGACCGGCAGCGGGGCCATCATCGCCGCGACCTTGTTGCCCAGCTCCCCGTGCTCGGAGTCCGAGCGGACCGATACGGGGACGAGCGCCCGGAGCTCCAGGCCGTCGGTCTGCTCGCCGCGCCGGCGCAGGTGCCGGCCCAGGGCGCCGGCCACGGTGGCCAGGACCACGTCGTTGACGGTGCCGCCGAGCTCGTTCTTGATCGCCTTGATGTCGCCCAGGTCGGTGCGCACCCAGGTGAAGCGCCGATGGGGGCCGATCGGCTGGTTGTAGGGGCTCGCCGGCGCCGGCCTGGCCCCGGCCCAGGCCATCGCGCCGACCCCGGCGGCCGCCTGCACGGCGCCGCCGATCACCTGGCGAGGGCCGCGCAGAAGCGCCCGCACCGAGCGCAGCGCCTCCGCCGGCATCGTCGCCCGCTCTACCAGCGCCTCGCCCAGCAGCTGTGCCCCGGACGGGGTGGGCCCGGGCAGCCAGCGGCGGCCGGGATCGGCCGGCGCCGGGGTGGCCGAGGTGTCGAACAGGACGCTGAAGATGTCCACCCCGGACACGCCGTCTACCAGCGCGTGGTGGGTCTTGGACAGCAGCGCGAAGCGACCGCCCTCGAGGCCCTCGGCCAGCCAGATCTCCCACAGCGGCTTGTCGCGGTCGAGCTGCTGGGCGAACACGCGCCCGGCCAGGGCGCGCAGCTGGTCCTCGCTGCCGGGTGCCGGCAGGGCGGTGGCGCGCACGTGGTAGCGCATGTTCAGGTGGGGGTCGTCGACCCAGCGCGGGCGGCCCTGTCCGAGGGGCACGAAGGCCAGCCGCTGGCGGTATCGCGGCACCAGGTGCAGGCGGCGTTCGATCGAGTCGAGCAGCTCGTCGTAGGGGGGTGCGTCGCCCTCGAACACCATCACGGAGGCCACGTGCATGTGCGCCGAGGCGTCCTCGAGGTGGAGGAAGGAGGCGTCGAGGCCTGTGAGGCGATCTCCTGGCATGTCTTCCCTCGCTGTGGTCGCGGGGCGCAAAAACCCCCCCGTTCACGGTTTATTGCGGACGTGACCGCGTGTGACGGGCGTCACGGTGGCCGGCCCGCATCACCCTACTCTGGCGAACTGTTGTTCGATTCGGCATCGCCGAGCCCCTGGCGTTCGCGCCCGGGGACGGGGGACCCACAGCCGCCTCCTGGCGGCGGGGGCGAATCGGCTTCCGTGCGCAACGCGCCCGGCCCGCCGTAGCGGCTCTCTGAGTCGCGAGCCCGTCAGCTAACCCCGTAGGCGCCGCCGGGAAAGGCATGTTTGTCAAAGCGATCGACCGTGCCCGCACGGAGGCTGGCCCTGGCCGTCCTCGCAGCGGGCGCAACCACAGCCGGGCTCGCCTCGGTACCCGATTCACACACCGCCTCCGCGGCCTCGCCTGAGGTCAGCATGGCCGTGTCCAACGCCAAGCAGAAGGTCCGCTACGGCCGCACGCTGGGGATCTCCGGCCGCGTGGCCAGCGGGCGCTCCGCTTCCGTGCGGCTCGAGCACGCCGACTCCGGAGGGAAATTCCGGGTCGTGGCCAACACGCGCACGTCGCCCGACGGCTCCTACCGCTTCGTGGTCAAGCCCCACAGCTCGGGCGCCTACCGGACCGTGTCCGAGACCGGCGCGGCCGCGGCCCCCCAGCGCGTGACCGTGGTCGCCGCCATCAATGCCAGGGGCACCCGCCACGTGCGCAGCGGGCACCGCAGCCGCGTTACCGGCCGGCTGCTGCCGGCCGCCAGGGGCCAGCGCGTCCGCCTCCAGGTGCGCGCACACGGTCGCTGGAAGACCGTGAAGCGGACCACCACACGGGCCGGCGGGCGGTTTCGCACCGCCTGGCGTCCGACCAGCCCGGGCCGCTACCGCGTCCGGGTGGTCAGCGCCGGCAGCGCCCAGGCCGCCGCGGGCCACGCAAAGTCCTGGCGCGTGAACGCCTACCGGGCCGGCAACGCCTCCTGGTACGGGCCCGGCCTGTACGGCAACAAGCTCGGGTGCGGCGGCACGCTCACCCCGGGCACCGTGGGAGTGGCCAACAAGCGCCTGCCCTGCGGCACCAAGGTCACCTTCCGCTACCGGGGCCGATCGGTCACCGCGCGCGTGGTGGACCGCGGGCCCTACGTGGGCGGCCGCGAGTGGGACCTGACCGCGGGCCTGAAGCACAAGCTCGGCTTCGGCTCCACCGGCACGGTCTGGTCGACGCGCTAGACGCCGAGCTCGAGCTGGTCCGCGCCTGAGCGGGCGGCCGGCTCGACCCCCTCCATCCCCGCGACCCGCACGCCGAGCAGGCGCACCGGGCGCGGCGGATCGAGGGCGCGCAGCAGCTCCCTCGCCACGGGCAGCACGTCGTCCACGTGGCTGACCGGGCGGGGGAGGGTGCGCGCCCGGGTGTGGATCTGGAAGTCGTCGGTCCGCACCTTGATGCCCACCGTGCGGCCGCTACGCCCGTGGCCGCCGAGGTCGACGCACAGCTCGCCGGCCAGGCGCTCGAGCACCGGCTCGAGAGCGGGCACGCCCACGAGGTCGCGGTCGAAGGTCGTCTCGCGCGACTCGGACTTGCGGATCCGGGCCGTCTCGAGCACGCGCTCGTCCTCGAACCGGGCCAGCCGGGCCAGGTGGGGGCCCAGGCGGGCGCCGAACCACTCGGACAGGCGTCCGTCGCCAAGCGCGCCGAGCTGTTCCAGGCGGACGATCCCGCGCGCCTCCAGCCGCTCGGCCGTCTTGGGCCCGATGCCCGGGATCAGCCGCGGCGAGGCCGAGCCGAACCGCTCGCGCGCCTCGTCGGCCGAGAGCATCAGGAAGCCGTCGGGCTTGTCGGCGTCGGAGGCCACCTTGGCCACGAGCTTGTTCGGCCCGATGCCGATCGAGCAGGCCAGCCCCGTCCGCTCGGTCACGGCCGCCTTGATCCGCCGGCCCGCCGCCCGCGGGCGCTCGAAGCCGGTCAGGTCGAGGTAGGCCTCGTCGAGCCCCACGACCTCGATCTGCTCGACGTGTCCCTCCAGCGCCTCCATCACCCCGCGCGAGCGCTCGCGGTAGAAGTTGAAGTCGGGCGCCACGAAGACCGCGTCGGGGCACAGCCGCCGGGCGCGGGACGCGGGGGTGGCTGAGAAGACGCCGTACTTGCGCGCCTCGTAGGAGGCGGTGGTGACCACGGCCCGCGGGCCGCTGCCGGCCACGACCACCGGCAGCCCGCGCAGCTCGGGACGGCGCTGGAGCTCCACGTTCACGTAGAACGCGTCCATGTCGATGTGCGCGATCAGGCGGCCGGCCACCCGACCAGGCTAGGCCTCAGCCCGGCTGTCTGACCGGGCGGATCAGCACTTCGTTCACGTCCACATGGCTCGGCTGGGAAAGGGCGTAGAGCACGCCGCGGGCGATGTCCTCGGGCGCGAGGGCGTCCTCGACCGGGTTGTCGAAGAAGGGGGTGTCCACCTTGCCCGGCGCGATCACCGTGGCGCGGATGTCGGAGTCCGACACCTCCGCGCGCAGACCCTCGCCCATGGCGTGCACCGCCCACTTGGTGGCCGAGTACAGCGACCCCGGCATCGCCTTGCGCCCAGCCACCGAGCCTGTGAGCAGCATGTGACCGCGGCCCTGCTCGCGGAAGTGGCCGAGCGCCGCGCGGATGGAGAGCGCGCAGCCGTAGACGTTGGTGTCGACCATCGCCCGCCAGTGCTCCACGCTCTCCTCCAAGAACCCGCGCGAGGCGCCGAAGCCGGCGTTGGCGAAGAAGGCGTCGAGGCGCCCGAAGCGCTCCAGGGCCGCCGCCACGAGCGCCCGCTGGTCGTCCCACTCGGTCACGTCGCAGCGCACGGCCAGCGCCACGTCCTCGCCACCCAGCTCCTGCGCCAGCTCGTCCAGCTTGTCCTGTGAGCGGGCGGCGAGCACCACGCGCCAGCCGTCGGCCACGGCGGCGCGCGCGGTAGCGGCGCCGATGCCGCTGCTGGCTCCGGTGATGATCAAGACGTGGGAGTCGGGAGAGGGCATCGCCTTGTTCTAGCAGGGGAGCTTGGCGCCCCCGCGCGGACACGATGCGGGATGCTGCCGCCTCATGAGCGACCTGCCGACCCTCACGTCCAAGCCCTCCGCGCGAATCCTGGGCGTGACGTTCACCCTCGCCGGGCTGCTGCACTTCGTGCGCCCCAGCGCCTACGAGGCGATCATGCCGCCCTACCTCCCGGCCCATCGCGAGCTGGTGCTGATCAGCGGAGCGGCCGAGAGCGCCGGCGGCCTGGCGGCCCTGTTCCCGCGCGCTCACCCGTTCGCGCGCTGGTGGTTGATCGCGGTGCTGCTCGCCGTCTTCCCGGCCAACCTGTACTGGGCCATGAACCCCGACGACATCAAGGCCCTTCCCGGTGTTCCGGTCTGGGCCCTCTGGGCCCGCCTGCCGCTGCAGCTGGCCTTCATCGCCTGGGTCGTCCGGGCTACGCGCCCGGCCACCTGAGCGCTCCTCAGCCGCCGCAGGCGCGCGGGATCGGCGTGCGGTTTCGGGGGTTGAAGGAGCCCTCGCCGGCGCTGCCGGCCACCTTGCACCAGGTCAGGCGCCCCCCGCCGGTCCGCACGAGGGCGCGGTACGGGTAGCCCACGACTCCGCGGCCGCCGTTGGCGGAGACGATGTCGCTTGTCACCGCCGTGCAGGCGTAGCGTCTTGCGCGCGCATTCGCTTGGTCTGGACTCCGGCACTCCACACGCCGGACGGGGTTGGTCCCGGGGCGCGCGCGGACGTCGGAGAGAATCCTGGCTTTCAGCGCCGCAAGCTGCCCTGTGGGGCCCGAGGCCTCCGCGCTGGCCCTGTGCGGACGCTGTTCTGAGCGCACCCGGCGCAGCAGGGCCGCCCGATTGGCCGCGGTCTCGCGGCGCTCCGCCGCCTTGTTGTCGTCGTTGATCCTGGCCAGCCTGGGAGCCGCGACCGCCACCGCGGTCACCACCACCACGCCCGCGACCACGACCACCGCCCGGGCCGGTCGCCCCATCCGTGCCCACAGCCACCGGGGCAGGCGGTAGACAGGGGGGAGGGGCTCGTAGCGGTCGCCTGTCGAAGGCGCGGGCACGGCGCCTCAGGCGGCGCTGGCCGCCGTGGCCCGGGTGCGGCCGAGGATGTGGTCGGCCGCCTTCTCGGCGACCATGATCGTGGGCGCGTTGGTGTTTCCACCGGGGATGATCGGCATCACCGAGGCGTCCACCACGCGAAGGCCCTCCACGCCGCGCACGCGCAGGTCGGAGTCGACCACCGCCTCGTCGCCCGCACCCATCCGGCACGTGCCCACGGGGTGGTAGATCAGCTCCACGCGTGAGCGCAGGTCGTCCTCGAGCGAGGCGCGGTCGGTCACATCGGGGCCGGGGAACAGCTCCTCGCCGAGGCTCTCGGCGTAGGGGCCCGAGCGGGCGATCTCGCGGGCCAGCTCCATGCCGGCCAGCATCGACTCCACGTCCTCGGGCTCGGTCAGCGCGTTGGTGAAGATGCGCGGGTTGTCCGAGGGATCGGCCGAGGCAAGCTCCAGGTGGCCGCGCGACTTGGGCGTGATCGCCACCGGCCCGATCGTCACGGCGTGGCCCTCGTACGCCGTGGCGCCGTGGTCCACGTAGTAGGCGGGCGCCATGTGGAACTGGATGTCGGCCGCGGGCAGGCCGGGGCGGGTCTTCACGAAGGCCAGCGCCTCGGCCACGGGCGAGGTGAGCGGGCCCGAGCGGCGCAGCAGCCACTCCAGCATGGCGCGGGGCTTCTCGGCGTCGAGCAGGCTGGGGCCGTCGTGGGCGTCCCAGATGCACACGCAGAAGGGGTGGTCGTGCAGGTTCTGTCCCACGCCGGAGAGCTCGTGGCGAACGGGCACTCCGACGCTCTCGAGGTGCTCGGCCGGCCCGATGCCCGACAGCATCAGCAGCTGGGGCGAGCCGTAGGACCCGGCCGACAGGATTACCTCGCGCTCGGGGCGCACCAGCTCCGAGCCGCTGCGTCCGGCCGACACGCGCACGCCGGTCACGCGGTCGCCGTCGAGCTCGAGGCCGTGGACCCTGACCTTGGTGCGCACGGTCAGGTTTGGCCGCTTGAGGTTGGGCTTGAGGTAGGCGTCGGCCGCGCTCCAGCGCTTGCCGGCGTGCTGGGTGACCTGCGCGGGCCCGGCGCCGTCCTGCTCCGGCGTGTTGTAGTCGGGCGTGTAGGGCACCCCGGCGGCCTCGGCCGCCGCGTAGAACTGGTTGGTCAGGTCGTGCGGCGAGCGCACCCGCGCGGTGCGCAGAGGCCCGCCGGCGCCGTGGACCTCGTCGGCGCCCTCGGCGTAGTCCTCTGCTCGCCTGAAGTAGGGCTCGACGTCCGACCAGCCCCAGCCCTCGGCCCCCTCGGACTCCCACAGGTCGTAGTCGAGCGGGCGCCCGCGCACGTAGAGCATCGCGTTCATCGAGGAGGAGCCGCCCAGCACCCGCCCGCGCGGCGAATAGAGGCGGCGCCCCGCACAGCCGGGCTCGGGCTCGGTCCAGAAGTCCCAGTCGAGCTTGGTGTGGAACTGCTTGCCGAAGGCAGCCGGGATCTTCACGTTCGGGCTGCGGTCCTTGCCGCCGGCCTCGAGCAGCAGCACGCGAACGGTGGGATCCTCGGACAGGCGCGCGGCCAACGCGCAGCCGGCCGACCCGGCACCGACGATCACGTAGTCGAACTCGCTCACTGCTGGTCTCCTCCTCGCCGTGGGTCGCCGGGGCTATACCCGCGCCGGGAGGAGGCTAAAGGGAATCGCGGCGAGCGTCGAAGTACTGGTTCAGGCGGATCATCGAAATAGGAGTTGCGACCTTGAAGGGCGTTGTTTTCAACCTGCTGGAGCAGCTCGTCAGCCGCGACTACGGCGAGGACACGTGGGACACCCTGCTCGACTCCGCCGGCCTGGACGGCGCCTACACGTCCCTGGGCAGCTACGAGGACGCGGACCTGTTCAAGCTCGTCGGTGCCGCCTCGGAAGCGCTGGACACGCCGCCAGACGACATCGTGCGCTGGTTCGGGCGAAACGCGCTGCCGCTGTTCGCCGAGTCCTATCCGCAGTTCTTCGCCCCCCACACCTCCGCGCGGACCTTCGTACTCACCCTCAACGACATCATTCATCCCGAGGTGCGCAAGCTCTACCCGGGCGCCGATGTGCCCGAGTTCGACTTCGACCAGCTGCACGAGGAGGACGGTCCGCTGCGCATGGGCTACCGCTCGCAGCGGCAGCTGTGCTCGTTCGCGGAGGGGCTGATCGAGGGAGCGGGCGCGCACTACGGCGAGCGCATCGCCATCGAGCAGCCGACGTGCATGTTGCGCGGCGACGAGAGCTGCGTGCTCGAGATCTCCTTCACTCCCGCCGAGGCCTGATCCTCGTCGTGTCGGCGCCGACCGAGACCGAACGGTTACGGCGGCGCCTGGAGCGCGAGCGCCGCGCTCGCCGCGAGGCCGAGGAGATCGCCGACCGGACCACCTCGGCCCTGTACGACCGCCAGCGCGAGCTCGAGCTGCTGGAGGGCGTGGCCGTCGCGGCGAACGAGGCCGCCACCCGCGAGGACGCGCTCCAAGCGGCCCTGGAGCGGATCTGCACCCATTTGCGCTGGCCCGTCGGGCACGCGCTGCTGGTTGATCGCACTTCCGACACGCTCGTCTCGTCCCGGCGCTGGTACACGAAGGAGGCCGGTTCCTTCCGCGGCTTCAAGGCGATCAGCGAGGCCACGACCTTCCGCTCCGGCGTCGGCCTGCCCGGGCGGGTGCTGGCCACCGGTGATCCCGTCTGGGTGGAGGACATGGCCCAGGAGAGGGGCTTTCCGCGCATGGTCCTCGCCGCGCGGGAGGGGGTGGGGGGAGCGTTCGCCTTCCCCCTGCGCGACGGCGTCGACACGGTGGGGGTGATCGAGGTCTTCAGCGCCCACCCCGTCGCGATCGACGAGGGACTGCTGGCCGTAGCCGGGCACATCGGCAGCCAGCTCGGCCGCGTGTTCGAGCGCGTTGGGGCCCAGGAGGAACTGAGCCACCACGCCCTCCACGACGGCCTCTCCGGCCTCCCGAACCGGGTGCTCCTGGTCGATCGGCTGCGCCTGGCCCTCGCCCGCGCTGCGCGGTCCTCGGCACTCACCGGAGTCCTGTTCATCGACCTCGACCGCTTCAAGGACGTGAACGACCGCTGCGGCCACCAGGCCGGCGACGAGGTGCTGATCGAGGCCTCGGCGCGGCTGGACGCGGGCATTCGCGGCGGCGACACGATCGCCCGCATGGGCGGCGACGAGTTCGTCGTGCTGTGCGAGGACCTCTCGCACGAGGGCGAGGCGCTCGTCCTGGCCGAACGCCTCCAGCGGCTCGTGCTGACGCCCTTCCAGCTCGGCTCGGGCGAGCAGCACCTGCTCACGGCGAGCATCGGCATTGCGGTAGCTGGACCGGACGACGCCGACCCGGAGTCGCTCCTGCGCGACGCCGACGCGGCCATGTACCGGGCCAAGGACCTGGGCGGCGCGCGCCACGAGCTGTTCAACGAAGCCATGCGCGACCGCGTGCTCGACCGCCTGCGCACCGAGCGAGCGCTGGGCCGCGCGCTCGAGCAGGGCGAGCTTCGCCTGCACTACCAGCCGATCGTCTCGCTCGACGGCCGCCAGACCGAGGGCACCGAGGCGCTCGTGCGCTGGCAGGACCCCGAGCTGGGCATGCGCTCGCCGGCCGAGTTCATACCGGTCGCCGAGAAGAGCAGCCTGATACTGCGCCTGGGCGAGTGGGTGATCGGCGAGGCGTGTCGCCAGGCCGCGTTGTGGCGCGCCGACGGCCGCCACAACGAGCTCTTGCCCGTCAACGTGAACCTGGCGGCACGCCAGCTGGCCGACGAGCGGCTGCCCGAGGTCGTGCGCGCGGCCGTGGCCCAGGTGGGTCTCGATCCCGGCGACCTGGCCCTCGAGATCACCGAGAGCGCGCTGATCGAGGACGCCGAGGTGCCCGCCAAGACCTTGGCCGAGCTGCGCGACCTCGGCGTGGGCGTGATGCTCGACGACTTCGGCACGGGCTACTCGTCCCTGAGCTACCTGCAGCGCTTCCCGGTCGACGTGCTGAAGATCGACCGCTCGTTCGTGGCCAGCCTGTCCGAGGGCTCGCCGGCCTCGGCGATCGTCGGCGCGATCGTCGGCATGGGCCACGCGCTCGGCCTGCGCGTCGTGGCCGAGGGCATCGAGACCGAGGAGCAGGCCGCCGAGGCGCTCCGGTTGGGCTGCGACTCCGCCCAGGGCTTCCTGTTCGCCCGCCCGGCGACCGCGGCTACGATCGAGGAGGCGGCCCACCGAGAGGCTGTCTCCAACGCCTCATAATGTGCGTTATGGAAACCCACAGCGAATGGGCGACCTCAGAGCATGCGCTGCGCTACCTCTCCCGGGCCGATTCCTATCCGCACCGAACCGAGGGAGAGGCCGCGCTGCTCGAGCAGGTGCCCCGCGGGGCTCGGCGCATCCTCGACCTCGGAACCGGCGACGGGCGGCTGCTCGACCTTCTGGCCGTCGATCGCCCCGAGATGCTCGGCGTCGGCCTCGACCTGTCCGAGCCCATGCTGCGAGCCGCGCGCGAGCGTTTGCCCGACAAGACGGCCACCGAACTGATCCGACACGACCTGGCCGAGCCGCTGCCCGCGCTCGGGCCCTTAGACGCAGTCGTCTCCTCGTTTGCCATCCACCACCTGGAGCACGACCGAAAGCGCTCCCTCTACGGCGAGGTCCTGCGCCTGCTGGCGCCCGGCGGCGTCTTCGTCAACCTCGAGCACGTCGCCTCGCCGAGCGAGCGACTGCACCACGCGTTCTTCGCGGCGATCGGCGAGCCGCTCGAGGATGAGGATCCCTCGGACCGGCTGCTGGACGTCCAGACCCAGCTCCAGTGGCTGCGCGAGCGCCGCTTCGAGGACGTCGACTGCTACTGGAAGTGGCTCGAGATGGCCCTCCTCGTCGGCGTGAAGCCTGCTGACGATTAGGTCGGGCGTCCTGCGGGGATAACCGCTAGGCATGGCCGTATCGACACTCGAGTCGGCAACGAGCAGGACGGCGCCGACTACCGCGAGTGTCGAGCAGCGGCTGCTCGAAAGCTTCGCCCGCTGTGAGCCGGGCGCCCGTGATCGGCTGATCGAGCACCACATGCCGCTGGCCCGGCGCCTGGCCTCGCGCTACCGCTACTCGGGCGAGTCCCTGGACGATCTCGTGCAGGTGGCCTGCCTCGGCCTGATCAAGGCGATCGACCGCTACGACCCGACGGCCGGACCGTTCGCGCGCTTCGCCGTGCCCACCATCACCGGCGAGCTCAAGCGCCACTTCCGCGACAAGGGCTGGTCCATGCGCGTGCCGCGTGACCTGCAGGAGCGCGCGATCGGGGTCGGCGACGCCATCGACCACCTGTCCACCGAGCTCGGGCGCTCGCCCACGCCGCGCGACGTGGCCAAGTTCACGGGCCTGACGCTGGAAGACGTGCTGGAGGCCATCGATGCGGCCAGCGCCTACTCGCCGATGAGCCTGGACTCGCCCCAGCCCGGCGGTGGTGACGAGGACGACCACGCACTCGTGCACTCGATCGGCGGTGACGATCCCAACTTCGAGCTGGCCGAATGGCGCCCGACGGTGGGCACCGCGGTGCGCGCACTGCCCGAGCGCGAGCGCCAGATCCTCGGCCTGCGCTTCAGCCACGACCTCACCCAGACCGAGATCGCCGAGCGCATCGGCGTATCCCAGATGCACGTCTCGCGCCTGCTGCGCCGCTCGCTGGACCAACTCACCCAGGCCACCGCCGAGCGGCCCCGCGCCTAGCCGCTCCGCCCGCCGCCGCGAAGGCGGCGTCTAGCCTCGCTGCGGTGGCACACACTGAGCTAGTCCTGCTCGGCCTGCTGGTGGCCGTCGCCGCGCTGGCGGTTCTCGCGCGGCTGGTCTCTGTGCCCTACCCGATCCTGCTCGTGCTCGGCGGGCTGGGCGCCGGCTTCGTGCCGGGCATGCCCGACGTGACCCTCGATCCGGAGATCGTGCTGCTGATCTTCCTGCCGCCACTGCTGTACGCGGCCGCCTTCTTCGCCAACCTGCGCGAGCTGCGCAACAACCTGCGCCCGATAACCGGCCTGGCCGTGGGCCTGGTTGCCGCGACGATGCTCGTGGTGGCGCTGGTCGGGCACGAGGCGATCGCCCTGTCGTGGCCGGCGGCGTTCGTGCTCGGCGCGGTGGTCTCGCCCTCCGATTCCGTGGCGCCGGTGGCCATCCTGCGGCGCCTCAACGTGCCCCGGCGCGTGATCACCATCGTCCAGGGCGAGAACCTGAGCAACGACTGGACGGCGCTGGTGGCCTACAAGTTCGCCGTCGCGGCGGTGGTGACCGGCAGCTTCTCGCTCTTGGAGGCCGGGCCGCGGTTCCTGCTCACCGGCCTGGGCGGGATCGCGATCGGCGTGGCGGTGGGCGTGGTGATCTCCGCAGTGCGCCGGAGGATCGCCGACCCGCTGACCGACATCACGATCTCGCTGCTCACGGCCTACGCCGCCTACCTGCCCGCCGAACAGGTCGGCGCGTCCGGGGTCATCGCGGCGGTGGCCGTCGGCGTGTGGCTGGGCTGGCAGGCCTCCGAGCTCACCGACCACACCACCCGGCTCCAGCTGCGCGCCATCTGGGAGCTCCTGCAGTTCCTGCTCAACGCGGTCTTGTTCGTGCTGATCGGCCTCCAGCTGCCCGGCGTGGTGGACGCGCTGTCGGGCTCGGCCTCCGAGCTGGCCGGCTACGGCGTGCTCGTCGCGCTGGCCGTCATCGCCGTGCGGATCGCCTGGGTGTTCGGCTTCACCTACCTGCCCCGGCGCATCCGCGGCCGCCTGGCCGGGGAGGCCGTCCACCAGCCCATCGAGGAGACCGCGATGGTGGCGTGGTCGAGCATGCGCGGCGGCGTATCGCTGGCCGCCGCGCTGGCGATCCCGCTGGAGACCGGCGCCGGCGCCGCCTTCCCCGATCGCGACCTGATCATCTTCCTGGCCTTCTGCGTGATCCTGGCCACGCTCGTGGTCCAGGGGCTGGCCTTTCCCACCCTGATCAGCGTGCTGGACGTGGACGACGACACACAGGACGTCGACGAGGAGCTCAACGCCCGGCTGGAGATCTCGTTTGCGGCCATCGACCAGATCGAGTCGCTCAAGGACGAGGACTGGGTCTACGCCGACACCGCCGACCGCGTGCGAGGGCTCTACGACTACCGCCGCCGGCGGTTTCGCTCGCGGGTCCACGGCAGCGACGGCGACGGCGCCGGCCCCGAGGACTACGAGCAGCGCTCGAACTCCTACCGGCGGTTCATGCACGAGGTGATCAACTCCGAGCGTCGGCGTCTGCGCGAGCTGCGCGACGAGGGCGAGATCACCGACGAGGTGCGGCGCACGATCGAGTACGACCTCGACCTCGAGCAGGCGCGACTGGACACCTAGGGCTTCTGAGGAGCCACGAACAGGCTCTGGGTGGCGCGGCCGATCATTCCCTCCTCGTCGCGCAGCATGGTGTCTGACATTCCGATCCCGTCGGGCTCGGCGTAGGTGGCGGCCTCGAGCCCGACCCATTCGCCCCGAGGGTGGCGGCGAAGCGACACGGATACGTCGGTGTTGATGAACATCCACGCGCGGTAGTCCAGCGGCGAGGACACGCCGTTGCCCGAGTCGGCCGCGGCCAGCACCCGGTGCAGCGGCTCGGGCTCCTCCCCCTCCACCAGCGGTACGCGCATCCGCATCCACGCGAGCGCCGGGCCCGGCTCGGTGAACGAGCCGTAGACGAACCGGCATTCCATCGCCGTGTGGTAGCCGACCCCCTGTCCGGTCGGGAAGAAGCCGGTGTCCTCCCCCTGCCCCGGTCCCGCCGCCGGAGCGGGCTCGGCGGTATGCAGCTCCAGCTCCAACTGCTCGGTGCGCACCCGCCAGGCCCGGGCACGCAGCACCGGTCGGCCCTCGTGCTCCATCCTCCCCTCCACCAGCTCCACGCTGCGCCCGGGGCGGAGCACCTCGGCGCGCACGGTCAGGGCCGCGATCGGCACCGGGCGCAGGATCTCGAAGGTGGCACGGGCCAGGCGGGCGGGGGCGATTTGGCCCGCGCGATCCATCTCCCGGCCCAGCAGCGCGCACGGCGGCCCTGCGTGCTGGCTGTCAGGATCCCACGGCCCGCGGGTCGATTCCGTAGCTCGGTAGCCCTGGCCGGCGGGAAGGTAGAAGGGGTCGCCGGAGGGCACGACTCGCTGAACCTAGCGTCTGCGAGACTGGCAGGCCGTGGCCAAGCAGCGGCAGATGAAGATGCAGATGCAGGTCGGAGCGCTGGCGCAGATCCAGAAGCTCGAGCCGCGCACCGACGAGCAGCTCAAGAGCGAGTCAAAGCACCGCGTGGCCGCCAAGGCGCTGCTCGGCGCCCGGGCCGCCGAGCGCTACGACGCCAAGCAGGCGCGGGCCTACTTCAACGAGGCCCTGGCCGGCTGCCACCCCCAGGAGCGCCCCGCCCTGCGCCAGATGATGGCGGCCTCCATGGCCCTGGCCGAGCGCCGTCCCGACGACCTCAAGGCCGCCGTGGAGAAGCTGGGCCAGGCTCCGCCGTCCTCGCGCCAGCTGTTCCTGCTGCGGCTGATGGGGCTGATCGCACCGGCGGCCGGGACGAGCTTCGCGTTGCGGGCCCGCGGCGTGCTGATCCTCGTCGCGATGGTGCTCGTCGTCCTGGCCATCGGCTTCGGCCTGGCCAAGCTCGTGGCCCTTCCCTTCGGGGGCGTGGGCACGCTGGGCGCCATCGGCCTGGGCGTGCTGATAG
Organism: Solirubrobacterales bacterium; assembly: GCA_038202855.1. Taxonomy (GTDB): domain Bacteria; phylum Actinomycetota; class Thermoleophilia; order Solirubrobacterales; family Thermoleophilaceae; genus JAAYBF01. The sequence continues at coordinate 18,155 of JBBREO010000003.1, forward strand.
TGGCCGCCGTGCTGGGCGTCCTGACCCTGCTCGGTCGCCGCCGCCAGGCCCGGGTCAAGGCCGAGCGCGCCGGACCCGCCGCCTCCTAGCCGCCGGTCGTCACCTTCGCCTTCTCGATCACCACGGGCTGCAGCGGCGTGCCCGTGTCGCCGCTCTGAGGGTCACCGAGCTGTGCGATCCGCTGGGTCACGTCCATCCCCTTGGTCACCTTGCCGAGCAGCGCGTACTCGGGCGGCAGCCCGGCGTCGGCGGCGGTGACCACGTAGAACTGGCTGCCCGCCGTGCCGGGCGGCTCGGTGCCCGTCTTGGCCATTGCCACCACGCCGCGCCCGTAGACGGTGTTCGGGGGCGGGACGTCGGTGGTCGAGTACCCCGGTCCGCCCTGGCCCGAGCCGGTGGGGTCGCCGCCCTGGATCACGAAGCCGGGCACGATCCGGTGGAAGACGGTGTTGTCGAAGAAGCCCTTGCGCGCCAGGGAGGCGAACGACGCCGCGGTGGCGGGCGAGCCCTTCTGGTCCAGCCGGATGGTGAAGGCGCCGCAGTTGGTGGCCAGCGTGACGTCGTAGGTCTTGGAGCTCGCCAGCTTGGAGGTGGGCTTCTTCTGGCCACCATCGGGCTTGGGCTTGGGGGCGCTCACGCGCTTGCAGCCCTTGGCCGAGGCCGGCGATGCGCCCTGACCCGCCGTGCTGGCCGACTTCGACGTGTCCTGTGACTTCTTGTCGCCGCCGCCTCCGCAACCGGCGATCGCGAAGACGGGGATCAGGAGGAGGGCGAGTGGTCGGTTCACGGACAGCACGGTAGCCAGGTCTACGATCACCTCGTCGTGGCCCCCCTCTCCCCCCTTCTTGACGGCTACGACCAGGTCGTCCTCGACCTCGACGGGTGCGTGCGGGTGGGCGACGCGGCGGTGCCGGGATCGCCCGAGGCCGTCACCGCGCTGCGCCGGGCCGGAAAGCGGGTGGTCTTCGTCACCAACAACTCGTGGCAGACGGGCGAGGAGCAGGTGCGGGGGCTGTGGGCGCTGGGCGTCCAGGCCTCGGTGGCCGACGTGGTGACCGTGGGCGGCGCGGTCCAGCACGTGCTCGCGGAGACTCGTGCGGGACAGTCGGCCTGCGTGGTGGGCTCCGAGGCCCTGCGCCGCCACGTGTCCGACGCCGGGCTGGCTATCGCCCTCGCGGGGGACGGGGCCACGCACGCGGAGGTGGTGGTGGTGGGCGGCACCGACCAGGTCGACTACGCGCAGCTGCGCGACGCGTCGCTCGCCGTCCACCGGGGCGCCGCCTTCCTGGCCACGGCCCGCGATCCGACGCTGCCCACGCCCGAGGGCCCGTGGCCGGGCACGGGAGCCCTCCTGGCCGCGATCGAGACGGCCTCGGGCGGGAGTGCGGAGATCGTGGGCAAGCCGTCGCCGCAGCTGATGCAGACCGCGCTCGACCGCCTAGGCGAAGGCCGCACGCTTGTGGTGGGTGACCGGCTGGACTCCGACGTGGCCGCGGCGAGCGCGGCCGGCCTGGACGCCGCGCTGGTCCTGAGCGGGCCCGGCACCGGCGAGGCCTTCGAGGGCGCTCGCGCCCCCGTGGCGACCGCCGACACGCTGGCCGCCCTCGTCGGCGTCGCGCCCTAGGGCGTGGCGGCCAGATCCGCCGCGAGCACCTCGGCGCCGACGTCGCCGGGCTCGACCCCGACCAGCGCACACGCGGCCGGCGTGACCGTCAACCCGGCATCGGCGGCGGCCGCCAGCCCCAGGGCGGGGTCGACGCCGCGGTGGGCGTGCAGGTGTGCGGCCCCCACCGCCGCGATGAAGTCGGTGTGGCGGTTGCCGTGGACCACCGCCGCTCCGGGCCGGCGCAGCTCGCCCCGCAAGAGACCCAGCACCTCCTCCAGCGCTTCGCCGCCGTCGGCCGTCACGGCCACGGGCACGTGGTGCCACTCGAGACCGCGGTCGTCGTAGTCGCCGAGGTTGTGACGGGTGGCCATGGTGGAGATGACCACGCGGGCGCCGTGCTCGCGCAGCCATTCGATCTCCTCCCGGCGGCGGTCGGGGCGGTGGCTGCGCCCTCCCCCGCCCGGGCGCTCCATGAGCGCCAGCTTGCGTGGCCGGGCCCACCAGATGCGGGGCGGCGCGGTGATTGGACGATCGGGCTGCGACATTCTTGGCTCCTTGGTCGGCCTCTCTGCCTCAAGGCGCCGCCCCGGCCCTTTTCGCCCCCTTCCCATCCGGCTTACACTTCTCCCATGTGCCGAGTGCTCGGTTGCGTGGCCGCCGAACCGACCTCCATCGCCGCGGAGTTGGTGGAGGCGGAGCGGTCGGTGGTGCGGCGCGCGGTGGACGAGGACTCGGGTTGGGGCATGGCGGTCTACCGCCGCCCCGAGGGCAACGAGCCCACGCTCGCGCGCTTTCCCCACTCCCGGCCCACCTCCGATGAGCTCGACCGCGCGACCGCCCTGCGCGGGCGGATCTTCAACGTGCACGTGCGCCGCGCGACCCAGGGCGACCTGACTCCCGAGAACACCCACCCCTTCTGCCTGGGCAACTACACCTTCGCCCACAACGGCAACCTCGCCTCGCCCGCTGCGCTGCTCGAGCCCGGCGTGCGCCCGCCCATGGGCGAGACCGACTCCGAGGCCGTCTTCAACTACCTGATGGCCCACTACGACCCCGGCAATCCGGTCGGCTCGCTGCGCTACCTGGTCTCGGCGGTGATCGCCCGATCGGCGTTCTCGGACATGGGCTTCCTCTTCTCGGACGGGGAGCGCCTGTACGCCTACCGGCTCGGCGAGTGCGAGCTGCACTGGCTCGCCCGCCCTGGCCAGGTGCTGGTGGGGTCGGAGGCCGTGACCGACGAGCCGTGGCATAGCGTCCAGCAGGACGTGCTGCTCATCCTGGACCCCTCACGCGCCGGCGATCCACACGCCGAGCGGCTGCTGGGCGATCGGCTCGTGCGCCGTGCGCGCGTGGAGCCGCCCCTCTCGGCGTCCGTCGCCGAGTGACCCGCAAGCTGCTCCTCCTATGCAACCCCACGGCCGCCGGAGGGCGAGCCGTGCGGCGCCTGCCCGAGGCCGAGGCCGAGCTCCGCCGCCTCGGCGCCGACTTTCGCAGCGTCCAGACCCTCGACGCCGACCACGCGCGCGACTTGGCCGCCGAGGCGGGCGCCAACGGCGAGACCGTCGCCGCCCTGGGTGGAGATGGCCTGCTGCGCCTGCTGGCAGGCGCGCTGCGCGACACCCCCGGCGCCCTGGCCATCCTGCCCGCCGGCCGCGGCAACGACTTCGCGCGCGTGCTGGGCATCACCGACGACGTGGTCGGGGCGGTCCGCATCGCCGTGAACGGGAAGGAGCGGATGCTCGACGTAGCCGACGCGGACGGCGAGGCCTACCTGGGGATCGCCAGCCTGGGCTTTGACTCCGATGCGAACCGGATCGCCAATGAGTCGCGCGTGGTGCGCGGCAACGTCGTCTACCTCTACGCCGCGCTGCGGGCGCTGTGGTCGTGGCGCCCGGCGCAGTTCACGATCACCGTCGACGGCGTCGAGCACGTCGTGCGTGGCTACTCGGCCGGAGTCGGCAATTCCAAGGCCTACGGAGGAGGCATGTACGCAATGCCACAGGCCGAGCTCGACGACGGACTGCTGGACGTGGTGGCCTGCAGCGACGTGTCCAAGCTGACCTTCCTCGGGCGCGTGCTGCCCAAGATCTTCAAGGGCACCCACCTGGAGGAGGACTACATGACCGTCCTGCGCGGCCGCGAGATCACCGTGGCCGCAGATCGCCCGTTCCGGGTGTACGCCGACGGCGACCCGATCGGCGACGTGCCGCTGACGATGACCGTCCGCCCCCGCTGCCTGCGCGTAGTGGTGCCGGAGTGAACGCGGTCGTGTCGCGCGCCGCCGCGCGCACGGTGCGCACGCTGTCGCGGCGACTGGGCCGGGGCGGCGGCACCACCCTGCCGGGGCGGCTGCTGCTGCGCGCCGACCCCGACGCGCTGCGGGACATGTCGGACGCCCTCGACGAGGGCTCCGTGGTGATCTCAGCCACCAACGGCAAGACCACCACCGCGGCGATGGTCGCCTCGATCCTGGAGGCCGGAGGTCAGCCACTGGTGCACAACCGTGCGGGCTCCAACATGGGCTGGGGCGTGGCCACCGCGCTGCTGGACGCCCACCCCGGGCGCGGGCAGCTCGGTCTGTTCGAGGTCGACGAGGCGTGGCTGCCCCGGGTGGCCGAGGCGGTGCGCCCGCGTGCCTACCTGCTCTCCAACCTCTTCCGCGACCAGCTCGACCGCTACGGGGAGCTGGAGACGCTGGCCGACGGCTGGGCCGAGTTGGTGGCCGCCGAGGCGGCCTCCGACCGCGACGTGCGCTTCGTGCTCAACGCCGACGACCCGCTCGTCGCCGATCTCGGTCGCGGCCATCCCGGCGCGGTCTACTTCGGCCTCGGCGACCGTTCCCAGGCCGTGCCCGAGCTCCAGCACGCCGCCGATTCCAAGCACTGCCGCAACTGCGGCGCCCCCTACGTCTACGCCGCGATCTACATGGGCCACCTGGGCGACTACGCCTGCCCGAACTGCGGCCGCCGCCGGCCCACCCCGTCGGTCGAGGCGACCAGCGTCCAGCTGGAGGGCATGTCCGGCGCGCGGGTTCACATGAACACCCCCGTGGGGGAGCTCGACGTGCGCCTCCCCCTCCCCGGCCTCTACAACGTCTACAACGCCGTCGGCGCGGTCGCCCTGGCGCTGGAGCTGGGCGCGACGCTGGGGCAGATCGGTCCCGCGCTGCGGTCCTTCGGCGGGGCCTTCGGCCGGGTGGAGACGATCCCGGTCGCCGGACGCCCCGTGTCGATCCTGCTGGTCAAGAACCCGGCCGGGGCGAACGAGGTGCTCCGCACGCTGACCCTCGAGGAGGGCCAGGTGGACCTGTGGCTGGCGCTGAACGACCGGATCGCCGACGGCCGCGACGTGTCCTGGATCTGGGACGCGGACTTCGAGCTGCTGGCCGGCCGCGTGCGCCGGGTCACGTGCTCGGGCACGCGGGCCGAGGAGATGGCGCTGCGGCTCAAGTACGCGGGCATCGAAGCCGAGCCGGTCGTGGACCGCAGGCTCGGCCCCTCCCTGGACGCAGCGGTGGCCGACGGCCACGCCGGGCGCCCGCTCTATGCCCTGCCCACCTACACCGCCCTGATCGAGCTGCGCGAGCTGCTCGCCGAGCGCGGGCTGGCCTCGCGGTGGGCGGATTGAGCGCCGGAGCGGAGCGCAGACCGATCGTCGATCGGGCGAGCACCGCATCCACTCCATCCTCCGGGCAATGGGTGTTCGGATACGGATCGCTGGTGGCCGACTACGCCGGCGAGGGCGCGGAGCCCTGCGCGCTGACCGGCTTCGAGCGCGTGTGGGGCGTGGCCGCCGACAACCTGCGCACCACTCCCGGCTACAAGATGTACCTCAGCCGGCGCGACGGCTCGCGCCCCGCCGTGTACGTCGCCTTCCTGGACCTCGAGCCCGCGCCGGGCGCAAGCGTGGGCGGGCTCGCGCTGCCCGTGGACGCGGAGTCACTGGCCGCCTTGGACCGGCGCGAGCGCAACTACGACCGCGTGGATGTGACCGGCGCCGTGAACGGGGTGAACGGGCGCGTGTGGACCTACCGCGGCTCCCCGGAGGGGCGCGCCCGCCTGGAGGAGGGCACGCGGTGCGGCGTGGCCGTGGTCTCCCGCGACTACGTAGAGAAGGTGTCCGGCGGGCTGCGCGCCCTGGGCCATCCGGGCGCGCTGCCCGACGGGCTGCCAGTCTGGGACCTCAACCGCGTGGACCTGCCGGCATGAGCGCCTCCGCCGACCTGGGCGCCGCTGCGTGGCACGACGTCGAGTGCGCCTCCTACGACGCCGACCTCGGGCTGTGGCGGTCGCTGGCCGCCGAGCGCGGCGGCCCCGTGCTCGACCTCGGCGCCGGCACCGGCCGGGTGGCGCTGGACCTGGCCGCCCGCGGGCACGAAGTGACCGCCGTGGACCTGGACCCCGAGCTGGTGGCGGCCTGCGCGCAGAGGGCGCGGGCGCGCGGGGTTCCCGTGACCGCCGTCGCAGGCGACGCCCGCGGGCTCGAGCTGGAGCGGCGCCACCCCCTGGCCATCCTCCCGATGCAGGTGGCGCAGCTGATGGGAAGCGACGAGGGCCGCCTCGAGATGCTCCACGCGCTGCTCGGCGCGCTGGAGCCCCGCGGGCTGGTGGCCATCGCCCTGGCCGATCCCTTCGAGGGCATCCCCGCCGAGGACGTGCTGCCTCCGCTGCCCGATGTCCTGGAGCGCGACGGCTGGGTGCTGTCCTCCACTCCGATAGCCGTGCGCCCGCTCGACGGCGTGGTGGCCATCGACCGCACCCGCACGTCGGTCTCCCCCACCGGCGAGCTGACCGAGGCGCCGGCCACGATCTTGCTGGACACCGTCGAGCCCGGCTTCCTGGAGCGCCAGGGCGCCAAGGCCGGCTACACAGTGCTCCCCGCGGCCGTCGTGCCCGAGACCCGGGACTACGTCGGCTCGACCGTCGTCATGCTGGAGGCTCCCCGGTGAGCCCCACCCTGCGCGTGTGCGCGCTGTACCCGGAGCTGATGAACATCTACGCCGACCGCGGCAACATCGCGGTCCTCAGGGCTCGCTGCGAGTGGCGTGGACTCGGCTTCTCGCTGGGCTCGGCAACCGTCGGTGAGCCGCTCGACCCCGACGCCCACGACCTCTTCTACATCGGCGGCGGGCAGGACCGCGACCCGGCGGCCGTGGCCGAGGACATGGCCGCCACCAAGCGCGACGGGATGCACGCCGCCGCCGGACGGGGCGCCGCCGTGCTGGCAGTGTGCGGCGGCTACCAGCTGCTCGGCCATTCCTACGCGCTGGGGGAGCGCGAGCTGCCCGGCATCGGCCTGGTGGACCTGCGCACGGTGCGCGAACCGGGCCCGCGGCTGATCGGCAACTGCGCGATCGAGGCCGACCTGGGCACCGGCCCGCGCACGATCGCGGGGTTCGAGAACCACGGCGGGCGCACCTATCTGGGCTCGCCCGAGCTGGCGCTGGGGCGCGTGCTCGCCGGGCACGGCAACAACGGCGGCGACGGACTCGAGGGCGTTCGCGCCGGCAACGTGATCGGCACCTACCTCCACGGCCCGCTCCTGCCCAAGAACGTGTGGCTCGCCGACCGGCTCATCGAGATGGCCCTGGACATCGAGCTCGAGCCGCTGGACGACCGCCTGGAGGAGGCCGCACACGCCAGCGCCCGGCGGGCGGCCGGCGTCTAGCGGCGGCCGGTCGAGCCGAAGCCGCCGGCCCCGCGGGCGGTCTCCCCCAGCTCCGGCGCCTCCACCAGCTCGGGCGCCTCGTGGCGGACTATCACCAGCTGCGCTACCCGCTCGCCGGGCTCGACCTCGAACGCCTCCTCGCGGTCGGTGTTCAGCAGCAGCACGCGCACCTCGCCGCGGTAGCCGGCGTCGATCAGCCCCGGGGCGTTGACCAGTGTGATCCCGTGCTTGCGCGCCAGTCCTGAGCGCGGAAGCACGAGGCCGGCGTGGCCGCCGGGGATGGCCAGGGCGATCCCCGTGCCCACATCGCCGCGTCCGCCGGGGGCGAGCAGCGCCTCCTCGGCGGCGAACAGGTCGAAGCCGGCGTCGTCGTCGTGCGAACGGGCGGGCGGGACGGCGTGCTCGGCGAGCCGCCGGAAGCGCAGCTCCATCACTCGGGTGCTGCGCCGTCGAGCGCGAAGCGCTCGAAGCGCGAAGCCGCAACAAGCGGCACCCGGGCGCGCACGAGCACGCCCTCGGCGGTGTCCTCGCGTTCCACCTCGCCGGCCACGTCGTGCAGGTCGGACAGGCTGCCGCCCTCGTCGTAGGGCACCAGCAGCTCCATGTGGCGCAGCGTGGCCAGGAAGCGGGTCTCGATCGCGATGCGCAGCTCGTCGAGCCCGTGGCCGGTGGCGGCGGAGACCTGGATCGCGTCGGGGAAGCGGAACGACAGCGCGCGGCGGCGGTCATCGTCGAGCAGGTCCGCCTTGTTCAGCGCCAGCAGCACCGGCACCTCGGCGGCGCCGGTCTCCTCCAGCACGTCGTCCACCGCGGACAGCATCTCGTACAGCTCCTCCTCTGCCGCGGAGGCGTCGGCCACGTGCACGATCAGGTCGGCGCCCAGCGCCTCCTCCAGCGTCGCCCCGAAGGCCTCCACCAGCTGGTGGGGAAGCTTGCGGATGAACCCGACGGTGTCGGTGGCCAGGTAGGTGCGCCCGGAGATCTCGAAGGAGCGGGTGGTCGGGTCCAAAGTGTGGAACAGGCGGTCGCGCACGCCCACGTCGGCGCCCGTCAGGGCGTTGAGCAGCGTGGACTTGCCGGCGTTGGTGTAGCCGGCCAGCGCCACGGTGGGCAGGCCGGCGCGCTCGCGCTCGTTGCGCATGGTCTGACGCACTCCGCGGGTGCGCTCCAGCCGCCGGCGTAGCGCGGCGATCCGCGACCGCGCCAGACGGCGGTCGGTCTCGATCTGGGTCTCGCCCGGGCCCCTGGTGGCGATCCCGCCCCCCGTCGCGCCGCCGAGGCGCTCGAGGTGGGTCCACAGCCCCCGCATGCGGGCCATGTTGTATTCCAGCTGGGCCAGCTCCACCTGGAGCTTGCCCTCGGCCGATCCGGCGTGGTCGGCGAAGATGTCCAGGATCACCGCTGTGCGGTCGATCACCGGTGTGCCGATCGCCTCCTCCAGGTTGCGCTCCTGGCGCGGGGCGAGCTCGTCGTCGACGGCCACCACGTTCGCGTCGCGCTCCGCGATCGCGCTCTTGAGCTCGGCCAGCTTGCCCTTGCCGAAGTAGCGGTCGGGGTCGGGCGTCGGGCGCTTCTGGGTCAGGGAGCCGACCACGGCCACCCCCGCCGTTCGCAGCAGCTCGCTGAGCTCGCGCAGGTCGGGCTCGTCGGGTCCGGCGGCGATCAGCAGCGCGCGCTGGCGGGCGCGGGGATTGCGTGTGCCGTTTCCGTTGTTCTGCACCGCACCCCAGTCTAGGCGTGGTTAGGATGGCGCCGTGCGGGTCTTCATCACCGGGGCCACGGGGTTCATCGGCGGGCGGGTGGCGGCCGGCCTGCGTAAGCGCGGCGACGACGTGGTCGCCCTCGTGCGCTCACCCGAGAAGGCCACCGCGCTTCGCGAGCTGGGCTGCGAGCTGGTCGAGGGCGACCTGTCGGCGCTGGCCGCGATCGAGGCCGGCATCGAGGGCGCCGATGCCGTCATCCACGGCGGCGCGATCTATCAGGTGGGGATCAGGGCGTCAGAGCGCGAGGCGATGTTCGACGCCAACGTGCGTGGCACGGCCCGGGTGCTCGACGCCGCGATCGACGCCCGCGTGCCCCGGATCGTGTTCATCTCCTCGGCCGTCGTCTTCGGCGACACCCGCGGCGACGTGGCCGACGAGGCCTACCGCCGCGCCGAGCGCGACTTCGCCTCCTACTACGAGGAGACCAAGTTCCTGGCCCACGAGATCGCCGAGGAGCGGATCGCCCGCGGGGCGCCACTGATCGTCGTGCAGCCCGGCGCCGTCTACGGCCCCGACGACCACTCGGAGCTGGGCACGGTGATCGAGCAGGCAGCGACGGGCAAGCTCAAGGCCAAGATGCTGCCCGAGGGCGGCTTCGTGTTGGTCCACGTCCAGGACATCGCCGACGGCATCCTGCTCGCCCTGGACAAGGGCGAGGTGGGCGAGGCCTACATCCTGGCCGGGGACAAGCTGACGATGGGCGAGCTGGTGGACCGTGTGTCCGATCTCGCCGGGCGCAGGCCCCCGCGGATGACGATGCCCACGGCCATGCTCAAGGTCTCCGCGCCGTTCGGGCCGGTGGTGGGGCCGATGCTGGGCTTTCCCCCCAACCTGGGCGAGCTGATCAGGGCCGGCCAGGTGACCTACTACGCAGACGACTCCAAGGCCCGCCAGGAGCTCGGCTACACCACGCGACCGCTGGACGACGGCCTGCGCGACACGATCGCCGCGCTCTAGCTCGGCCGGTGCTCGCGTGCCCGTTTGCGGGCGTGGGCCTTGTCGTCCAGGCTCATCGACCCGGGGTGGCCGTCGCCGGGCCACGGGGCCAGGAACAGGAGCAGCCGGGCGTCCTCTTGGGCGGAGACGCTGTGGGCCTCGCCCGGCTCGAACTCGAACAGGACGCCGGGGCCACCCGCCTCAGATCGCCCGCCGGCCTCGATCTCCACCGTGCCGGCCACGACTACGACCCACGCGTGCTCGTGCACCTCGTGGGTCTGCATCTCCTCGCCGGCGGGGAGCGCGATGGTCACCACCCGGGCGGCGTCGTTGGAGGCCAGGATCTGTGGCTTGTGGGGCTCCAGGGCGAGGCCTGCGACGTCGGTCACCTGCATGCGCGGTGAGCCTACCGCCCAGACGGGCGCAGAGGAGCCCGAGCGCCGTCAGCGCGAACCCGAGCCCGGCCATGCTCACCGGATCGGCGCCGGTGGCTGGAAGCTGCGCGCTCGAGCGGGGGGTGGCTGTGGTGTGTTCTGGTGCGGCGCGCGTCGTCGCCCGAGCGTGCGGGGTCGGCTGCGCCCGGTGCGCGGGTTGCCGAGCGCCCGAGGCCAGCACTCGGATCGTGGCCTTCATGGACGGGTGGATCGTGCAGACGTAGGCGAACGTCCCGGCCGCCCCGAACCGGTGGCTGGCGCTCGCACCCGTCTTGAGCGTTCCCGTGTCGAAGGAGTGGTCGCCGGCGGTCGCTGTATGGGCGCTGGGGCCCTGATTGGTCCAGGTGACCGTGTCGCCGACGTGAACGGTCGTCGTGGCACTGCGAAAGGCAAAGTCGACGATGGCGACCACCGGCGCGCCCGCCTCGGTCGCAGCGACCGGTTCCGCCCGGTTGCTCGCTGCCGAAGGCCGGGGAGCGGGCCGTGGGGGTGCTGGGACCGTCGGCTGCTCATGCACCTCGAGTGCGTCGGCTGCAGGCGATCGGTCCTGGGGGTCCGGCGCCGCGGGGGTGACCTCCGCGGTCAGGGGCGGCGGTGTCTGCGGAACCGCGGCCGACGATGCCGTGGTCGCCGCTGGGCCGATCGGGAGCCCGATGGCTGCGATCAGCACTCCGCCGGCGGCCGGGTGGCGCAACCGCGCACCCAGCCTCAATACGGCGAAGGTCCGGGCGCCGGCGGTGGGGGCGCCGGCGCGTCCTTTGACACGGTGAGCACCGACCACACGCCGCCGAACGAGTGGATGTGCTGACCGTTGGCCCGTCGCGCGCGGCTGTCGCCGGCGAACCGGTACAGCGGCAGCCCGCGGAAGGTGACCTGGAACCGCTTGCCACGCCGCAGCAGCCGGACCTTGCCTCGTATCCCCGGCGGCAGCTTCACGCGGGTCGAGTTCGAGGCGACCGTGGCCAGCGGCCACGTCGCCAGACACGCGTGCGACGTGCAGAGCAGATGCTTCCCCGTCTCGGGCTTGAGCCGGTAGAGGGTTCTGCCGTGCTTGTCGGCCAGGACCGTCGCGCCAAGGGACTCAACGTGCTCGCCCTTCAGCGTGACGCGCGGAGACTGGGCCTGCGCCGCGGGGATCAGGGCGATGACCGCCGCGCACAGCGACAGGCCGGCCACTCGCCGGCCTACGTAGGAGACTCGCGAAGCGGTCATGGCTGCACATCAGCAGTCGTGAGGTCACATACGCAATAGGCGATTGGTCCTAGGCCTTCGCAACGCCTCAGCCGGACAGGCTGGAGCGCAGCCGCTCGACCGCCTCGGCCAGCCGCTCGTCCGCGAGGGTCAGCGAGATCCGGAAGAAGCCCTCTCCGTTGGGCCCGTAGGCGCTCCCGGGCGAGACCACCACGCCAGACTCCTCCAGCACCATCTCGCAGTAGGAGGCCGAGGTGTGGCCCTCGGGCACCGGAGCCCAGACGTAGATCGTCGCCTTGGGCGTGGGCACGTCGACGCCGATCTCGCGCAGCGCATCCACCGCCAGATCGCGCCGGCGCGCGTAGACCTCGCTCATCTCCGTGGGGATATGGTCGCCGTCGTCCAGCGCGGCCGCGGCGGCCAGCTGCACCGCCTCGAACATGCCCGAGTCGATGTTGGTCTTGAGCTTCCAGTAGGCCTCTACCGCCTCCGCGTTGCCGACGATCGCCCCCGTGCGCCAGCCCGTCATGTTGTAGCCCTTGGACAGCGAGAAGATCTCGACTCCGACCTCCTTCGCCCCCGGGGTCTCGAGGAAGCTGGGCGCCACGTAGCCGTCGAACGTCGTCTCGGTGTACGAGGCGTCGTGCACGACCAGGATGTCGTGCTCGCGGGCGTAGTCGACCACGCCCTCGAAGAAGCCTTCGGGCACCACCGCGCCCGTCGGGTTGTTGGGGTAGTTGAGGAACATCAGCCTGGCACGGTCGGCGTCGGACGCGGAGATGGCGTCCAGGTCCGGGACGAAGCCCAGGTCGGGAACCAGCGGCATGAGCACCGCCTCCGCGCCCGCCAGGAGTGGACCACTGGTGTAGACCGGGTAGCCGGGATCGGCGGCCAGCGCGGCCGTGCCCGGGTTCAGGAAGGCCAGGTTGACGTTGAAGACGCATTCCTTGGCGCCCAGGGCGGGCACGATCTCGGTGTCGGGATCGAGCGCCACGCCGAAGCGGCGGTCATAGAAGCGAGCGAAGGCCTCGCGCAGCTCGAGCCGGCCGCGGTTGGAGGGGTACTGGTGGGTGCCGCCGTCGTGGGCGGCCGCCGCCAGCGCGTCGGGCACCAGGTCAGGCGTCGGCGTGTCCGGGTCGCCGATCCCCAGCGAGATCACGTCCACACCCGCCGCCTTCTTGGCGGCGATCTTTCGCTCCAGCTCGGCGAACAGGTACGGGGGCAGACGGTCGAGGCGCTCGCTGGTCTTCATGCGCGGGCACTCTAGACGCCGTCCAGGGCCTCCAAGAACTCGGGGCTCGCCTCGCCCGTGTAGACCGGAACGGCCCACCCGGCCAGGTCCACGTGCAGGTCGTCGCCGACCTCGACCTCGAGGTCGCCGCCGTCGAGGTGGACGGTCACCGGGCTGTCGGCACCGCGCAGCACCGCCGCCACCGCGGCGCCGGTCGCCCCCGTTCCCGAGGACATCGTCTCCCCCACCCCGCGCTCGAAGATGCGGGCGCGGATCTCCGCGGTCCCCGTCTGCGTCCAGAAGGAGACGTTGGTGCGGTTGGGAAACAGCGCGTGGCGCTCGATCGGGGCACCCAGGGTCGGGAGGTCGAGCTCCTCCAGGCCCTCGCGCCATTCGATCGCGCACTGGGGATTGCCGATCGAGACGTGCTGGAAGGCGATCTCCTGGTCCGCGACGGTGAGTCGGCCGCGGCCCCCGGGGTCGCCGGACGGGAAGTCCTTGGAGGTCAGCGCCGCGCGGCCCATGTCAACCGTGCAGGTGGTGGGCCCGGTGATCCGCGGGCGCACCTCGCCGGCCGCGGTCTGCAGCGAGAAGGAGTCGGAGTCGACCCAACCGTGGCGGCGCAGGTACATCACCGCCTCGCGGACGCCGTTGCCCGACAGCTCGGCCTCCGAGCCGTCGGGGTTGAAGATGCGCAGGTAGGCGACGAAGCCGCGCGCGGTCGGGGCGGAGAGCAGCAGGATGCCGTCGGCGCCCACACCGGTGTGGGGCGCGCAGAAAGCCTCGACCCGGGCCGGCGTGAGCTCCCACGGCAGCGCGTCGGCCTCGATCACCGCGTAGTCGTTGCCCAGGGCCTGCCACTTCTCGAAGCGCACGGCGCGGACCCTAGTTCAGGTGGGCGACGGCGGGGACGGCCACTAGAGCTCCGCCTCCGCCGCTGCGGCGATGGAGGCGGCCAGCGCCGCCGGCTCGCGTCCGGTCACGTCGGTGAGGCGGACGCCCTCCAGCTTTCGCATCCAGGTGAGCTGGCGGCGGGCGTAGTTGCGCGTGCGCTGCTTCATGCCGTCCACGTCGCCGCGCTGGAGCTCCTCGAAGCCGAGCGCGTAGCGCGCGGTGCGCGAGACCCCGGCCGCCTCGGCGCGGCGCACCTCCTCGGCGGCGCCGGCCGCGACCATGGCTTCCACGCGGGCGTCGATCGCCTCGTACAGGGCGGCGCGATCCATGGTCAGGGCCACCAGCAGCGTCGGGTGGCGCGTGTCGGTGGTCCACAGCTGGGAATCCTCAGCGGGGCGCGGCGGCGGGTGTCCGAGCTCGAGCAGCTCGAGCGTGCGCACGAGCCGCTTGCCATCGGCCGGATCGATCTCGCGGGACAGGCCGGGATCGCGCTGCGCGAGGTCCGCGTGCAGGGCCGGCGCGCCCTCCCGGCCCAGCCGGCCTTCCAGCTCGTCCCGCAGAGCAGGCGGCGCAGCGGGCGCCATGTCCAGGTCGGCCAGAGCGGCGCGCAGGTACAGGCCGGTGCCGCCCACCACGATCGGCGTGCGCCCGGAGGACAGCGCCGAGTCGATCTCGGCGTGGGCCAGCTCCATGTACCGCCCGGCGGAGAACTCCTCGTCCAGGGGCACGAACCCCACGAGCCGGTGCTCCAGGCGCTCGTGCTCTGCCTCGGTCGGGGCGCCGGTGAGGATGCCCAGGCCGTCGTAGACCTGGAGGGCGTCGGCCGAGATCGCGACGGGGTCGCGCCCCCGCGCTCGCAACTGCTCGGCCAACTCGAGGGCCAGCGCCGTCTTGCCCACGCCGGTGGGGCCGAACAGGGCGATCACCGGCACGGCCATCGCGTCGGTCTGCGCTAGGCGACGGGCGACAGCAGCGGAGCGTCGCCGGCGAGGGTGGTGCTCGTAGCCGACCCGATGTCCACCCAGACCATCTCGCCCGGCTCGCCGAGGCCGCCGAAGTTCACCGTCTTGTTGTGCCGCGTGCGCCCGCGAAGGCGGTCGGGGTCGGTGCGCGACTCGCCTTCGACCAGCACCTCCATGGTCCTTCCGACGAACCGCTGCGAGCGCTCGGCGGCCCGGCGCTGGACCACCTCCACCAGCTGCTGCATCCGCTCACGCTTGACCTCGTGGGATACGGGGTCGGGCAGCTCGGCCGCGGTGGTCTCGCGCCGGGGCGAGAAGGCAAAGGTGAAGGCGGAGTCGTAACCCACCTCTTCGGCCACCTCCAGCGTCTCGGCGAACTCGGCGTCGGTCTCGCCCGGAAAGCCGACGATGATGTCGGTGGTCAGGGCCAAATCGGGCACCAGATCGCGGATCATCGCCACGCGGTCCATGTAACGGCCGCGGTCGTAGGTGCGGCGCATGGCCTTGAGCACCCGGCTCGAGCCGGCCTGCAGCGGCAGGTGGATGTGCTCGCACACCGACTCGAGCTCCACGTGGGCGCGGACGACGTCCTCGCGCATGTCCTTGGGATGCGGGCTCGTGTAGCGGATGCGGTCGATGCCCTCGACCGCATCCACCATCGCCAGCAGCTCGGCGAACGTGGCCTTCGCCCCGGGAGAGAGATCGCGGCCGTAGGAGTTGACGTTCTGACCCAGCAGCGTGACCTCGCGCACCCCGTCGGCGGCCAGGCGCTCTGCCTCGGCTACGAGCTCGGCCGCGGGGCGCGACACCTCGCGTCCGCGCGTGGAGGGCACGATGCAGTAGGCGCAGCGGCAGTTGCAGCCCACCGAGATCTGGATCCAGGCCTGGAAGTCGCGCGCCCGGCGCATGGGCAGGTGGCCGGTGAAGCCCTCGAACTCGAAGTAGCCCTGGGCGGTGATCGAGTCGCTGGTCAGGAACTCGGCCAGCCGGTGGACCTGGCCCGGGCCGAAGGCCACGTCGACGAACGGGAACTGCTCGAACACCTTCTCCTTCATCGACTGCGACCAGCAGCCGCCCACGCCGATCACGCGGTCGGGGTTCTCCCCCTTGAGCCGCTTGGCCTCGCCCAGGTGACCGGCGAGCCGGTTGTCGGCCTTCTCCCGGATCGAGCAGGTATTGAACAGGATCAGCTCGGCCTGCTCGCGGCTTGCGGCCTCCCGGTAGCCGAGCGACTCGAGCATGCCCTTCATCCGCTCCGAGTCGTGCTCGTTCATCTGACAGCCAAAGGTGGTCAGGTGGTAGGCCTTCACTAGCCTTGGCAGCCTAGCCGTAGGGCGACTCGTCCCGGCTCGCTCCCATGCGCAAGCTCTCTCGACGGCAAGCCCTCGCAGTCGCGGCGACGCTTCTCGTTTGCTTGGTGGTGGCCGTCGTGCTGCTCAAGGGCGGGGACGGCGGGGACTCCGCCGGGCCGCCCCACCAACCGCAGGCCAGCCGCAGCGAGACGACCAAGCAGCCCCGGCCCAAGGCGCGACACGCCGCGGCCCGCAAGCACAGGCGGCGCAAGCACGCGCGGCGCCACCGCGCGGCGTCGGGCACGAGACTTGCCGCCTTCGGCGGGGGTGGACCGCTGATCGGACTGGCCGACAACCGCCCCGAGACGTTCAGCGACCCGCGCTTCGCGGCCACCGGCATCAGGCGCGTGCGGGTGGCCGTCCCGTTCGACGACGTGGCCCGCGGCGGCAGGCGGCGGCGGATCCAGGACGCTTACTTCCAGGCCGCGCGGCGGCAGGGCGTCGAGCCGCTGGTGAGCTTCTATCGCTCCAGCGCCAACCCGGGCCGGCTGCCCAGCGTGGCCGAGTTCGGCCGCGACTTCGAGGCGTTTCGCAGCCGCTATCCGTGGGTCAAGAGCTTCTCCACGTGGAACGAGGCCAACTTCCGCTCCCAGCCGACTACCCGCGATCCCGAGCTCACCGCGGCCTACTACCGCCTGCTCCGGGATCGCTGCTCAGGCGGACGCTGCACCGTCGTCGCCTGCGACTTCCGCCCCGACGGCACCGCCCCGGCGGCTAACTGGCTCGAGCGCTTCAAGGCCGCGGCCGGGCGGGGCCCACACCTCTGGGGCCTGTCCTCGTATGTCGACGTGAACCGCCAGTCGACCACCCTGACCCGCGACTTCCTGCGCCGGACCAGCGGGCCGGTGTGGATCACCGAGGTGGGCGCCATCAACTTCTTCGGCCGGGGGATCAAGGCCAACATCCCGCGCCAGACGCGACGGATGCACTTCCTGCTCACGCGCTACCCGGCCGTCTCCCGGCGGATCCAGCGGCTGTACGTCTACCACTGGCGCGCCGCCGCCGGAGACAATCTGTTCGACTCGGGTCTGCTCGACGTCAAGGGCCAGGCCCGACCCGCCTACCGGGAGTTCGTGCGGGCGATCGGCAAGTCCGGCTAGCCGCCCCACCGGCCGTCACTTCGCGTAGTCGGTCGCCCGGCTCTCGCGGATGACGGTGACCTTCACCTGCCCGGGGTACTCCAGCTCGGCCTCGACCTCCCGGGCGATCCGGTGTGAGAGCAGCGTGGCGGCGTCGTCGTCGACCTCCTCGGGACGCACGATCACGCGGATCTCGCGCCCGGCGTGCATGGCGAACACCTTGTCCACGCCGGGTTGGCGGGAGGCGACCGCCTCGAGGTCGTGGAGGCGGTTCACGTAGCGCTCCAGCGACTGGCCGCGGGCACCGGGCCGCGCGCCCGACACCGCGTCCGCGATCTGCACGATCACCGCCTCGACCGTCTGCGGCTCGATCTCGTTGTGGTGGGTCTCCATGGCGTGGGCCACGGCCTCGGCCTCCTTGTAGCGCCGCGCAAGCTTGCCGCCCACCAGCGCGTGCGGGCCCTCGATGTCGTGCGAGGCCGCCTTGCCGATGTCGTGCAACAGCGCCGCGCGTGAGGCGGTGCGGGCGTTGGCCCCCAACTCGGCGGCCAGGAGCCCGGCCAGGCGGGCGCACTCCACCGAGTGGGCGAGCACGTTCTGCCCGTAGCTGGTGCGGAAGTGCAGCCGGCCGAGGATCTTGATCAGCTCGGGGTGCAGCGTGCCCACGCCCACCTCGTACGCCGCCTGTTCCCCCAGCTCGACGATTCGGTGGTCCAGCTGGGAGCGCGCCTCGGTGTAGGCCTCCTCGATCCGCGCCGGATGGATGCGACCGTCCTGCAGCAGCCGCTCCAGCGTCAGGCGCGCGATTTCGCGACGCACGCCGTCGAAGCCCGAGAGCAGCACGGCCCCGGGGGTGTCGTCGATGATGAAGTCGACCCCCGTCAGCGTCTCCAGGGCGCGGATGTTGCGTCCCTCGCGGCCGATGATGCGCCCCTTCAGCTCGTCCGAGCGCAGCTCCACGGCCGACACCGTGGTGTCGGCCACATGCCCGGCCGCCACCCGCTGGATGCAGGTGGCCAGGATGCTGCGGGAGCGACGCTCGGCCTCGTGGCGAGCCTCGTCCTCGGCCTGACGGATCAGGCGGGCGCCGTCGTGGCGTGCCTCCTCTTCGAGCTCGCCGAGCACGAGCAGGCGGGCCTCGCCGGGACTCAGGCCGGCGATCCGCTCGAGCTCGCGCAGCTGGTCGGCCTTCGCGCCGTCGAGCTGGGCCGCGTCGTGGTCGAGGTCGCGCGCTCTGTCCTCGAGCGACTGCTCGCGGGCCGCGAGCTGGGCTCGTTCGGCGTCGGCGGCTGACTCCTTCGCCCTCAGGCGCTCCTCCAGGCGGGCCAGCTCGGCCCGCCGCGCGCCGAGCTCGCTCTCGGCCGCGGTGCTCGCCGGGGGCCGATCGCCGGGGTCCGCTGCCCCGGCGGAGCTCGGGACCGCGGGCGTGGCCACTGTGGCGGCGACCGATGGGGGGCCCGCGACGGCGGGGCGGCGTCCCCGCATCAGGAAGGTGACCACCAGCCCAGCCAAGGCCGCCGCGAGCAACGCCGTAAGCACAGTGTCCACCTGTTCAGCCTCCTTCTCGACGTAGGGCCGAGGCCCGTTCATTGGATCGGGCGGCGGGATGGACGTCGTGTGACCCGCGGCGCACGTGGCGCCGCGGCTTCGCCTGGGGGACTGCCGGACCGGCTCTCTAGCGCTCCTCGCGCGCCGTTCCGGAAAGGTCTGGATCGATGTACATGAGCGTCTTGGTTCAGTGCCCGCGGACGGGCGTCAGGTCGAGTTCGGGTGTCGCACGGCGGCCATCCGGGCCGCGTCTTGAGCGTAGCTCCGAGCTCTGGACCGCGCAAACGCTGCGCGCCAGAGCAGGACGCGGCGCGCGCCGTTTACCCAGCGGCTTGGGCGGTCCGCGCGCGGACCGCCTCGTACGCCAGCTCGGGCTCGTACCCCTTGCGAACCAGGATCCGCCACGCCTTGTCGCGCTCGCGGTCGGTGGCCGGTGGTGCGACCTTCTCTTCCAGCAGGCCGAGCGCGGCGCCGAGCTCGGCCTCGCGATCCTGTTCGCCCGCAGTGGACTCGATCAGCTCTGGCGCCACCCCGCGACGAGCGAGCTCGCGGGCGATGCGCTCGGTCCCCCAACGCTCGATCAGGCGTTTGTCCTCGGCGAACAGACGCGCGAAGCGTGCGTCGTCGACCGCCCCGGCCTCGACCAGCTCCCCGAGGGCGTACTCGATCACGGCCGGCTCGATCTCCTTGCGCTCCAGGAACGAGCGCACCTCCGCCACCGTGCGCTCGCGCGCGGAGATCGACCTATAGGCGAGCTCGACCGCCCGCTGCTGCGCGCGGTCCGTCCCTGGGGGCGGCTCGAGCTTTGCCCCGCGCCGGCTCAGGCGGCCTGCTCCTCGCCTGCCATGTCGGAGGTGGAGATCACCTCACCGGTCTCGGGATCGACTCCGGCCGGCGGCCCGATCGGCTCGACGACGGCGTCGCCGATCCCCAGCGCTTCATAGATCTTGGCCTCGATCTCGGCCATCCGGTCCGGGTTCTCGCGCAGGAAGGCCTTGACGTTGTTGCGCCCCTGGCCGAGCCGCTCGTTTCCGTAGGAGAAGAACGAGCCCGACTTGGTGATGATCTCGTGCTCGATGCCCAGGTCGATGATGCAGCCCTCGGTCGAGATACCCTGGCCGTACTCGATGTCGAACTCGGCCTGGCGGAACGGCGCCGCGACCTTGTTCTTGACCACCTTCACCCGCACGCGGTTGCCGACCGCCTCGGTGCCCTCCTTGAGCGTCTCGATGCGACGGATGTCCAGGCGCTGGGACGAGTAGAACTTCAGCGCCCGGCCGCCCGGCTGGGTCTCCGGCGAGCCGAACATGACCCCGACCTTCTCGCGGATCTGGTTGGTGAGAACGCACAGCGTGTTGGCCCGGTTGAGGTTGCCGGCCAGCTTGCGCATGGCCTGGCTCATCATCCGCGCCTGCAGGCCGACCGTCTGGTCGCCCATCTGTCCCTCGAGCTCGGCCTTCGGGGTGAGCGCGGCGACGGAGTCGATCGCGATCACGTCGACCGTGCCCGAGCGGATCAGCAGGTCGGCGATCTCCAGCGCCTGCTCGCCGTGGTCGGGCTGGGAGACCAGCATCTCGTCCACGTCCACGCCGATGCGTCGGGCGTACTCGGGGTCCATGGCGTGCTCGGCGTCGATGAAGGCGCAGATGCCGCCCTTCTTCTGGGCCTCGGCCAGCACGTGGTAGACCAGCGTGGTCTTGCCCGACGACTCGGGGCCGAATATCTCCACGATCCGCCCTCGCGGGAGCCCCCCCACTCCGAGCGCCAGGTCCAGCGACATGGCCCCGGTGGAGATGGCCTCGACCTTGACCTGGAAGGCCTCGTCGCCCATCTTCATGATCGAGCCTTCACCGAAGTTCTTCTGGATCTGGGTGATCGCGGTGTTCAGCGCGGCGTCGCGCGCCTTGGCGGCCTTCTCCTGGTCCTTGTCCATGCGGGTCTCCTCGAAGCGGAAGTCTTGGGCCGCACAGGCTGGCAAGCGGATCGGACGCTGTGGGTGACGGGGGTTACGGCGGCGTCACGGTCGCGTCACGGATCGGTGCGCCCCGCCAGCTCAAGCCGCTCCAGCGCCTCGTAGTCCGACCCCGGGCGGCTGCGATAGAGCACCAGCCGCGAGGCACGAAACGGCGCCAGGTCGGGCGCATCGGAGCCCAGCCGGGGGGCACGCTCCCCGCGCCGGACCCGCGCCAGCGTCACGTGCGGCCAGAAGCGCCGCTCCTCCAGCTCGTACAGGCCCACCGCGCCCAGCGCGGCGGCGATCGAAGCCTGAAGCGCGGCGGCGCGCTCCCCCTCGTCGGCCAGCTCCAGCGCGAACAACCGTGGCCGCCGCCGGGGGCGCCCGGCGACCCCGGTCGCAGCCAGGCAGGGGGCCCCGTGCCCGCCCGCGCCGACGCGCACGGCCTCCCACACCTCTCCGACCCTTGCGGCCTCGATCGCGCCGAGGAACGCCAGCGTGACGTGCAGCGCCTCCGCTGGCACCAGCCTCAGCTCATCCCGCGCGGCCAGCTCCGCGCGCGTCCACTCCCCCACCCTGGCGCGGACCTCCTCGGGCAGGTCCAGCGCCGCGAACAGCCGCCACCGCCGCTCGCTCAGGCCGCACCCTCCCGCAACAGCTCACGCAGCATGTGCATTGCGATGGTGGTCGAGCGGTCGCGGATCTCCGCGCGGTCACCGGGCACCCGCAGGTGCCGGGCCAGGCTCTTCCCACCCGCCGTCCGCGCGCAGAAGCAGACCGTCCCGACCGGCTTGTCCTCCGTCCCGCCGCCGGGCCCCGCCACCCCGGTCACCGAGATCGCCACCTCCACCCCGTGGCGCTCCAGCGCACCGACGGCCATGGCGTCGGCGACCTCCGCCGACACCGCCCCGTGGCGCTCGATCAGCCCGGGATCCACGCCGAGCAGGTGGACCTTCGCGCCGTTGGCGTAGGTCACCGTCCCCCCGTCCACGTAGTCGGACGAGCCGGGCCGCTCGGTCAGGCGCGCCGCGAGCAGCCCACCGGTGCACGACTCCGCCGTCGCGATCGTGCGCCCGGCCAGCAGGGCGGCCACCTGGTCGTCGATCGAGGACCCGTCGGTGGAGAACAGGGTGTCGGCGTGGCGGTCGGCGATCAGCGCGGACAGGCACCGCCAGGCCTCGTGGTCGCCCGGCTCGTGGCGCACCACGACCTCGACCTCGCCGCGGCGCAGGCAGGTGGTCACCTCCATCCGGTCTACGCCCGCCACCTCGCCCTCCGCCACCCGCAGCGTCTCGGCGATCTCCGACTCGGGAATGCCGAACAGCCGCAGCATTGACTGCTCGTAGTCGCGCGCCTCGCCGACGGCGGCCCGGAACACCTCCGAGGCCACAGCGGCGGGCCACATGCCCTGGAGCTCCCGCGGCGGGCCGGGAAGCACCACCACGGTCGGGCCGCCGACGTCGGCCGGCGGGACCACCATGCCCGGCGCGGTGCCGACCGGCTCGAGGATCGTGGCGCCCTCGGGCACCATCGCCTGCTTGCGGTTCGCGACCCGGATCGCCTCCGGATCCAGGTTGGCCCAGCGGCGCATGAGCGGGCGGAGGATGTCGGCGATCCGCCCCTCCAGCGCCTCGTCCAGAGCCAGCGGGCGGCGGGTGAACCCGGCCACCACCTCGAGCGTGAGGTCGTCGGCCGTCGGACCGAGACCGCCGCTGGTGATGATGAGGTCAAGTCCCTGGTCGGCCATGAAGCGCAGCTGTACCTCCATGTCCCCAGGGCGGTCGGCGCAGATCGTCACGTGGGCGAGCTCCACGCCCAGCTCGAGCAGGCGGTCGGCCAGCCAGGGGCCGTTGCGGTCGCTCACCCGCCCGGTGAGCACCTCCGTGCCGGTCACCACGATGCCCGCGCGGGCGCCCGGCGGTTCGCTCACGCGCAGGGCCTCGGCCCGCTGGTGATCTCCTGGGCCCCTGCCTTGGTGACCCGCACGCCGAGCGGGTCCGCGCTGTCCTGCACCGGCATCGGCTTCCCGTTCGCGGTGATCTTCACCGACCGCTTGCCCAGGTTGGCCCGCAGCTCGCCGCCGTTCTTGAACGTCCGGGCCTGGGAGAGGATGCCCTCGAAGACGCGGGGGCTGCCGTCGCCGGAGTCGATGCACACGTACGTCGGCACGCTGGGGGCGATTCGCAGGGTCACCCCGCGCGCCGCCCCGGGCGCCCGCTTGGGCTTGGCCGCCGCCTTGCGCGGCGCGGTGCTCGTCCGGGTGGTGCTCGCCGCCTTGTCCTTGCCGCCTCCGCCGCCGCCCACCAGGCCGAGGATGATCAGGAAGGCGATCACGGCGACCACCGCGGCGCCGAGGAGCGCCAGTGGTGCCGGCGGCCCGGGAGTGCGCGGGCGGCGGCGCTCGGAACGCGGCCGGCGCGGCCGGCGGTTGGAGAGCGGCTGGGGCTGGGGCTCGGGCTCCTCCACCTCGTCGCTGGCCGCCCGGTACTCCTCCACCAGCACGTGGGGGTCCAGGCCGACGGCCTCTGCGTAGGTGCGCAGGAAGGTGCGCACGAAGGTCGGGCCGGGCAGCAGGCCCCACTCCTCGTTCTCCAGCGCGCGCAGGTACTTCGCGCGGATCTTGGTGCGCTCCTCGACATCGACGATGTCCAGGCGCTGCCGCATTCGCGCTTCCCTCAGCGTGTCCCCTATCGGCGGCATGGTGCCGCCCCTATTCTGGCGTAAAGGCGCCGGTCCCCGCAGTCGGGCCCGAGCGGCGCGGCTTCTCAGCCCTCGTCGGTCGCCGCTCCCACGGCCGGCTCCTCCAGCGCAGCGATCACTCGAGGCAGGTCGGCCTCGGAGATCAGCACCTTGCGCGCCTTGGAGCCCTCGTAGCCCGAGATCACCCCGCGACGCTCGAGCATGTCGATCAGGCGGCCGGCGCGGGTATAGCCCACCCGCAGCCGCCGTTGGAGCATCGAGGTCGAGGCGGTGTCCATCTGGACCACGGTGCGGATCGCGTCGGCCAGCAGGTCGTCGGCATCGGGATTGAAGTCCCCTCCGCCGTCCTCCTCGCCCTCGGGCGCCTCCACGGCCTCCAGCAGCTCCTCGTGCAGCTCGGGCTCTCCCTGCTTGCGCCAGTGACCGGTGATCTTCTCGATCTCCTCCTCGGTGGTGAAGGCACCCTGGATGCGGCTGAGGCGCGTGCCCGACCCGGGCCTGAACAGCATGTCGCCCTTGCCCAGCAGGGACTCGGCGCCGTTCTGGTCGAGGATCACGCGCGAGTCGGTCTGGGAGGAGACCGCGAAGGCGATCCGCGCCGGCACGTTGGTCTTGATCATGCCCGTGATGATGTCCACGGACGGGCGCTGGGTGGCCAGCACCAGGTGGATGCCCACCGCCCGCGACTTCTGGGCCAGGCGGATGATCGAGTCCTCCACCTCGCCCGGGGCGACCATCATCAGGTCGGCCAGCTCGTCGATCACGCACAGGATGTAGGGCAGCGGGCGCTCGCCGTCGCGCACCCGCAACCGGTTGAGCTCCTCGAGCTTGCGCGTGCGCGCGCCGCTCATCAGCGAGTAACGCTCCTCCATCTCCTTGATCAGGTTCTGAAGTGCGTTGGCGGCCAGGCGGGGCGAGGTGATCACCGGCGTGAGCAGGTGCGGGATGTGCTCGTACAGGTTGAGCTCGACCTGCTTGGGGTCGACGAGCACCAGCCGCACCTCGTTCGGGGTGGCGCGCATCAGGATCGAGGAGAGCATCGCGTTCACGCAGCCCGACTTGCCCGACCCGGTGGTGCCGGCCACGAGCACGTGGGGCTGGGAGGCCAGGTCGATGCCGATCGCGCGGCCGTCGATGTCCTTGCCGAGCCACACCGTCAGCGGCGACCAGCCCTCGGGCGCCTCCTGGGCCACGTCGCCGAGGTGGACCATGTTGCGCACCCGGTTGGGCACCTCCACCCCCACGGCGCGCTTGCCCGGGATCGGGGCGAGGATGCGCACGTCGTCGGCGGCCAGCGCGTAGGCCAGGTCGTCGCGCATATTCGAGACCTTCGACATCTTGATGCCGGGCGCCAGGCGCAACTCGAAGCGCGTCACGTGCGGTCCCGACACGCTGCCCACCACCTTCGCCTCCACCCCGAAGTGGCCCAGCGTCTCCACGAGCTGGGTTCCGATCCGCTCGTCGGCCGGGTTCTTGGCCTTGGGCTTGCTGGACGAGCGGGTGAGGAAGGCGGCCCTGGGAAGCGCGTAGTCGAGGTCGTCGGCCTCCGTGACCGCGGTTCGGCGGTTGCCCATCGGCGTGAGCGACTCGGTGCCCTCGGCGGTCACGCCGGGGGCGTCCTCCACCGCGCCTGGGACCTCGGGCTCCTCCGCCTCGACGATGTCCTCCTCGGCCTCTGGCTCCTCCTCCGGCCAGGTGTCCTCCGGCGCGGGCGGCTCGTCATCGCCGAACAGGTCGGGAAAGCGGGCCTCGGCGTCCAGCGCGGGCGCCTCGACGTGGGTGGCGTGCACGACCGGCTCGACACCGGCGGGCTCGGGCGGTCCGTCGGCCAGCGGCGTGCGGGTCGTCGGTCGGGCGTCGCGCGCCAGGACGGCGGTCAGCTGCTCGGTGGAGCGCCTGACCTGGTCGGTGGTGGCGTTCACCGAGTCGCGCGCCGCGGCCACCACCCCGGCGATCGACGCCCCGGTGACCAGCAGCACGCCGCCGGCGACCAGGAACAGGAACAGGATGTGGGCGCCGAGGTCGGAGAACAGCCCGCTGGAGGCCGCGTAGAGCAGCTCGCCGAGTGCGCCGCCGCGGTCGCTCACATAGCCCGGATCGAGCAGTGGGGCGTGGTCGTGGGCACCGGGCCCCAGGCCCAGCGACCCCGCCGCCAGGCCGAGGGTCACCCCCAGCAGCAGGCAGATGGCGCCGGCCCTGAAGGGCTTGACCGAGGGCAGCATCTGGCGCAGCACGAGGATCACGCCGGTGGCGCACAGCGCCGGGGGCGCCAGCAGAGCGGCGCCGCCCAGGAGGAAGCGCAAGCCGTCCTCTGTGGCCTCACCCGCCTGGCCGCCGGCCGCGCCCATGTAGAGAACGAAGGCCAAGAAGGCCGAGAAGGCCACGAGCCCGAGCCCGATCAGGTCGAGGTGGTGCTGCTCCAGGGTCGGGCGGGCCGAGCCCCGGGCGGGGGGCTTCGAGCGCTTCTTGCGTTGTGGGGCGCGAGCGGGCTTTTTGCGGACCATTGCTGACTTCTGTCATTCGCCGCCGCGGGGCGCTGCCCTCCCTACCATCCGATGGGATGGCGGGCTCGCCAAGGGTGCTTGTGGTGGAGGACGACGGCGACATCGCCGACGTGCTGCGCCGCGCGCTGGGCATGGAGGGTTACGAGGTGCGCCTGGCCGCCGACGGCGAGCTCGCGCTCATCGCGGCGGGGGACTTCGAGCCCGACGCCGTGGTGCTCGACCTCGGCCTGCCCAAGCTCGACGGCGTGGAGGTCTGTCGCCGCCTGCGCAAGGACGGCGACGTGCCGATCCTGATGCTCACCGCCCGCGACGCGGTCGACTCGCGAGTGGAGGGCCTGGACTCCGGCGCAGACGACTACCTGGTCAAGCCCTTCGAGCGCACCGAGCTGCTGGCCCGGCTGCGCGCGCTGCTGCGCCGGCGTCCGCCGCGGGGCAGCGCCTTCCTGGTGGTGGGCGACCTGCGCCTGAACCCCGATACCCGCGAGGTGTGGCGCGGGGAGCGCCCACTCGAGCTGACCGGGCGCGAGTTCGAGCTGCTCGAGCACCTGATGCGAAACGAGCGGCTGGTGGTGTCGCGCGACAAGCTGCTCGAGGAGGTCTGGGAATACGCCCCCTTCTCCGAGACCAACACCGTGGACGTGTTCGTATCCAACCTGCGCCGCAAGCTGGAGGCCCGCGGGGAGCCGCGCGT
Source organism: Solirubrobacterales bacterium (assembly GCA_038202855.1). Lineage (GTDB taxonomy): Bacteria > Actinomycetota > Thermoleophilia > Solirubrobacterales > Thermoleophilaceae > JAAYBF01. The sequence goes on from JBBREO010000003.1 coordinate 44,667, forward strand.
CCTGCACACGGTGCGCGGATCGGGCTACGTGTTGAGGCCGGCGGCGTGAGCGCAAGCAGCCGGCTCGGCCTGCAGCGAAGCAGCCGGCTCGGCCGGCTGCGCACGACTCCGTTCCAGCGCAGCGAGGTCCTCCCGTGAGCGGCGGCGCCCGCGGGGCGCTGGAGCGGACTCGGCTGCGGCTGCCGATCCGGATCAAGCTGGCCGTCGTCTCGGCCGGGCTGACCTTCGCCATCCTGCTGCTGTTCGCCCTGGCGGTGGGCGCCTTCACCGAGCAGCGGCTGCGGGCGAACTTCGACAACGACGTACGGGGCACGGCCGCGGACCTGCAGGAGCGCCTGCGGGTTCAGCGGTCTCTGTCGGGCAAGCCCGTGTTCGCGGTGTCGCAGGCCAACACCATCCGCGCCGCCGCCGCGGGCGGCGCCTCGATCCGGGTGGTGGACCGAAACGGCCGCGTGCTCTCGGAGGCGGGGCGCGAGGTGGCCCTCGGCCCGCCGGTCGAGGGCACCAGCGACGTGGGCGACTTCCGCGTGGTCGCCCGGCCGCTGTTCGCCGGGTCGCTGGATCGCGGCGGGGGCTTCCGCCTATCGCCCAGTCCGATCGACGGCGCAGTGGCCTTCATCCAGTACGCCAAGCCCAAGGACAGCCTGGACTCCACCACCCGTCGCCTGCACCTGTTCTTCGCCCTGGGCGTGCTCGGGGGCACGGTGCTGGCGTTTCTGGCCGGATTTGCGGTGGCCCGCCGGGCGATGCGCCCGATTGCGGGGCTGACACGAGCGGCGCGCGAGGTGGCGCGCACGCGTGACCCCAGCCGCCGGCTGCCCCACCCGGCGGCCAACGACGAGGTCGCCGAGCTGGCCGGGACGCTGGAGGAGATGCTTGGCGCCCTGGACGCCGCCCGCGAGGAGACCGAGGCCTCGCTCGAGCGCCAGCGCGAGTTCGTGGCCGACGCCTCGCACGAGCTGCGCACCCCTCTCACCTCGATCCTGGCCAACCTCGAGATGCTCGAGTCCGAGCTGGCCCGGGTCGACGGCCCGCGCGATCCACGCGCGGCGGCCGAGATCGCGGGCTCGGCGCTGCGCTCCTCGCGCCGGATGCGACGGCTCGTCGGCGACCTGCTCCTGCTGGCCCGGGCGGATGCGGGGCGCCAGGCGCCGCGCCGGCCCGTCGACCTGGCCGCCGTCGTGCGTGACGCGGCGGTCGAGGCGGGGCCGCTGGCCGGGGGCCACCCGCTGTCGCTCGACCTGCCCGAGCAGCACGGCGAGGCGATGGTCGAGGGCGCCGGCGACGACCTCCACCGACTCGCGCTCAACCTGATCGAGAACGCATTCCTGCACACGCCCGCGGGAACGCCCGTCGTGGCCTCCGTGCGCCGCGACGGCGACGCGGTGACCCTGCAGGTGGCCGACCGGGGCCCCGGCGTGGCGCCGGAGCGCCGCGAGCGCGTGTTCGAGCGCTTCGCCCGCTCGGATGCGGGGCGCACAGCAGCTGGGGGCAGCGGCCTGGGTCTGGCGATCGTGCGCGCCGTGGCCGAGGCCCACGACGGCCAGGTCGACCTGCGCGAGGCCGAGGGCGGGGGTGCCATGTTCCTGATTCGCCTTCCCGGGGCAGCGCACCAAGAGGTCGCCGGGGGTGTTGCACCCTCAGAGAGCGATCAGGAAGCCTCGACCGTCACCGATCCGAAGGGAACCACGACCTCGTGAGAAGATTCAAGCCCCGCCGCCCCTCCCCCGCGCTGGTGATCTCCTGCATCGCGCTATTCGTGGCGCTGAGCGGTGTGTCCTACGGCTACGCCACCGGGTCGATCGGCTCCCGCGAGATCAGGAACAGCTCGATCACCACCAAGGACATACGCAACAACCAGGTCCGGGGTGCCGACATCCGCAACTCGACGATCGTCGGCCGCGACGTGGCCTTCGACACGCTGACCGGCCTCGACATCAAGGAGTCGAAGCTGGGCCAGGTCCCGAGTGCGGCGAACGCCGACACGCTTGGCGGCGTCGGCAGCTCGGGCTTCGTACGCAAGGAGGCGCCGGCGTTCACGCCGATCCCGCTGACCGCCGGTTCCACCGCGCCGGGCGAGGCGACTCCGGCCTATGACGTCGACGGCAACGGCTACGTGCATCTGCAGGGGACGGGGACCGCGGCGATCGCCTTCGCTCTTCCCCCCGGCGCGCGACCGGCGTCCACGAGTCGCTTCGTGGTCCGCCAGGGCAACGGCACCGCGATCTTGACCATCACGCCGACGGGAGATGGGGCCGTGGCCCCTGTGGGTCCGGCCACCGGGCCCGTCTCCCTCGATGGCGTGAGCTTCGCCGCCGGCGGCTAGACCCCCCCCTCCCCCCCGGGGGGGCGCACTTCCACCGGTTGTCGCCTTTAGGGCGTGGTGGCACCCAAAAAGCGACAACCGTTCGACGCTGGCGCCATCTGGGCGCTCTGCGCCCAGCAGCACGGCGTGGTCAGTCGGGCCCAGTTGCTGCGCTCGGGTTCAGCCCCGCCGCCGTCGGCCACCGCCTGGACTCCGGGCGCCTGCACCGCAAGGCTCAGGGCGTCTACTCGGTCGGCCGCCCGGAGCTGAGCCGACTGGGAGTACTGATGGTGGCGGTCCTCGCGACGGGCCCGGGATCCGTGCTCAGCCACGACAGCGGCGCTGAGCTGTGGCAGATAAGGCGAGCTCGCCCCGGCGCCGTCGCGGTCTCGATCCCGGGCACGGCGCCGCGGAGCCGCCCAGGCGTGGTCGTCCACAGGCGGCGAGTGCTCCCCGCTCACGCCACGGTGCATCGCGGCGTGCCCGTCACGACCGTGTCACTGGTGCTGGTCGACCTGGCCACCCAGCTTCCCGAGCGCCACCTCGAAGCGGCCGTCAACCAGGCCGATGCGCTCGACCTGCTCGACCCGCCGGCCCTCCGAGCCAGCCTCGGCGCGCTGGTCCGCCAACCCGGGGTCCGGCGCCTGCGGGCGATGCTGGATCGACACACGTTCCGGCTAACCGACTCGGAGCTGGAGCGGATGTTCCTGCGCCTGGTGCGGCGGGTGGGCTTGCCGATGCCGGCCACACAGCGCTACGTCGACAGCTGGCGCGTAGATTTCGTCTGGGGCGAGCTCGGGCTGGTCGTCGAGACCGACAGCCTGCGCTACCACAGGACTCCGGCCACGCAGGCGCGCGACTACGCCCGCGACCACGCGCACCGCCTGGCGGGTCTGACCCCGCTGCGCTTCACCCACTATCAGGTCGCACACGAGCCCCGGCACGTGGTTCGCACTCTCGAGGCCGAGATCCGGCGACTGCGCCAAGAACCGGCGGCCGTTGTCTGATTTTGACTCCCAGAGCCCTCAAAAGCCGACAACCGCGGGTCAGGCCCGTTGGGCCCGCGCTAGACCTCCACGACGACCGGCAACACCATCGGCCGCCGCTTCATGCGGCGGTAGACGAACTCGGCCAGGTCGTCGTGCAGGTCGGCCTGGAGTGCCGAGATCTCGCGTATGCCCTCCTTGGCGGAGCGCTCCAGGGACTCCACCACCGCCTCGCGCAGGTCCCCGACCAGTTCCTCGGGCTCGGTGCCGGCGGGCACGCCGCGGAAGATCACCTCGGGGTCGGCGACCGACTTCCCGTCCTGCCCCGAGACGGTGGCCACGATGATGAAGATGCCGTCCGCCGACAGCATCCGGCGGTCGCGCAGGGCCACGTCCTCGATGTCGCCCACGTCGACCCCGTCGACGAACACCAGGCCGGCGTGCTCGCGAGCGCCCAGGCGGGCGCCGCGGTCGTCGATGTCCAGCGGAACGCCGTTGTCGCCGGCGAAGATCCGGTCGGAGGGAATTCCCACGGCTTCGGCCAGCCGCGAATGCAGGCGGATCCGCTTGAAGTCGCCGTGCATCGGCATCACGTACTTCGGCTTGGTCAGGTTGAGCATCAGCTTCAGCTCCTCCTGGTAGCCGTGGCCGGAGGCGTGGATGGGCGCGTCGCGCGGGGTCATCACGTTCGCCCCGAGGTGGTAGAGGCGGTCCACGGTCTCGTTCACCGACCGCTCGTTGCCGGGGATCGGGGTGGCCGAGAAGATCACGGTGTCGCCGGCGTGCAGGTCCACGTGGGGGTGGTCCGAGGCAGCCATCCGGCGCAGCGCCGACAGCGGCTCGCCCTGCGAGCCGGTGGAGATGATCACCAGCTTCTCGTCGGGGTAGTCGCCGAGCCGCTTGGGCTCGACCAGCATCCCGTCGGGCACGCGGATGTGGCCCAGCTGGCGGCCGATGTTCACGTTCTTGCGCATCGAGCGCCCCACGAGGGCGACCTTGCGGCCGAGCGCCTGGGCGGCGTCGACCACCTGCTGCACGCGGTGGATGTTCGAGGCGAAGCAGGTCACGACGATCCGGCCCTCGCAGCGGGCGAAGGCCTCCTCGAGGTGCGGGCCCACCGAGGACTCCGACAGCGACCAGCCGGGCCGGTCGGCGTTGGTCGAGTCGCCACCGAGCAGCAGGATCCCGCCGTCGCGCCCCAGCTCGGCCAGCCGGGACACATCGGCCGGGATGCCGTCCACCGGGGTCTGGTCGAACTTGTAGTCGCCCGTGATCAGCGCCGTGCCCAGCTCGCAGGTGATCGCGTAGGCGAACATGTCCGGGATCGAGTGGGCCATCTTGATCGGCTCGACCACGAACGGCCCGGCATCGATCTCCTCCCCCGGGCGCACCTCCTCGAGCGGCACGTCCTTGAGCTTGTGCTCGTCGAGCTTGGAGCGCACCATGGCGATGGTCAGCGGCCCCCCGTAGATGGGCGGCCAGTCGTCGAACTGGCGCAGGACGAAGGGCAGCGCGCCTACGTGGTCCTCGTGGCCGTGGGTGAGCACGATCGCCTCGATGTCCGCCTGGCGCTCGCGCAGGTAGGTGAAGTCAGGCAGCACCAGGTCGATGCCCAACTGGTCGGGCGCGGGGAAGCGCAGACCGGTGTCGACCACCACGATCTTGCCGTCGTACTCGACGACGGTCATGTTCTTGCCTATCTCACCCAGCCCGCCGAGCGGGAGGACGCGCAGAGTGGCGCTCAAACCGTGGCCAGCAACCCGTGTCGCTCGAGCGCGGCGCGAACCACGGCGCTCTCCTCGTCGGTGGCCTCGATGAGCGGCAGGCGAAGCCCACCGACGTCGTGGCCCATCATCGCCAGCGCGGCCTTGACCCCGATCGGATTGGCGGTCACGAACAGCGCCTCGAAAAGGTCAGACAGCTCGTCGTGGATCTCCTGTCGGCTCTCGGGCTCGTCGATCATCCGCCGCAACTCGGTGCCGACCACGTTGGCGGCCACCAGGATTCCCCCGGTGCCCCCCTTGTCGAGCACCTCGGCGAGGGTGTCGTCGTTGCCGGCCAGCAGGTCCAGTCCCTCGATCGGCTCGATGTCCTCGTAGCGAGACTGCTTCACGGCCACGATGTTCTCGACCCGGCCCAGCTCGGCCAGCAGGTCGTTGGGCATGTCGATCACCGACCGCGAGGGAATGTTGTAGAGGACGATCGGCAGGTCGGACGCGGCGGCGATGGCGTGGTAGTGGCCGATCAGGCCGCGGCGGTTGGGCTTGACGTAGTAGGGCACCACCGCGAGGGCTCCGTCCACGCCGGCCTCAGCCGCTCGCTTCGTCATCTCGACCGAGTGGGCCGTGTCGTTGGTGCCGGTACCGGCGATCACCGGCGCGCCACCGGCCTCGGCCACGCCGATCTCCCAGAGGCGGACCTTCTCGTCGTCGGTGAGCGTCGAGCCCTCCCCCGTGCTGCCGGCCAGGACCAGCCCGTCGGACCCGTTGGCGAGCAGATGATGGATCAGGCGCGCGCAGGCGTCTTCGTCCAGGCCGCCGTTCGCGTCGAACGGCGTGACCATCGCCGTGAGGATGCCACCGAAGGTCATTTGCCTATTCGATCGGCTTGAACGGGTCCGGAGAGTCGTTCATGCCGTCCTTGACCGGCGCCGGCTCGGTGCGGGCGGCCGCGGGCGCGGCCTCCTCGGTCCCGGAGCCTTCGCCGCCCACGGGGGCGGCGGGGGTCGCGCCGGCTGGTGGCCCGGGGGCGCCCTGCGACTGGCCGGCGCGCTGCGCCTGGCTGTCGTTGAACTGCTTCTGGGCCTCGTCGATCTTCTGCTGTGCCTGCTCGGCCATCTGCTTGGCCTTGTCCATGAAGCCCATGCCGGCCTCCCTTCTATCGCCTGACCGCCACCTTACCGCGCCCGCTGGCGCGGGCCCGCGCCTGCACGCCCTCAACGCGTCACCGCCGAATGTCACAATTGGCCCGCGCATGGCCAGCACCGGCAACCCCACCCAGCAGAAGGACTTCGGCGGCCGCTCGACCGTCCAGAAGCTGGGCGTCCGGGCCGAGGAGCGCCTGGAGGTCGCAGGCGACGTCGGTCCGCGCCTGCGCACCGAGACCAAGGAGGTCCTCGGCCGGGGCCTGGTCAAGTCGGGTGAGCTGGACGGGGCGATCGTGATGGTCGACTCCCTCGAGGAGGGCCAGGAGGCCCTGCTGCGTTACCGCCCCCGGCTGAAGGACTCCGGGTATCTGTGGCTGGTGACCCGCAAGCGCGGCCACGAGCATTACCTCAACCAGATGAGCCTGGTCCCCCACGCCAAGCGCGTGGGCCTGATCGACAACAAGACCTGCTCGATCGACGACGAGCGCTCGGGCATCCGGTTCGTGGTGCCGCGCGCGCTGCGCGGCAACGGCACCGCCTAGCTCACGCGGGCCAGCGCGCGCGATAGCCGCGCCGCCGCGCGACCGGGGCCAGCAAGGCGGTAAGCGCCTTCAGGACCGGCCAGGGCGGGCTGGAGGGACGGATCTCCGCGCCGAACTCGGGCACCATCACCGCCAGCTGCAGCGGCTTGGGCATGCCCTTCGCGTCGAGCTCACCAGCGTGCGCCAGCGCGAACAGCGTCTCGAAGAAGGACGCGATGTCCAGGGCGGGTCGAAACCACTGCGTCGCGCGGGCGGCTTCCTCGCCGTCGTTCCAGAACCGGTGTGCGGTGCCTGCTGGGATCGTGATCGAATCGCCTGCCGCTATCCGCCGCTCCTCGCCCGCCACCTCGAACACCAGCGCGCCTGACATCACCTCCGCCCCGCTCTCCTGGTTCGGATGGGTGTGCAACGGCTCGGCCTGCTCGGACGGCGGGTTCACCGTGTCGACGCGCAGGTGCCCGGCACGCAGCTCGGTGAATGTCATCCGCTGCCCGGTGCGGGGATTGGCGATCTCCTGTCCCTCGTGCGCCACGGGCGTCAGCCTAGAGCAGCAGCTTCTCCAGCCCCACCGTGGGCGACTGCTCCAGCGAACCGACCCGGCGCACCGCCAGCAGCACGCCCGGCATGAACGACTCGCGGCTCAGCGAGTCGTGGCGGATGGACAGGGTCTGGCCCAGGCCGCCGAACAGGACCTCCTGATGGGCCACCAGCCCGGGCAGGCGCACGGAGTGGATTGGCTCGTGCACGTTGGCGCCCGCCTCAGCGAGCACCTCGGCCGTGTGCGCCGCCGTGCCCGAGGGCGCGTCCAGCTTCCCGTCGTGGTGCAGCTCGATGATCTCGACCTCGGGCATGTGCGCGGCGGCCATCCGCGCCGCCTCGATCATCAGCACCGCACCGATGGCGAAGTTGGGTCCGAAGAACACGTTCGCGGAGCCGACGCCCTCGAGCGTGGAGAAGTCGGCACCGCTGGTCCCCACGACGCAGTGCACCCCGGCCTCCACGCACTGGCGGGCGTTCTCGAGCGCCGTGTCGGGCTGGGAGAAGTCGACGACCACGTCGGCGGCGGCGAGCACGTCGGCCAGCGCAATCCCCAGCGCCGGGTCGGCGCGGCCGGTCAGCTCCATGTCCTCGGCGCCTTCGACGGCGGCGCATACCGTCGCGCCCATCCGCCCGGCGGCGCCGGACACGGCTACGCGGATCACGCGGCCACGAGGGCCGGGTTCACCCCGCCGACGGCCTTGCGAAACGCGTCCTCACTGGCCCCCACGCCGGCCGCGGACATGCGCGTGGGGTCGAACAGCTCGGCCGCCAGCTCCTGCACGTCCTCCAGCGTGACCGCGTCCACCTTGGCCAGGATCTCGTCGAGCGAGAGCAGCGGCACGCCGGTGATCAGGGACGAGCCCAGCCGGTTCATCCGCGCCAGGGTGGACTCCATGGCCAGCGTCGTGCGGCCCTTCACGTTCTCCCGCGCACGCTCGAGCTCGGCGGCGGTGACGCCGTCGGCGGCCATCCGCGCGAGCTCTGTGCCGATCACGCTCATCGCCTCCTCCACGTTCTCGGGGCGCGTGCCCACGTACAGGCCCACCTCGCCCGAGTCGATGTAGGAGGAGGAGAACGAGTACACGGCATAGGCCAGCCCGCGCTTCTCGCGCACCTCCTGGAACAGTCGCGAGGAGCTCGAGCCGCCCAGGATCGTGTCCAGCACGCGCAGGGCGAAGCGGCGCTCGTCGCCGCGGGTGATGCCCGGGGCGCCCAGGGCCAGGTGGTACTGCTCGGTCTCCTTGGCGTGGAAGCTCACCCGCGGGCCGGGCGGGACCGCCACGCCGTTGGCCAGGGCCGGGGCGGGCTTTGCCACGCGCTCGTCCAGCGCGCCCTGGACCAGCTCCATCAGCCGCTCGTGGTCGATGCTGCCGGCGGCCGCGATCACCAGGTTCGAGGACACGTAATGCTGATCGCGGTAGGCAGCGATGTCGGGCACGGGCACGTTTCCGATCACCTCGGCGCGGCCGATCACCGGCCGGCCCAGCGGGTGATCGCCGAACACGGCGTCGGCCAGCACGTCGTGCACCTTGTCGGAGGGCTCGTCCTCGTACATGGCGATCTCCTCGATCACCACCTGACGCTCCGAGTCGATGTCGGGGTAGGTGGGGCGAAGCACCATGTCGGCCATCACGTCGAACGCCTCGTCCAGGTGCCGGTCGAGGAAGCGCGAGTAGACCGTGGTCGTCTCCTTGGAGGTGCCGGCGTTCACCTCGGCGCCCATGGCGTCGAAGGTCTCGTCGATCTCCAGTGACGAGAAGCGATCGGTCCCCTTGAACAGCAGGTGCTCGAGGAAGTGCGAGAGGCCGGCCTGCTCGGAGGCCTCGTCGCGACTGCCCGTGCGCATGAAGATGCCGAGGGCGGTGGAGCGAACGGATTCGATCCGTTCGCTCACCACCCTGACGCCCGAGTCGAGCGTCGTCATGTCGGCCGCTTCGTTGATCAGCGTCGGTCCCGGCCGGCGCCGTTGCCACCCCGCCGGCCGCGATCACCGCCGCGACCGCGGTCACCGCCTCCGCCACCACCGCGCTTGTCGCCGGTGCCGACCGAGGCCAGCTCCTCGGAGCTCTTGCCCGCGATGTCGGGATCCTCGGCCAGCCGCAGTCCAACGCGGCCGCGCTCCTTGTCGACCTCGACCACGCGCACCTCGATCTCGTCGCCGCGGTTGAGAACGTCCTCGACCGCGTCGACCCGCTCGCCGGGCTTGACGTTGGAGATGTGCAGCAGGCCGTCGTTGCCCTTGGAGAGCTCGACGAAGGCTCCGAACGTGGTCGTCTTGACCACCCGGCCGGTGAACTCGTCGCCCACCTCGATCTCCTTGGTCATCGACTCGATCCGCTGGATCAGGGCGTCGCCCTGGTCGCCGTTGATCGCGAAGACGCGGATGGTGCCGTCGTCGTCGATGTCGATCTGGGCCTCGAACTCCTCCGAGAGAGCGCGGATGGTCTCCCCGCCCTTGCCGATGATCATGCCGATCTTCTCGGTGTCGATCTGGATCTGGCCGATGCTCGGGGCGTTCTTGGACAGCTCCGGGCGCGGGCCCTCGATGGCCTCGGCCATCTTGCCCAGGATGTGATCCCGGCCCACCTTCGCCTGCGACAGCGCGTCGGTGAGGATGTCGAACGTCACACCCGTGATCTTGATGTCCATCTGCAGGGCGGTGATTCCCTGCGACGTGCCGGCGACCTTGAAGTCCATGTCGCCCAGGTGGTCCTCCACGCCCGCGATGTCGGAGAGCACGATGTAGTCGTCGCCCTCCTTGATCAGGCCCATTGCGATTCCCGCCACCGGCGCCTTGATCTGCACGCCGGCGTCCATCAGCGACAGCGAGCTGCCGCAGACCGAGGCCATCGACGAGGAGCCGTTGGACTCGAGGATGTCCGATACCACGCGGATGGAGTAGGGAAAGTCCTCCGAGGACGGGATCACCGGAACGAGGGCCCGCTCGGCGAGCGCCCCGTGGCCGATGTCGCGGCGCTTGGGTCCGCGCATGAAGCCCGCCTCCCCGACCGAGAAGGGCGGGAAGTTGTAGTGGTGCCAGTAGCGCCGGGTGCTCTCCAGGCCCAGGGTGTCCAGGCGCATCTCGTCACGCGTGGTGCCCAGTGTGGCCACCGAGAACGCCTGGGTCTGTCCGCGGGTGAAGATCGCCGACCCGTGCGTCTTGGGGGCCGTCCCGACCTCGATCCAGATGTCGCGCACCTGGTCGGCGGCGCGGCCGTCGGGCCGGACCTTGTCGATCGCGATCCGGCGGCGGATGATCTCCTTCTCCATCTTGTCGAAGGCCATCTGGACCGCCGCGCGCTTGTCCTTGTAGCCCTCGGCGTCCTCGTCGCCGGACAGCGACTTCAGCGCGTTCTCCTCGACGGCCTTGGTGGCGTCCTGGCGCTCGAGCTTGTCCTCCACCTGCGTGGCCTCGCTGAGCGCGTTGCCGAACTCGGTCTGCAGCTGGGAGAACACCGACTCGTCGACCTGCGGCACCTCGACCTCGGTCTTGGGCTTGCCGGCCTTCTCGGCCAGCTCGCGCTGGGCGGCGCACAGCTTCTTGATCTCGCCGTGGGCGATGTCCAGGGCGTCCAGGATGGCCGCCTCGGAGATCTCCTTCGCGCCGGCCTCGACCATCAGGATGGCTTCCTCGGTGCCCGAGACCACCAGGTCCAGGGCCGAGTCGAGGTTGTCCTCCTCGTCGGGGTTGACCACGAAGCCGCCGTCCTCGTCCTGTCCGATCCGCACCGCGCCCACGGGCTGCGGGAAGGGGATGTCGGACACCATGAGCGCCGCGCTGGCGCCGTTCATGGCGAGGATGTCGTAGGGGTTGACGTGGTCGATCGACATCGGAATCGAGACCAGCTGGGTCTCACGGCGCCATCCCTTGGGGAACAGCGGCCGGATCGGCCGGTCGATCATGCGGGCGGTGAGGGTGCCCTTCTCGCCGGCGCGACCCTCGCGCTTGAAGAACGAGCCGGGGATCTTGCCCGCGGCGTACATGCGTTCTTCAACGTCGACGGTCAACGGGAGGAAGTCCACGTCGCGGAGGTTTCCTGCGGTGGCCGTCCCGAGGACCATCGTGTCCCCTGCGCTTACGACCACGGAGCCGCTCGCCTGCTTGGCGAGCTTGCCGGTCTCGAACGCGATCTCGGTACCACCGATCTCGACGGAGACGCGGGTTGCTTCAACACTCATATGTTCCTTTCGGTGCCGCCTCCGGTTGGCGGCTATCTCTTATGACTTCTCTGTAGGAGTCCGTTTCGAGGCTAGCAAGCGGGAGCGCGGCGCTACCTGCGCTTGGTCTTGCCGCGCTTGTCCCAGGCGCGCAGCAGGCGTACGGTGCCGCTCCTCGTGGCCGTCAGGCGCCTGTCCGCGATGCCCATCTCCCGCACCTTGCCCTTGCGCGTGCGGAACAGGAGGCGGGCCTTCTTGGAGCCGGCGACATACCAGACGTTGCGCCCGACCTTGTAGCGGCGCTCGCCCTTCAGCCGCTTTCGCAGCTTCCTCGTCTTCGTGCCCACCTTCGAGCGCGACAGCTTGAACGCCTTTGACGTGCTCAGCAGCAGGACGGCCTTCCTGCGGATGCGCTTGCGCGTCTTCTTCGAGAGCTTGGCCGTCAGCCTGCTGGTGGGGTAGCCGACCCGAAGCGACCCGCCACCCTTCTTCACGCAGTAGCGATCGATCTTGGGCCGGTCCGAGAGCAGCGTGCCCTTGAGCAGCTTGCGCTGCCGCGTGCGCGTGCGGCCCAGCCGCGCCTGGCCCACCCCCGTGCGCCTGATCCCGCCCTTGGTCGACACGCATTGACGGGCCACCTTGGCGCAGGCCCTGGAGAAGTCGACGCTCTGGCGCTGACCGCGGTCGAGCTGCAGCAATTGGCGCACCCCGACCTTGCCGTCCTGGCCCTCGCAGGTGAGCGTGTAGCTCTCCTTGCGGGCGGCTCGCAAGGGCTCCGGGCCCTTGTACGAGACCCGGGCGGTGTAGGGCTCGGCCCCCGCGAAGTTGACCACGCGCACGACGTAGCGCTTGCCGGCGATCACTTCGCCGGGCTCGCCGAATGTCGTCGACTCGTTGTTGGTGGTCCCTTGGGCCGACGTCCCGACCTCCTTGGTCTCGCCGGCCGAGCTTCCGTCGTTGTTCGAGTCCTGGAACACGGTGATGTCGTAGTCGCTGGCCGCGGTCTGCCAGTTGACCTCGACCGTGGCCACGGCGTTGTCCACGCCGGCGCCCGACGGAACGGTGAAGTCGAAGTCCCGGTAGCAGGCCGGGTTGTCGGGCGTCCCGGCTCCACACGGTGCTGCCGGCGTCATGCTGGGAAAGCTCTGAGGACCGCTCGGCGGCCCCGCCGCCTGCCGCCCTCTGGCCTTGGCCACCACCGGCCGCGTCGAGGGGTTGATTCCCCACGAGAACGTGCCGTCCGAGGGCACCTCCATCGTCGAATCGAGCGTGTCGGGGAAGACGCGCACGGGGCCGGCCACGCCATCGGCGTCGAGCACCGGGGACGTCTCGGTGCCGAAGCTCTTTCGCAGCCGCAGGATCGCCCCGGGAGGCGCCTTGCCCGCCAGGACGGAGTGCTTGGCCGACTCCGCCGTGTTCTCCAGCGCCTTGAAGTAGGCGGCCCGGTTGCCTCCGCGGTTGCCCGCCTCCGCTGTGGTGCCCTCGTACTGCGCCACGTTCTCGGCAAAGGGTGGATGGAATCCGACCAGGCCGATCTCGAACGTGAAGCCAAGTCCGCCGGTGGCGTAGTAGCTCCAGTCCTCAGTGCTCCCCGTCGTGTCATAGAGCTGGTAGCTCGGCTCGCTGGTGTAGCCGTTGTTGGCCGCCATCGAATCGCCCAGCGCCTTGTAGATGGCCTCGTCGGGAGGCGGGCCCTGAGACTGGATCCCGGGCGGGCGGAGAACCAGGTCGGAGAAGGTGTGGTTGGTGATCAGCGTGGTGACCTGGCGGGCGGAGATCAGCGCGCGGATGTTCCGGGTCTCGCGCTCGGAGAAGGGTGCGTCCCCGCGGTAGTCCTGGGCGTAGTCGCCCCCGGGGGCGGGCTCGCCGCTGACCGATGCGCCCGGGCCGCCCCAGAAGCCGCCGTAGTTGCGGTTGGGATCGACGCCGAACTGGGACAAGCCGACGTTCGGCCTACCCGCCTGGGTGCAGTCGGCCTGCTCCGGGTCGGGCACCCCGGGGTCGGTCGAGTTCACCCGGCAGTTCTTGCGCTGGTACTCGTACGGCGTCGCCAGGTTGGCCGTCTCGGTGTTGGAGTCGACCCCGGGGCGCCCACCGCCGAAGCCCGCCGCCTCACCGGCCTCGCGCGAGGTGTTGAAGCCATCGGGATTCACCACCGGCACGACGATCGTGCGCGTGCTGGCCATCAGCCGGCGCACCTTGGGGTCACCGGCCCGGTAGCCCTTGAGCAGGTCGTAGGCGAACTCCATCGCGTTCTCGCCGGCGGGCCACTCGCGCGCGTGGTGGATCCCCATGAGCAGGAAGACGGGCTTGCCGTCGCGCGCCTGGGCGTCGCGGGTGATCTCGATGCCCTGGACCGGCAGGCCCGTGAGCGTCTTCAGTGGCAGCGTCAGCGGCTTGACCAGATCGGGGTTGCGGGCAGCCAGGGTCTTCATCTCCTGGTTGTAGTCATCCAGGCGCCGGTAACGCGTCCGCCCGCTCGGAATGCCGGCGGCCCGCGCCGTGCTGCGCGCGCCCCGGGCATCGGCCGCCCGGTCGCGGACGGACTGCACGGCCAGGTTCCCGACCAAGTTGACGTAGGAGAACTTGGCATCGCGCAGGCGCCTGGCGTCGTCTGCGCCGTGCAGCACCACCTCCATGTAGCCCTTCCCACCGTGCTCGTTCAGGTCCATGCCCATGTCGCTCAGCTCGCGCTTGCGCGCCGCGCTGGGAGTGATCACGCGAACGATCGACACCACCTCGGAGGTGGCGGGCTTGTGCACCGCGGTGGAGTCCACCACGAGCCGCGCCGAGCGCGCGGAGCCCGAACGCCGGCAGGCCTGGACCACGAGCCTCTGCCCGGCCAACGCAAATCCCTGGGCGTGCTCGGCAGCCTGCGGGAAGGCCGACCCCGCGACGCGCCGGCCCGTAGCGCGGTCGAATACCGCGACGTCCCAGTCGCCGCCGGCCGCCTGCAGGCTGGCGGTGATCCAGCCGGTGTCCGGGGCGGTGACGTCGCGCGTGGTCACGCCCCGGCCGGCCGCCAGCGGACGGGCGATGCAGCTCTGCAGCTGGGGCGTGGGCGCCCGTACGGACGTCGACAGCAGCGACTGAGCCTGCGCGTCACCGGCGCCGGCCATTGCGAGTGCGAGCGTGGAGCAGAGCGCGAGCACGCCCCTCCTGCCCAGAGAGCGCCTTCCCATGCGGGGTTTCTAGCGCACCTTCAGCGTCGATGCCTCACCGGAGGCGATCGAGCAGCTCGGCGGGGGGCACCCCGGGGTGGGGCCGCCCGTCCACGAACAGCGTCGGCGTGGTGGTCACCCCGGCGCGGATGCCGGCCTTGAAGTCGCGCTGCACGCGCTGCGCCACCTCCTCCGAGCGGCGGTCGGCCTCGAAGCGCTCCAGGTCGATGCCAAGCTCCTCGCAGCGGGCCCACAGGTGCGGGTCCTCGAGATGGGCCTGGTCGGCCATCAGCGAGTCGTGCAGCTCCCAGAAGCGTCCCTGCAGCCCGGCGGCCTCGGCCGCGTGGGCCAGCACTCGTGCGCGCGGATGCTTGGAGACGACGGGGAAGTGGCGAAACAACCGCCGCACGGGCAGGCCGGCGATCAGGAAGTGGGCCTTGGCGCAATACGGGCACTCGAGGTCGGCGTACTCGACCACCAGCGGGCCGTCCCCGCGCACGTGGTCGTCGTCGGACAGCGGCGGCGGCGGGGCCGAGCCCAGGCCTTCCTCGTGCGGCGGAGGGGTCAGGCGGCGAGCGCGTCAAAGATCAGGTTCGCGCCCGGGATCTCCAACGGCGTGGGGGCCTGGTAGGCCCACCTGACGCTGAGGTCGGGACCGATCATCACCAGCGCGCGTTCGGTGTGCCCGCGCTCCTCGATGTAGACGCCGTAGGCGCGCGAGACCTCGCCCTTGGGGTGGAAATCGGCCAGCAGCGGGATCGACACCCCCAGGTGCTCCTGGAAGGCCTTGTGGGCGAAGGCCGAGTCGACCGAGATCCCGTACAGGCTGGCGCCGCGCTCGGCCAGCTCGGGCAGGACCTCCTGGTACACGTTCAGCTGGTTCGTGCAGACCGGGCTGAAGTCCAGCGGGTAGAAGGCCAGGACGCTGGTCTGGCCCTCCAGGTCGGAGAGCGAGACCTCGTTGCCGTCCTGGTCGGGGAGCGTGAAGTCGGGCGCGGGGGTGCCCGGCTCGATCATCGGCGCAGGCCGAGCTCCTGGATGAGCGCGCGGTAGCGGTCGAGGTCGACTCGCTGCAGGTAGTTGAGCAGCCGGCGGCGCTTGCCCACCAGCATCAGCAGGCCGCGACGCGAGTGATGGTCCTTACGGTGCCCGCGCAGGTGCTCGGTGAGCTCTTCGATGCGCGCCGAGAGCAGGGCCACCTGGACCTCGGCGGAGCCGGTGTCGTTCTCCCCGCGCCCGTGCTTGGAGACGATCTCCTGCTTCTGTTCGACGGTAAGCGTCATGCGGCGGGAAAAGCTAGCAGGCGGCCTGGGCCAGGATGGCCCTCGCCTGCTCCACGTCGCGGCCCATCTGTTCCACGAGCGCGTCCACGGACTCGAACCGCCTCTCGCCCCGCAGCCGCTGCGCGAAGGCGACCCTGAGCTGCTGGCCGTACAGGTCGCCGTCGAAGTCGATCAGGTAGGCCTCCACCAGCAGGCCGCGCCCGGTCGCAAACGTGGGCCGCACGCCCACGTTGACCGCCGCCGGGTGGCCGTTGGCCCACGCGGCGTAGACCCCGTGCCCGGGAGCCACGAGCTGGTCGACGGGCACCAGGTTGGCGGTCGGATAGCCCAGCTCCCGACCCCGCTTGTCGCCGTGCACCACCTCTCCCTCGAGCATGTAGGGGCCGCCGAGGAACCTGGCCGCCTGGTCCACCTCGCCGGCGGCCACCAGCCCGCGGATGTGGCTCGAGGAGACCGTCTCGCCCGCGACCTCGATCAGCGGCACGACCCGCGTCTCGAACTCCGACCGCGAACGCAGGAAGTCGGCCGTGCCGCGCGCGCCCTGACCGAAGCGGAAGTTCTCCCCCACCGAGACGCTCTGGGCCCCCAGGCCCTCCACCAGCACCCGGTCGACGAAGTCCTCGGCCGAGCGCTGGGAGAACTCGCGGTCAAACGGCACCACCACCAGCTCCTCCACGCCCAGACCGGCGATCACGTCGCGCTTGATCGAAAAGGGCATCACGAGCTTGGGCGCGGCCTCGGGCCTGATCACCGACAGCGGGTGCGGATCGAAGGTGAGCACGGTGTCGTTGCCGGCGATCACCTCGCGATGGCCCACGTGCACGCCGTCGAAGGTGCCGATGGCCACGCGGCGGGGGCGCGGCGCAAGCGGCCGGAGCGCAGCCCGGGCGCCGGCCGGGCGAGCACCGGACCGAGAATCTTCCAGCTGAGTGACCTTCACGCGCCGAACACTACGACGGGCGCCAGCTCCGAGCCCCGCGGCTCGGCCACCGCCACTAGGGCGCCGGCGTGCATCAACCGCAGGGCCGCGGGCGGGTCCGACTCCTCCTCGGTCAGCGCCAGCTTCACGCCGTGGGACACGCGCTCGGCCTCCGCGGCGTCCAGCTCGCGGGCGGGCATGAACGCGAGCGCTTGCGCCGGGGCGATCAGGCGGTGCGGATCGGCGTCCTCCACGCGGAAGGAACCAATCGCGGTGCGCCGCAGCTGCACGCAGTAGGCGTCGCCCAGGGCGGCCACGAGCTGGCGCACGTAGGTCCCGGAGGAGCACTCGATCTCGAAGGTGGCCAGGTCGCCCTCGCGCTCCACGAGCGCGGCCGAGTGGACGGTCACGGGCCGCGGCTCGCCCTCGATCGCCTCCCCCCTTCGGGCCCGCCGGTACAGGCGCTCGCCTTCGACCTTCACGGCCGAGTAGGCCGGCGGGCGCTGGAGCTGCTCTCCCTCGGGTATGCGCGGCCGGTCGGGCACGCGCCCGGTGTGCGCGAGCGCGCCGTCGCGGTCGCCGGTGTCCGAGGTCCACCCCAGCCGCGCGACCACGCGATAGGACTTCGACAGCCCCATCAGGTAGCGCTGCAGGCGGGCCGCGCGTCCGACGAGCACCAGCAGCAGCCCGGTGGCGAACGGGTCCAGGGTGCCGGCGTGGCCGACCTTCGTCTTTCGGGGCAGATCGCGGCGCACGGCGGCGACGATGTCGTGGGACGTCTTGCCCGCCGGCTTGTCGATCAGCAGGACCCCGCCTGTGCCCTGATGACTCAAGTCATCCCGGGTATCGCCCGGGGACGGCCATCAGGGCCGCAACTGGGCGGCCACGTGGCGCCGGATCTCGGTCACCAGCTCGTCCGGGCCGAGCGCCGTCGAGGCCCCCGCCGCCTGGCGGTGCCCGCCCCCGCCCAGCGCCCGCGCGATGGCCGACACGTCCAATGAGCCGTCCGTGGCGCGCAGGCTCACCTTGCTCCAGCCGCGCCGCTCGTCGGAGAGCAGCTCGCGTACGAGCACGGCCACCCGC
>JBBREO010000004.1:0-58331 GCA_038202855.1 Solirubrobacterales bacterium
TACGACCAGATCGACTTGAAGAGGCGCGACTCTCGCAGCTTGGGATTGGTCCTGATCGGCACGTGCTCGATCGCCACAAGCATCTTTCCCGCCTGGATCACCGTCTCGAGCGTGTAGGTGAACCTGGACACGACCTGCACCTGTAGCGCCGCCTCGCGGTTGTAGGCGCGGAAGCCCGACGTGGTATCGGGAATCGTGGTCTCCGATGCTCTTCTGACCAGCCAGCTGCCGAGCCGCTGGAGAAGCTTCTTGGCGGGAGAGAAGTGATCGATCGTCTGGACGACCCGGTCGCCGACCACCAGGTCGGCCTCACCGCGCACGATCGGAGCGACGAGCTTGGGAATGTCGCCGGCGTTGTACTGATTGTCGGCGTCCGTGTTCACGATCACGTCTGCGCCGAGCTTGAGGCAGGCGTCCAGGCCGGCTTGGAAGGCGGCGGCCAGGCCCTTGTTGTTGGTCAGCTTCACGATGTGGTCCACGCCGCCCTCGCGCGCGACGGCGATCGTGGCGTCGGTGGAGCCGTCGTCGATCACCAGCCATTCCACGGAGTCGAACCCGGGCACCGCGCGCGGGAGGTCGGCCAGCGTGACCGGGAGCTGGGCCTCTTCGTCCTTGCAGGGGATTTGGATGATCAGCTTCACGCGGAAGATCAGAGGGTAACCGGGCGGGCCGCCGCCACGGTGGCGGGCCGCGAGCCGCTTCACATCCGTGCAAAGGGACACATTCTGGCAACACCCTCTGCTAGCTTGATCGCTTCTTCGACCCCGTCCCGTTACGGAGCCATCTTCTTATGACCAACGTACTCGCCTATCTCGACGCCGGCTCGGGCAGCGCCATCGCGACGATGATCGCCGGCGGCTTTGCTGCCGTGGCCGTCACGATGAAGTTCTACTGGAACCGCGTGCTCGTCTTCCTCCATATCCGCAAGCCCGAGGACGACACCAGCCGTCAGCAGGCCGACCCCTCCTAGCCGCTTCGGCGCGGGGGCGAGAAGCCCCCGCCCGGGTGGCGCCCGGCCTTCACGCGTCGGCGCCGCCAGCTAGTCTGCGTGCCGCCGCGCCCTGAGCGGCGCCGTGCCCGCGGGGGTCCTTTCCCCGCCCCCTCACCAGGAATGAACGTCCCAACGAACACCGGCCCCAGCTTCGACATCGAGTCGGGCTCCTTCCGGGACCCCGAGAGCCGGATCTTCTACTCCGACGGCGCGGTCTACCGGGCGCTGTCGCCCGACGGGCTGTCGGACTTCCAGGCGCTGTCCGACAGCTCCGTGTTCAAGGAGGCGCAGGCCGACGGCCGGCTCGTGGGCACCGAGCTCGTGCAGGACACGGGCGGGCTGCCCGACCTGCTCGTGCACGAGCGCGCCGGCGTCCTGCGTCACGAGCGCATCCCGTTCGTGTCCTACCCCTACGAGTGGCCGTTCTCCATGCTCAAGGACGCCGCGCTGCTGCAGCTCGACCTGCTCGAGGCGTCGCTGAAGGAGGGCCTCGTCCTAAAGGACTCCTCCTCCTACAACATCCAGTTCAAGGGCTCCAAGCCGGTCTTCGTGGACATCGGGTCCTTCGAGCGCCGGCGCGAGGGCGAGACCTGGGTGGGTCGACGCCAGTTCTGCATGCTGTTCCTCTATCCCCTGATGCTGCAGGCGGCCAAGGGGATTCCCTTCCACCCGTGGCTGCGCGGGGCGATCGACGGCATCCCGCCGGCGCACATGCGTGAGGTCTCGTCCTTCCGCGACCGCTTCCGCAAGGGCTTTTCCACCACCGTGTTCCTCGAGTCGCGGCTCGAGGCCAAGTACGCCGACCGCGCCCAGGAGGTCAAGTCCGACCTCAAGCGGGTCAACATCTCCACCGAGATCGTGCTGGCCAACGTGCGCAAGATGCGCAAGATCGTCAACTCGCTCGACTGGAGCCCGCCGCAGGGCGTGTGGGTGGCCTACGGCGAGCGCAACTCCTACACCGACGCCGACGCCGAGCGCAAGGACGAGTTCGTGCGCGAGGTGTCCACCTCCAGGCGCTGGGGTCTGACCTGGGACATCGGGGCCAACAACGGCCGCTACTCGCGGATCGCCGCGGAGGGCTCGGACTACGTCCTGGCCGTCGACGCCGACCAGGGCCCGATGGAGCTCCTCTACCGCGGTCTGCGCGACGAGGGCGACGAGAAGATCCTCACCCTGGCCATGAACCTGGCCGACCCCTCGCCCAACCTGGGCTGGAAGGGAGCCGAGCGCCGGTCGCTGGTGCAGCGCGGCTCGCCCGACCTGGTGCTGGCGCTGGCCCTGATCCACCACACCACGATCACGGCCAACGTGCCCGTGGCCGAGTTCGTCGACTGGCTGGCCTCGCTCGACACATCGCTGGTGATCGAGTTCCCCACGCGCGAGGACCCGATGGTCAAGAAGCTGCTCAGCGGCAAGCGCGAGGGGCTGCACCCCGACTACGAACGTGAGAACTTCGAAACCGTGCTGGGCTCGGCCTTCGATGTCGAGCGCCGCGAGCGCCTGGCCTCGGGCACGCGCGTCCTCTACTACGCGCGCCCCAAGGGCACCGGGTCGCCGATCGACCTGCCGGCGGAGGGGTGATGAGCGGCCGCGAGGCCGCCAACCCGGACACCGGGTCGGACAGCACGGAAGCCGCCGGCGCCCCGGAGCGGCGGCGGCGCGCACACCCCTCGAACCTGTTCGCCTTCGGCCACCTCGCCGCGTTGACCACCTTCGCGCTGGCCCAGCCGCTGTTCGACCTCCTGGGCAAGAACCCCGAGTTCTTCGCCGCGCGCGGCTCCACCTCGCGCGACATCATCGTGTTCGCCGTCCTGCTGGTGCTTGTGCCGCCACTGGTGCTCTTCCTCATCGAGTTGCTCGTCGGCCTGATCTCGCCCCGCGCGCGCGACCTGCTGCACCTGGTCTTCATCGCGTTGCTGCTGGCGGTGGTGATCATCCAGCCGCTCAAGAAGGCCGTCGACGCCGGCGACGCGGTGCTGATTGCGATCCCGCTGCTGATCGGGATCGTGGTGGCCTTCCTCTACAGCAGGGCCGAGCCGGTGCGCTCCTTCCTCAGCGTGCTCTCGCCGGCCCCGATCGTCTTCCTCCTGTTGTTCCTCTTCGTCTCCCCGGTGCACAAGCTCACGGTGGCGGGCGACGCCCAGGCCAAGTCGGCCACCGGCGGCTCGCGCGCACCGATCGTGTTCCTGGGCCTGGACGAGTTCCCCGGCATCGACCTGCTCGACTCGCACGGGCGCCTGGACGCGAAGCGCTACCCGGGCTTCGCCGAGCTGGCCTCGAAGTCCACGTGGTTTCCCAACGCGCACTCGATCTATGACTCGACCACCCGTGCGTGGCCGGCGATCATGGACGGCGACTACCCCACCGAGGACAAGCGCCTGCCCACGCCGGCCGACCACCCCAACTCGATCTTCGCGATCCTCGGCAAGACCCACCGGATGAACGTGAGCGAGGAGGCCACCACGGTCTGCCCGCGCGACCTGTGCAAGGACGTCCGGCTGGACGAGCCGTTCGTGGACCGGCAGAAGTCGCTGGCCAAGGACCTGGGCCTGGTCTACAAGCACATTGTCGCGCCGCCCGCCATCGAGCGGAAGCTGGCGTCGGTGTCCGAGACGTGGGGGGACTTCGGCGGTGGCGGCGGCGGTGGCTCGGGCGGCGGCTCCACGGGCGGAGGCGGTTCGAGCGGCGGGGGCGGCAAGACCAACACCAAGGGGAACCTCGAGGGCTCGCGCAACAAGCGCCTGGACGCGTGGATCCAATCCATCCGCGACTCGCGCCGCCCGGCGCTGAACTTCAAGCACGTGCTGCTGCCCCACGTGCCCTGGCAGTACCTGCCCGACGGGCGCCAGTACCGGCGCGTGGCCACCGAGCCGATTCCGGGCATCTCGCGCCAGAGCTATCGCGACCAGGGCCAGGTGGACGTGCTCCAGCAGCGTCATCTGCTCCAGCTCGGCTTCGCCGACCACGAGGTCCAGAAGCTCATCGCCCACTTGAAGAAGGAAGGGCTGTGGGACAAGGCCATGGTGGTGCTCGCGGCCGACCACGGCGTCTCGTTCCGCAAGGGCCAGTTCGACCGGCGCAACGCCAACGCCACGAACGTCGACGAGATCTCCCCGGTGCCGTTCTTCATCAAGGCGCCCGGCCAGCAGTCGGGCCGGGTGAATCGGGCGCTGATGGAGACCACCGACATCCTGCCGACCATTCTCGACGTCCTCCACATCAAGCCCCCGGAGAAGACGGACGGCAAGTCGGCCTTCTCCAAGACCGTGCGCGACCGCACGGAGTTCAAGATGCTCAAGCGCGACCTGTCCGGCTGGATCCGGATGCCGGCGTCGCGCTTCGCCCAGCTCAAGCAGGCCGCGGTCGACCGGCGCCTCAACCTGTTCGGAGAGGGCCCGTTCGGTGACCGCTTCTACCGCATCGGACCCGACCAGCAGCTGCTGGGTCAGCCCGCCCGCTCCACCGGGGACTCGCAGTCGAAGGCTTCCCTGGTCGAGCCGGGCGCCTACGCCAACGTCGACCCACGCGGAACGACGATCCCGATCTGGGTGACCGGCCGCGTGAGCGGCAGCGGACCAAAGGACATCGCCGTATCGGTGAACGGAACCGTCCGCGCAGTGGGCAACACCTTCAAGCTGGCCACAGGCGGAGGCCAGGTGATGGGAGTCCTCGTACCCGAGACCTCATTCAAGAGGGGCAAGAACGACGTGGAGGTCTTCGAGGTACAAGGAGGCCGCCTACTGACGATGGGCGGAACGAGCTAACCAGCCAGCCAGCCAGCCAACCCCTACTGATCGTCCAGGCAGTCCTCGATCTGGGCCAGATCATCCTCCGTGCCCTTGTTGACGAAGAGAAGCGCCGCACCGATCTGCTCCGCGCCTTGGGCGTTCCCGTCGAACTGGCGGCCCTCGGCTTCGCCGCCCGAGACGAAGAACTCGATGCGCGGGCCGCCGGACCTGGGACGCTCCACCTGGATCGACTTGGCGCCGGTCATGCGCACGGGCAGCTGCTTCTTGTCACGCAGGCAGGCAAAGGCCACGCCGCGCTTGTCGTTGGGGTCCGGCGGCTTGCTAGAGCCGGGGGACGCCGGCGCGTCGCTGCCGCCGCAGGCCGACAGGGCCAGAGCCGCTGCGCACGCGCCGGTGGCCAGGAGGCGAGCGATCATCGCGGGCAGGGTAGTGGGTGGCCCCGCGCGCATGAGGCGCGGTGGGGAAGGGGGCCAGAAGAACGTGAAAACCGCCTGCTCGCCTGCTACCTTCCCGAACTTGACGGAGGTTCTCCTTCCGTCGGCGCCGCACGCCTCTTCCCCGCCGGTCCGCGCAGGCTCCGCAGCGTCCTGCGCCGGACGCGGAGGAGATCGGGCGCGCCGAACACCCCAAGACCGATGAACAGACGCTTCGCGCTACTCCAGGTCGTCTTCTCCGTGATCGCGCTCGCCGCGGTCGTCTGGTGGGCATCCCACCAGGAGGCACCGACCTTCCCGCACACCGGCCGGGCGATCGGCTGGATGGCCGCCGCGGCCCTGCTCTACGCACTGGCCACGGCCGTGCGCGCCGAGCGCTGGCACCGGATCCTCGCGATCACCGGCGTGCACGCCCCGCGCGTGGACTGCTACGCCCTGACCACCGTCGGCTACATGGGCAACAACGTGCTGCCCGCCCGCGCGGGTGAGCTGTTGCGAGTGGTCCTGCTCGATCAGCGCGTAAAGGCCGGCAAGCGCACGCTGCTGGGCACGATCGTGGCCGAGCGGGCGCTGGATCTGCTGGTGCTGGCCGCCATGTTCCTGACCGTGGGCTACGGCGTGCTCAAGGGCCACGCCCTGCCCCACCAGACCTTCGCCCATCCGCTCGTGCTCCTCGCCGTGCTCGCGGTTCTGGTGGCCGGTGCCATCGCGGCCTTCGTCGTGCTCCGCAGCCGCGGGATGCTCGAGCGCGTCCGTGAGCTGGCGCGTCCGCTGGCCGGTGCCCTGCGGGCGCTGTGGGGGAGGGCCGGCCTGCCCCTGGTGCTGGTCACCGTCCTGCTCTGGTGCATCGAGGGCAGCGTGTACCTGGCGGTCGCCCACGCGCTGCAGCTCAACTTCAGCATCTCGGGCTGCCTCTACCTCGTGGGCCTGACCAACTTCGTGGCCGCGCTTCCCGCCGCACCCGGCTCAATCGGCACCTTCGACGCCGCCGTGGCCTTCGGCGCGCGCGTGCTGGGCGGGTCGGGCGGCCTGGTGGTCTCCTACGTGATCCTGCTGCGCTTCATCCTGTACGTGCCGATCACGATCGTCGGCCTGGTCATGCTCGTGGTCCGCTACGGCGGCTTCGCGCGCCTGCGCGACATCACGCGGGTGCAGCAGACGAGCAGCGCCTGAGCCAGCGCGTGCGGGTGCTGGGCGGACAGACGCGGGCGCCCGAGCGCGCCCCCGAAGCCTCGGGCGTCACCCACGCCGGCTCCTCGCCGGTCGGCGCCGGCGGCGCGCCCGGGCGGCCACGAACGCTTGCCATGCGCTGGATCCTGCTGGCCTGTCTGGCCATCGCGGCGGTCACGCTGCTGTTCCCCTCCACGCCCACCTACGACCCCTGGGCCTGGCTGCTCTGGGGCCGCGAGATCACCCACCTCGACCTGGTCACCAAGGGGGGCCCCTCGTGGAAGCCGCTGCCGGTGATGTTCAACATCCCTTTCTCGTTGTTCGGGGCCGACGCCGAGCCCTACCTGTGGCTGTGGGTGGCCCGCGCCGGCGCGCTGCTGAGCCTGGCGCTGGCCTTCCGTCTGGCCCGCCGGATCGTGGGCCGCGGGCCGGCCGGCGTGATCGCCGGCGTATTCGCCGCCGCGTTTCTGCTCACCACGTACCAGTACGTGCGCGACTCCATGCTGGGCAACTCCGAGGCCCTGCTCGCCGCCCTGTTCTTGTGGGGCTTCGAGCGCCACCTCGACGGCCGTCGCGACCACGCGCTGTACCTCGGCCTGGCCGCTGCCCTCCTGCGCCCCGAGGTGTGGCCCTTCCTCGGCCTCTACGGTCTGTGGCTGTTCTTTCGCAACCCCGAGCTGCGGCTCCGGCTGGTGCTGGTGGCGCTGGCCATTCCAGTGCTCTGGTTCGGACCCGAGCTGTGGGGCTCGGGCCAGCCCTTCCGCGCTTCCAGCCGCGCCACCAACCCGAACCCGGGTAGCGCCGCCTTCGCCGACCATCCCGGGCTGGAGGTGGTTCGCCGTTTCCTGGCCCGCGCCGTGATCCCGCTGCAGGCCGCAACGCTGGTGGCCGTTGGCTATGCCGCCCTGGCCTGGCGCCGCCGCCGGGCCGAGGCCATAACGCTGTGGCTGTTCGCCATCGGGGTCTCCTGGATCGGGCTGGTCGCCTTCATGACCGAGCGCGGCTACGCGGGCAACCAGCGCTACCTGGTGGTCACCACGGCCGCCATCTGCGTGCTCGGAGGCATCGGCGTGGCGCGCGTGTTCGCGGCCGTCCAGTCGGCCGTGGCCAATCGCACGGGCAGCGCGCGCACCGGGCTGCGGGTGGCGTCGGCGGTGTTCGTCGTAGGCGTGCTGGCCCTCTCACCGGTGATCAAGAACAAGGTCGACAACGTGAGCTCCACCCTGGACGAGCTCCGCTACGAGGCAAGCCTGTGGCACACCCTGCCCGACGTGATCGACAAGGCCGGCGGCCCCCGCCGGCTGCTGGCCTGCGGGAGCGTCTACTCCGGGCCCTTCCAGACCCAGATGGTGGCCTACCAATTGGGGGTGCACGGCATCGAGGTGGGCGCGCTCGGCCCGCTCCCCGCACCCGGTGTGATGTTCCGCACCCACACGGTGCCGCGCGGGCCGCTGGTCGCCCAGCTGAAGGACAAGCGCTTCCGCGAGGTCACGCGCGCGGGGCGCTGGCAGGTCTGGACCGCGCCGCGCGCGGATGCCCGCGGGCGCTCGTGTCCCACCAGCGCCCCGCGCGCTCCGCGCGTGAAGCCGATTGCAAGCACACCCGAGCTCACGTCCTCGCGCTGACTATCTTTCCCTGATGGCCACGGTCGCCCCGCGAGCCCGCTCGCTCCCCTCGCTTCGCTCCTTCCCCACCGGCACGCCGGTGATCGTGGCGATCACCGCTGCCCTCTTGCTGATCTCGCTGTTCCTGCGCACGCGGGCGCTGGGCGCCTCGCTGTGGATGGACGAGGGCCTGTCGATCGGGATCGCCTCGCAGCCCTTCCTGGACATCCCCGGCGTGCTCAGGCAGGACGGGGCGCCGCCGCTGTACTACCTGATGCTGCACGTCTGGATGTCGGTGTTCGGCAACGGCCCGTCGGCCACCCAGGGCCTCTCGGTGGCCATCTCGCTGGTGTCCATCCCGGGCGGCCTCTGGGCGGGCTGGACGCTGTTCAGCCGCCGCGCCGGGCTGATCCTGGCCGCGCTGGCCGCCTTCAACCCCTTCCTCACCATCTATGCGCAGGAGACGCGCATGTACTCGCTGATGGTGGTGCTGTCCCTGCTCACCTGCGCGGCCTTCCTGCACGTCTACGTCTACCGCCATCGCCAGTACCTGCCGCTGTTCGCGGTGCTGATGGCCGCGATCCTCTACACCCACTCGTGGGGAATCTTCGTGACCGCGGGGCTCATCGTCGCGCTGATCCCGCCCTTCCGCGAGACCGACGACCGGCGGGCCTTCTTCAAGGACGTTCTGATCGGCTTCACCGGCGCGCTGATCCTGTACGTGCCCTGGCTGCCCACGCTGCTCTACCAGACCGCCCACACCGGGGCGCCGTGGCTAAACCCGCCGCGCTTCGGGGCGCCGGTCCAGATCTCCAAGGCGTTGCTGGGCGGCGGCACGGTCACCGTCGCCGTGATCCTGGCCGCCGGCTCGGGGCTGGCCGCGGTGCTGGCCACGCGCGGGGGAGCCGGCGCCAGCGAGCGTGACCACCGCGAGCGCACCGCGGTCTACACCGCCCTGACCATCGGTGTGGCCACGCTGGCCATCGCCTGGCTGTTCTCCCAGATCTCGCCCGCGTGGACCACCCGCTATCTGGGCGTGGCCCTGGGCCCGATCTTCCTGCTCGCCGCCCTGGGCCTGTCGCGGGCCGGCTACCTGGGCATGGTGGCGGTGGTGATCATCCTCGGCGTCTGGGCGGTGCCCAAGACATCGGGCCTGGAGAACAAGTCCAACGTCTCCGACCTGGCCGCGGCCGCGGATTCCAAGCTCAAGCAGGGCGACCTGGTGGTCACCCTGCAGCCCGAGCAGCTGCCGCTGGTCGACTACAACCTCAGGGACGGGGTCACCCACGCCACGGAGCTGGGCGTGCCCGCCACAAAGGGCGTGATGGACTGGCGCGACTCGCAGGACAAGCTCAAGGCGGCCACGCCGACGAAGGACCTCGACCCGTTGCTTGCTAGGCTCGCCGTCGGCAGTCACGTCCTGCTCGTACACCCGGTCACCACCAACATCAGTGACTGGGACGCTCCTTGGACCCAGCTGGTGCGCCGGCGGTCCGCGCAGTGGGGTCAGGCCATGGAGCTGGACCCGAGGTTCACACGCGAAGGGGCCGTGCCTTCCTTCTACCGCCGCGCCCGCCGGATCGGAGTGCGCGGAGTCCTTTACACCAAGACCCTGCCCTAGACGATGAGCGAGAACGAAAACATGACGAGCAACGCCGACCCCGCCCAGACCCCCGACGGCGCCGCCCCCACGCAGGCCGCCCCTGCGGTCGAGCCCGCCTACCCGGGCGTGAAGGACAACCCCACCCTCATCCTGGGCGCCGGCCCCGCCGGCCTGACCGCGGGCTACCTGCTGGCCAAGCAGGGCCTGCCGGTGATCATCTTCGAGGCCGAGGACCAGGTCGGCGGCATCGC
Organism: Solirubrobacterales bacterium; assembly: GCA_038202855.1. Taxonomy (GTDB): domain Bacteria; phylum Actinomycetota; class Thermoleophilia; order Solirubrobacterales; family Thermoleophilaceae; genus JAAYBF01. Next base: position 9,803 of record JBBREO010000004.1, read on the forward strand.
CAAGACCGAGGTGCGCGACGGGCCCGGCGGCCAGTACCGCTTCGACCTCGGCGGTCACCGCTTCTTCACGAAGGTCAAGGAGGTCGACGACCTCTGGCACGAGATCATGCGCGAGGAGTTCCTCAAGCGCCCGCGCATGTCGCGGATCTACTGGCGCCAGCGCTTCCTGGACTACCCGCTGCGCGGATCCGACGTGATCAAGAAGCTCGGCCCGATCGAGCTCACGCGCTGCATGCTCTCCTACCTGTGGGCCAAGGTGAAGCCCAAGGGGCGCGAGGACACCTTCGAGCAGTGGGTCGTCAACAGGTTCGGCAAACGCCTGTTCGACAACTTCTTCCGCTCCTACACCGAGAAGGTGTGGGGCGTGCCGGTGTCCGAGATCCGGGCCGACTGGGCCGCCCAGCGGATCAAGGGGCTGTCCTTCTTCTCCGCCGCCAAGGCCGCCTTCTTCGGCAACAAGGGCGACGAGATCAAGACACTGATCGGCGAGTTCCACTACCCCCGCTACGGCCCCGGCCAGATGTGGGAGACCATGACCGAGGACATCACCAACCTCGGCGGTCAGATCCTGATGAACACGCCGGTGGAGAAGCTGCACGTGGAGAACGGCAAGGTGACCAAGGTCACCGCCGGCGGCAAGGACTACGAGTCCAACTACGTCATCTCCTCGCTGCCACTGCGCAACGTGGCCGGCATGGTGGATCCCGCCCCTGCGCCGGAGGTCAAGTCGGCGGCCAAGGGGATCCGCTATCGCGACTTCCTCACGGTGTCGCTGGTGCTCGATGGCGAGGACCTGTTTCCCGACAACTGGATCTACATCCACGAGCCCGACGTAGAGGTCGGCCGGATCCAGAACTTCCGCTCCTGGAGCCCGTGGATGGTGCCGGACCCCACCAAGGCGTGCGTGGGCCTGGAGTACTTCTGCTTCGCGGGCGACCACCTGTGGGAGATGAAGGACGAGGATCTGGTGGAGCTGGGCATGAAGGAGCTCGAGAAGCTCGGCCTGGCCAAGCGCGACTCGCTCGACTTCGGCTTCGCCACCCGCGTGCCCAAGGCCTACCCCATGTACGACATGGACTACTCGGAGCGGATCGAGAAGATCAAGGGCTGGCTCGACGGCATCGACAACCTGCAGCAGGTGGGTCGAAACGGCTTGCACCGCTACAACAACTCCGACCACTCCATGCTCACCTCGATGCGCGCGGTGGACAACTTGGTCAAGGGCACCGAGCACGACATCTGGGCCGTGAACGCCGAGTCGGTGTACCACGAGACCGAGAGCCAGGACGAGCAGCAGCCCTACATCGAGGCGCCGGAGACAGAAGCCCAGAAGCAGCCGCTGCACCACTGACGGCTGGGGGCATCGTCAGGCCCGTCTGGACGAATCTCCGGGTTTAGCCGCCCTTTTACGCCAACCCGCTTGAGGTCCCGGGCTTTCCGGCCGAACGGGAGTCTATGCCTGCCCTTCGCCTTCTCGCCGCGCTCGGAGCCGCCGTCGTCATAGCCTGCCTTCCGGCAGCCGCCCAGGCCCAGTCCGGCGCGGACATCCCCGTCCCGCCCGGGCTGCCCTTCCAGGTCTCCAAGGTGCCCAACCTCGAGCGCGACTGCGGTCCTCAGGCCAACAGCTCGCCGGTCATCCCGGCTGATCCCAAGGCGCTGAGCCCTGCGGCGGCCAACCCGCTGGCCGCGGACCGGTTCTTCGTCGATCCCACGGAGCGCTCCTACAAGGAACTCCAGATCTACCGCAGCCGCGGGCAGACGGCCAAGGCCACGGCAATGGAGCGGCTCGCGCTCGTGCCCAAGGCCCACTGGATGGGCAACTTCACCCGCCCGAACATGACGCACAAGGTGCGCAACTACCTCAACTGCGTGCAGGTGTTCTCGCCGGGGGCCACCCCGCTGCTGGTGGTCATGCGCCACCAGGGCAAGGAGTGCAACCCCCACTACACGGCCGGCGGCAAGGCCGAGGACGCCCGCACCCGCGCCTGGTACGACAACTTCGCCCGGGCGGTGGGCAACAGCCGCGTGGTGATCGCCTACGAGCCCGACTCGATCGGCACCATCTCCTGCCTGGCCAAGTCGCGGCGCAAGGCCCGCCGCGACGTGCTGCGCTACGGCGTGGACGTGCTGTCCAAGCTGCCCAACGCGACGATCTACCTCGAGGGCACCGCCTCCGACTGGAAGAGCCCGGCCTACACGGCCGGCCTGCTGCGCTACATCGGGATCGCCAAGGTCCGTGGCTTCATGCTCAACGTGACCCACCACGACTGGACGGCGAACAACATCGCCTACGGGCGCAAGGTCTCCCGGCGCGTGGGCGGCAAGCCGTTCGTGGTCTCCACTTCCTACAACGGCCGCGGCCCGGTGCACTACAAGCTGGGCAAGAAGGGCCGCTACCGCCGCGTCAACGTCTACTGCAACCCGCGCTTCCGGGGCCTCGGGCCGAGCCCCAGGACCACCACCGGCATCCCCGGCGTGGACGGCTTCCTCTACCTCAACCGGCCGGGCGTGTCGGGCGCCGGCAGCTGCAACGGCGGCTTCCAGGCCGGCAAGTGGTGGGCCTCGCGGGGGCTGATGTACGCGACCTACGCCACCGAGATGCTCGGGCCGCCGCGGGGCAGTCGCTTCGGGTTCCCGTTCCGGATCTCGCTGTGCAAGCTCGGTGCTCCGGTGCAGGGAGAGAACAGCTACAGCCGCGTGTCGCCCGAGAAGCGCTGCCACTAGCCGTTCGCGCGCCTGGGGGGCACCCGCGGGCGAGTAAGGTTGACTCGCGAGTCAATCGAATCTCGCCACCCCCCCGACATGGCTTCTTCCACGGCTACCGAGCGCGACGCCCGACACCTGCGCCGCGCCATGGATCTGGCCGGTAGCGCGCACGGACTCACGTCGCCGAACCCCGTCGTAGGGGCCGTCGTGGCGCGCGAGGACCGAGTGCTGGGGGAGGGCTTCCACGCCCGCGCCGGGGAGCCCCACGCCGAGCGGGTGGCGCTGAGCGCCTGCCGCGAGGATCCCTCCGGCGCGACCATGTACGTGTCGTTGGAGCCGTGCTGTCACCAGGGACGGACGCCGCCGTGCACCGACGCGATAGTCGAGGCCGGCATCGGGCGAGTGGTGGTGGCGTCGGACGACCCGAGCCCGAAGGCCTCGGGGCGAGGGCTCGGCGTCCTGCGCGACGACGGGGTGGCCGTCGAGGTGGTCGACGGCGATCTGGCCCACGAGGCGCGGCTTCTCAATCAGCCCTTTCGCAAGCACGCCCGCACCGGCCGACCGCTGCTGATACTGAAGTCGGCCATGTCCCTGGACGGCAAGGTCGCCACCGCCAGCGGCGACTCCCAGTGGATCTCGGGCGAGGCCAGCCGTGCGCGCGCCCACCGCTGGCGTTCGGAATGCGACGCGGTGGCCGTGGGCATCGGCACCGCGCGGGCCGACGACCCCCTGCTCACCTCGCGGGTGGAGGGCGTTGCGCGCCAGCCCGCGCGGATCGTCTTCGACAGCGAGGCCGTCCTGGCGGCGGACTCGCAGCTCGTGCGCACCGCGACCGAGGTGCCGGTGATCCTCGTCTGCTCCCGCGCGGCCAAGCGCACCGCCACGGAGGGGCTTCGTAACGCCGGGGTCGACGTGATCGTCGCCTCCGGGGCCAACGAGGCCGACCGCGCGGGCGACGCCCTGGACCAGATCGGCGCGCGCGACATCCAGTCGGTGCTGGTCGAGGGGGGTCCGCACCTGGCCGGGGTCTGCCTCGACGCCGGGCACATCGACGAGGTGCGGATCTTCATCGCCCCGCTGCTGATCGGGGGGCGCGACTCGCGCGGGGCGATCGAAGCCCAGGGCGCGCAGCGCGTAGCCGACGCGGTGCGGGCCACGACCACCGCGGTCGAGCAGATCGAGGACGACGTCCTGATCAGCGCCCGCCTGAGGGAGTGGTAGCGGTGTTCACCGGATTGGTGGGCTCCATCGGAGAGGTCGAGCGGGCCGAGCGCACGGGGGACGGGACGCGACTGTCGATCGCCGCCGCCGGCTTGGCCGGCGAGCTGGCCGAGGGCGACTCGGTGGCCGTCAACGGCGTCTGCTTGACAGCCACCGCCGTCGACGGCGGCGCCTTCTCGGCCGACGTGATGGCCGAGACCCTGTCCCGGTCCTCGCTCGGCCCCGTGGATGCGGGCGACCGCGTGAACCTCGAGCTTCCGCTGCGGGCCTCCGACCGGCTCGGCGGCCACGTGGTGCAGGGCCACGTGGATGGCGTGGGGGACGTGCGGTCGATCGCCCAGGATGGCTTCGCCCGCCTGGTCGAGGTGGGCGCCGACCCGGCGCTGCTGCGCTATGTGGTGGAGAAGGGGTCGATCGCGGTGGACGGGGTCTCGCTCACGGTCGCGGCGATCGGCGCCGATTCGTTCACCGTGTCCCTGATCCCCGAGACGCTCGAGCGCACCACCCTGGGCTCAGTCGAGCCCGGGCGCCGCGTGAACCTGGAGGTGGACGTGCTGGCCAAGTACGTGGAAAAGCTCGCCTCCCGTACCGTGGAGGCCCCATGAGCACTCAGCAGACCGCGTTTTCGACCATCGAGGAGGCGATCGAGGACGTTCGCGCCGGCAAGATGGTCGTGGTCGTGGACGCCGAGGACCGCGAGAACGAGGGCGACCTGACCATGGCCGCGCAGTTCGCGACGCCCGAGGCGGTCAACTTCATGGCCACCCATGGGCGCGGCCTGATCTGCCTGACCCTGACCGGCGACCGCTGCGACGAGCTCGGCCTGGACCTGATGGCGGCCAAGAACGAGTCTCCCTTCGAGACCGCCTTCACCGTGTCGATCGAGGCCCGCGAGGGCGTGTCCACCGGCATCTCGGCCCACGACCGGGCGCGCACGATCCAGGTGGCGATCGACCCCAACACCCGCCCGCGCGACCTGGTCCAGCCGGGGCACATCTTCCCGCTCAAGGCCAAGCCGGGCGGGGTGCTGGAGCGCACGGGCCAGACCGAGGCGTCGGTCGACCTGGCTCGCCTCGCCGGCCTGAACCCCTCCGGCGTGATCTGCGAGATCATGAACGACGACGGCTCGATGGCTCGTGTGCCCGACCTCGAGGCCTACTGCGTCCGCCACGACCTGAAGATGGTCACGGTCTCCGACCTGATCGCCTACCGGCGCAAGCACGACAAGCTGATCGAGCGCGTGGTCGAGGCGGCCATGCCCACCGCATTCGGCGACTTCCACGTGGTCGGGTTCCGCTCCCTGGTCGACGAGAAGCACCACGTGGCCATGGTCAAGGGCGACGTGGCCGGGCGCGAGGACGTGCTCGTGCGCGTGCACTCGGAGTGCCTGACCGGCGACGTCTTCCACTCCCTGCGCTGCGACTGCGGCCAGCAGCTCGAGGACGCCCTGCTGCGGATCGAGCAGGAGGGTGCCGGGGTACTGCTGTACCTCGCGCAGGAGGGCCGAGGGATCGGCCTGTTGAACAAGCTCAAGGCCTACAAGCTCCAGGAGCAGGGGCTGGACACGGTGGACGCCAACCTCGAGCTGGGCATGCCCCCAGACCTGCGCGACTACGGCATCGGCGCCCAGATCCTGGTCGACCTCGGCCTCTCCTCCCTTCGGCTGCTCACCAACAACCCGAAGAAGATCGTCGGGCTCGAGGGCTACGGGCTGACCGTGACCGACCAGGTGCCGATCGAGCACCCGCCCGGCGACCACAACAAGGACTACCTGCGCGCCAAGGCCCAGCGCATGGGCCACCTGCTCCACCACCAGGGCCTGGCCCTGGACGAGGAGATGATCCTCGAGGAGCAGGTCACCGACCGCGAGCGCGCGGCCGAGGACGAGCGCGGCGGTGGCTGACGCCTACGCGATCGCCGTCGGCCGCTTCTACGAGGACCTGGCCGACCGTCTGGTCGAGGGCGCGACGCGGGTGTTCGACGAGGTCGGCGCGCGGGTGGAGGTCCACGATGTGCCCGGTGCCTACGAGCTCCCGCTCGCTGCCCGCTACTGCGCCGACAGCGGCCGCTACGCCGGCGTGGCCTGCCTCGGCGCGGTGATCCGGGGCGAGACCGATCACTACGACTTCGTCTGCGCCGAAGCCGCCGCGGGCATCGCTCGGGTATCGCTGGACACCGGCCTGCCGTGCGCGTTCGGGGTGCTCACCGTGGACGACATGGACCAGGCGCTGGCCCGCGCCGGCGGCGGCAAGCGCCACCAGGGCGAGGACGCCGCTCGCGCCGTGGTCCAGATGGCCGCGCTGCGCAGCGAGCTGGCGTGACGACCGCCGCGATCAACTTGCTCAGCGACACGCAGACGCGGCCCACGGCCGAGATGCGCGCCGCCATGGCCGCGGCAGAGGTGGGGGACGAGCAGAGGGGTCTGGACCCGACCACGATCGAGCTGCAGGAACGGGTGGCGGCGCTGCTGGGGCACGAGGCGGGGCTGTTCCTGCCCAGCGGGACCATGTGCAACCTGATCGCCTTTCGCCTGCACATCAGGCCCGGCGGCGACGAGGCCATCCTCGCCGCCAACTCGCATCCCGTCGGCTTCGAGGCCGGGGCGCCGGCGTTCGTGAACGGGGCGATGCTGCGGCAGCTCGACACGCCCACCGGCATCTTCGACGGGGCCGCGGTGCAGGAAGCCCTGCGCAAGCCCGGCGACCGATACGCGCCGCGCTCGCGGATGGTGTCGGTGGAGCAGACCACCAACCTGGGCGGCGGCCGTGTGTGGCCGCTGGCCGATGTGCGCGGGGTGCTCGAGGCCGCCGGGGCGGCCGGCCTGCGCACCCATCTGGACGGCGCGCGGTTGATGAACGCCGTGGTGGCCAGCGGGGACGAGGCCTCAGCCTTCGCCGCGGGCTTCCACACCGCCTGGCTCGACTTCTCCAAGGGTCTCGGCGCTCCCGTGGGCGCCGTGCTCGTGGGTTCGGAGGAGCTGATCGCCGAGGCCTGGCGCTACAAGCAGATGCTCGGGGGCGCCCTGCGCCAGTCCGGCGTGCTCAGCGCCGCCTGCCTGCACGCGCTGGACCACCACGTGGCGCGCCTGGCCGAGGACCACGCCAATGCGCGCCGGCTGGCCGAGGGCCTGGCGGAGATTCCCGGCGTGTCGGTCGAGCCCGACACCGTCCAGACCAATATCGTCATCTTCGAGGTCGACGACGCCGGGGCCCTGTGCCGGGGCGCCGCGGCCGACGAGGTCCACGTGGGTGCCATGGGCGAGCGCCGTGTGCGGGCCGTCACCCACCTCGACGTCGGCGACGCCGACGTGGACCGGGCGCTGGAGGTGCTGGGCCGGGTGGCCTAGGAGTTGGCTGCTACCGTGTCGCGCCGTGCCGAAGGTCTGCTACAGCTGCAAGAAGGGCCCCGCTTTCGGGCAGAGCCGCAGCCACTCCATGGTCGCCACCAAGCGCCGCTTCAACCCGAACCTGCAGAAGGTGCGCATCGACGTGGGGGGCACGCCATCGCGTGAGTACGTATGCACCCGGTGCCTGAAGGCCGGCAAGGTCACGAAGCATCGCTGACCCATCCGGGTCCCCGGTAGGGCTACCCGTACTGAAGCTCGACGGCGGCTCGGTGTAGAACCCTCGCTGTGCGCGATCAGAGTCTCGTCCGCTTTCGCCGCGTGGTCGCCGCCTCCCTGGCCGAGCTCGAGGACCGCCGGGGCGAGGTAAACGACCTGAACGTGTTCCCGGTCGCCGACGGCGACACGGGCGACAACATGGCCATGACGATGCGGTCGGTGCTCCAGGAGCTCGACACGCTCAACGGCCAGATGATCGACGAGATCGGCCGCGACGAGCTGGTCTCGGCGGTGGCCCGTGCCGCCCTGCTCGGCGCGCGCGGCAACAGCGGGGTGATCCTGTCCCAGATCGTGCGCGGGGCGGCCGAGGAGCTGGCCTCCCGGCCCGGCGAGCTGGTCGACCCCGTGCTGGTGGCCGCGGCCTTCGCCCGTGCCGCCGACGCCGCCTACGGATCCGTGCGCGACCCCGCCGAGGGCACCATGCTCAGCGCGGTGCGCGCCATGGCCCACCGCGTGGCCCAGGACCTCGCCCACATCCCCACGCCGCGTCTGGGGGCCGACGCGTCGCCCGAGGAGCAGGACGAGCTGATCGCCGAGGTGCTCGAGCGCGCGCTCGACGCCGCCAACGAGGCCGTGGAGCGCGGCCCCGAGCAGCTGCCGGTGCTCAAGGAGGCGGGAGTGGTGGACGCCGGCGCCTACGGCCTGACGATCATCGTGGCCGGGGTGGTGGCTGCCCTGCGGGGCGACGAGGGCCCCGAGCTGGCCCACCGCGTGCCCGCCACCGGGGCGACCAACCTGCCCGAGCACGAATCGACGACCTTTCGCTACTGCACCAACTTCGCCGTCACCGGCAGCGACCTACAGGGTTCGTCCTATGTGGCCGCCCTCGAAGAGCTCGGCGACAGCGTGCTCGTCGTGGGCGACGAGCACACCTTGCGCGTGCACGTGCATACCGACGGGCCCGAGGCGGCGGTGGCCGTCTTCGAGACCAGCGGCCAGGTGTCGCGGCTGGACGTGGCCGACATGCACGAGCAGGTGGCCGAGCGCCGCGCGCGCCTGGGCGAGGGCGACGGCGCCCCCCGCGGCGCCGAGGTGACCTGCGCGGTGGTGGCCGTGGCAAGCGGCGCGGGCATGAAGCGCATGTACGAGGACCTGGGGGCCTTCGTAGTCGACGGCGGCGCCACGATGAACCCCTCCACCTACGAGCTGCTGGCCGGCATCCACGGGGCGGGCGGCGCCGAGGCGATCGTGTTGCCCAACTCCTCCAACGTGATCATGGCCGCCGATCGCGCGGCCGAGTTGTCGGAGCTGCCCACCCGGGTCGTGCCCACGAGCGCCCAACAGGAGGGTCTGGCAGCCCTGCTGGCCTTCGACTCCGGCCGCCCGGCGGACGAGAACGCGGAGTCGGTGGCCCGCGCCGCCGGGGCGCTCACCCTGGGCGGGGTGGCCGAGTCGGCCCGCGACGATCCCCAGGGGCGGTTCTCCGCCGGCGATGCTGTGGGCTACCTGGGCGACGAGCTCGTCGCCTGGGGCGAGCCCGCGGCCACGTTGCGCACCACGATGGCCGCCGTGGCCGAGGAAACCGAGCTGGTCACCTGCATCTCGGGCGTCGACGCCCCCCTGGACGATGAGGCGGTGCGCGCGGTGGCGCCGGGCGAGGTGGACCTGGAGACCCAGGATGGTGGCCAGCCCGCCTGGTGGTGGCTGCTGTGCGCGGAATGATGCCATCAGCGGATTCGGCATCCCTGCCCGATCCGTAACCCACCGCGCTGCCGTCCGCCGCGCGCTCTAATCACCACCACATCGCCACTCGCTTCGCCAGCAACGAGGAGCTGACCCCGGCCGATCTCGCCGGGGCCGGGCCGCGGTCGATCCCGCGGCCCAGCCTGCTGGGGCGGGCGCTCGAGGCCAAGGGCAAGACCGCTCAGGGCCTCGAGACACTGGGCCTGGAGACCCACGGCGACCTGCTCGAGCACCTTCCCTTCACCCACCGCGACCGGCGCGACGCGCGCACGATCGCGTCGCTGGGCATAGGGGAGAAGGCCACGGTGGCCGTGGCCGTGCGCTCGGTGGCGGTCAAGCCGATGCGCGACCGTCGTCGCAAGCGGGTCGAGGCCAAGGTCGCCGACCAGACCGGGCCCATGGTGGCCGTCTGGTGGAACCAGCCCTGGGTGGCGCGCGACCTCGGAGCCGGCGCCCAGGTCGTCCTGCACGGCACGCTGAAGCGCCGCAACCAGTTCCATGTGGACGAGCACGAGCTGATCGGCACGGGAGAGGCCGCCGGGCACAGCGTCGGCCTGGTGCCCGTCCATCCCACCACGCAGGGACTGCCGGCCACCACCCTGCGCAAGCTGATCTGGGACGACTACGGGCTCTTCCGCCACGTCGTGGAGCCGCTGCCCTCGGCGCTGCGCCTGTCCGAGCGCCTGGCCGATCGCCCCGCCGCGCTGGCGGCCACCCACTTCCCCGATTCCGAGGCCGAGGAGGCCGAGGCCCGCCGCCGGCTGGCCTTCGAGGAGCTGTTTCTCTCCCAGCTGGCCGTGGCGGGTCGGCGCCGCGCGCGAGGGGAGGGGCGCCGGGCGCGGGCGCTGGAGGGTGACGGGACGCTTGTCGGCCGCTGGCGCACCGGCCTGCCCTTCGCGCTCACCGGCGACCAGGAGGCCGCGTGCGCCCAGATCGAGGTCGACCTGGGGCGCGAGGCGCCGATGCAGCGGCTGCTGATGGGCGAGGTCGGCTCGGGCAAGACCGCGGTGGCGCTGCACGCGATGCTGCGCGCCGCCGACGCCGGCGGTCAGGCGGTGCTGATGGCGCCCACCGAGACCCTGGCCGAGCAGCACCTGCTCACCCTCGACCGCCTGCTCGGTGGCCTGGTGCCGGTGGAGCTGCTCACGGGCTCGGTCACCGGAGCGCGCCGGCGCGAGCTGCTGTCCCGGCTGGCCTCGGGTGAGCTGGCGCTGGTGGTGGGCACCCACGCCCTGATCGAGGACCCCGTGCGCTTTCGCTCGCTGGATCTGTGCGTGGTCGACGAGCAGCACCGGTTCGGGGTGCGCCAGCGAGCGGCGCTGGACGCCAAGGCGCCGGAGGGGCGGGTTCCCCATGCGCTGCACATGACGGCCACGCCGATCCCGCGCACGCTCGCGCTGACCGCCTACGGCGACCTGGAGACCACCGTGCTGCGCGAGCTCCCGGCCGGGCGCCGGCCGGTGGAGACGCACGTGGTCGACGGCGCCCGCGCCCGGGCGCGGGCCTACGAGCGGATCCGCGAGGAGATCGCCAAGGGGCGCCAGTGCTTCGTGGTCTGCCCGCTGGTGTCGGAGTCCGAGACGCTCCAGGCCCGAGCGGCGACCGTCGAGGCCGAGCGGCTGCGCGAGACCGAGTTCGCGGCCCAGCGCGTGGGACTGATCCATGGCCAGATGTCCAGCCCCGAGAAGCAGGAGTCGATGCGCGCCTTCGCGGCCGGTGAGGTCGACGTGCTCGTGGCCACGAGCGTGATCGAGGTGGGGATCGACGTGCCCAACGCCACGGTGATGCTGATCGAGGCGGCCGAGCGGTACGGCCTCTCCCAGCTGCACCAGCTGCGCGGCCGGGTGGGGCGCGGCGAGCACGCCTCGCTGTGCATCCTGTTCGGCGATCCCAAGTTGCCCCGGCTGGAGGCGATCGCCTCCGATCGCGACGGCTTCGCGCTGGCCGAGGTCGACCTCGACCTGCGCGGGGCGGGGGAGGTGCTGGGCACGCGCCAGAGCGGGCTGCCCGAGTTCCGCGTGGCGCGGCTGCCCGAGGACGAGGGCCTGCTCGAGCGCGCCCGCGCCCACGCCGACTCGCTGATCGCCACCGACCCCCGCCTGGAGCAGCCCGAGCATGCGCTGCTGCGCGGCGCGGTCGTCGGGCGGTTCGGATCCGATCTGGACCCCATCCCGGCGTGAGGGTCGTGGCCGGCACCCATCGCGGGCGCCGGCTCCACCGCCCCGCGGGCGTGCAGACCCGGCCGACCGCGGACCGGGTGCGTGAAGCCCTCTTCTCGATGCTCGGGGACGTGACCGGCGCCGACGTGCTCGACCTGTTCGCCGGCTCCGGCGCGTTGGGCATCGAGGCGCTCTCCCGCGGGGCGGCCGGCGCGGTCTTCGTCGACGCCTCCCGCGTCGCCGCGGACGTGGTCACGCGCAACCTGGCCGATCTCGGCCTCGACGCCCTAGTCCACCGCACCGACGCGCTGGGCTACCTGCGCGGGCACGGCGGCCAGAGCCGCTTCGACCTCGTGTTCCTCGACCCGCCCTATGATTCCGCCGTCCCCCTGGGCCCTGGCCTGGCCGAGCTGCTGCCCGGGACCCTGGCCGAGCACGCCGTGATCGTGACCGAATCCTCTGACCGCACCCCCCTTGAGCTGCCCTTCACCCTCGTGAAGGAACGCGCCTACGGCGACACGAGGATCGCCATCCACCGCCATGGCGGGGAAGGATGAGTCAGGGATGACGAATCCTTCGCAGGGCTCTCCGAGAAACGGCGGAATCGCGGTGCTGCCGGGCTCCTACGACCCGGTCACCCTCGGTCACCTGGACATCATCCGGCGCGCCTCGGAGGTGTTCGACAACGTGATCGTCGGCGTGGTCAACCTGCCCATCCGCAAGGCCAAGACGGTGTTCAGCGCCGAGGAGCGAGTCGGCTTCATCGAGGCCGAGGTCGGCGATTTGGCCAATGTGCAGGTAAAACCCTTTGCTAATCTGCTCGTCGACTTCGCTCGTGAGAACGGCGCCAAGGCCATCGTCAAAGGCCTGAGGGCGATCTCGGACTTCGAGTACGAGTTCGAGATGAACCAGCTCAACCGCAAGATGGCTCCCGACATCGAGAGCATGTACCTCATGTCAGCTGCTCAGTTCAGCTTCCTCTCCTCCAGCGGCGTCAAGGAGCTGGCCACCTTCGGCGGTGACCTGACCGGTCTGGTGCCGCCCGCTGTAGCCTCCCGCTTGCAGGAAGCCTTGAAGCGCTGAAGAACTGAGGTCCAAGCCTATGGATGTCCTGGTACTGATCGACAAGCTGGACGACACCGTCCACAACGCGAAGCTCGTCCCCATGACGGGGCAGGTGCGCGTAGACAAGGAAGAGATCTACGACATCCTCGATCAGATGCGCGCCACGATCCCTGAGGAGATCAAGCAGGCGCGCTGGATCGTCAAGGAGCGTCAGGAGATGCTGGCCGAGGCCAAGCGCGAGTCCGAGCGGATCATCCGCGAGGCGCGCGAGGAGCAGACACGGCTGATCGGCGACGAAGAGGTCGTCAAGCAGGCCGAGCGCCAGGCCGACGAGATCGTGGAGGACGCCCGTGCGCGCGAGCGCGAGATCCGCCTCGGCGCCGAGGACTACGCCGACGACATCCTGAACACGCTCGAGATCAACCTCGAGAAGTTCACCGCCGCCGTGCAGCGCGGCCGCGACCGCCTCCAGGGTCGCGAAGAAGCCGAAGTCTCCTAGCGCCCGGAGCTACTCGACCCCGGGGGCTAGCCTGGGCTCGTGGGAACTCGGACCGACACCTTCGACCTGTCCACCCTGCGCCTGGCTTCGGGTGAGGCCGCCTCCGCCGACCTCACGGTGGCCGTCGATCCGCTCGAGTTCGGCGGGCAGGCCTACCGCGTTCCAGACGGCGCCGTGCCGGTGCGACTGGACGCGTCCCGCACCACCGGCTCGGGCTACGCGCTGCGCCTGCGATCGCACGTGCGCCTCGACGGGCCGTGCATGCGCTGCCTGGACGACGCCGAGGCGACGATCGACGTCGACGCCCGGGAGGTCGACCAGCCCGGTGGGGGAGACGAGCTGGCCTCGCCCTACCTCGAGGAGCAGGAGCTAGACATGAGGGGCTGGGCCCGTGACGCGCTGGCCCTGGCCCTGCCGACCCAGATCGTGTGCGGCGAGGACTGCGCCGGTCTGTGCGCGGTGTGTGGCGAGAACCTCAACCGCGACCCGGGACACGCGCACGAGCCCGAGCCCGACCCGCGCTGGGCCAAGCTGTCCGAGCTCAAGATGCCGTCGACGGAATGAGCATCGTGCTCATTCCGTAGAACGTCAACGGAACTTGCCTCTGTACACTTCTCCGCTGCCATGGCCGTCCCCAAGCAACGTCAGTCTCACGCGCGCACCAACAAGCGCCGCTCCCAGCACAAGATCTCGTCGCCGGCTATCGCGACGTGTCCCCGCTGCGGCGCTCCGCGCCTCCCGCACCGGGTATGCGGCGAGTGCGGCACCTACGCGGGCCGCGAGATCTTCCGCCCCGCGGTCGGCACCGACGACGAGTAGCCCGGCCGGCGCGTGATCGCGCTCGACGCCAACGGGGCCGACGGCGGGCCGCCGCTGGTCGCCGAGGGCGCGCGCTTGTCGGGTGAGCAGGTCACTGTCTTCGGGACCGGGCTCCTCAAGAGCACCGACCTGGTCCATGTGGTGGAGGCGCCGGGAATCGAAGCCGGCCCCAACCCGGTCCGCGCGGTGCGCGCCAACCCGGACGCCTCCATCGTCCAGGCCGCCCGCGCCGTAGCCGACGGCCGCGCCGAGGCGTTGGTCAGCGCCGGCAGCACGGGCCCGACTCTGGCCGCCGCCACGCTGGCCATCAAGCGGCTGAAGGGCGTGCACCGGCCCGCTCTGGCCGCGCTGGTTCCCAGCCCGGCCAAGCCCGTGCTGCTGCTGGACTGCGGCGCCAACGTGGAGGTGCGCCCGGAGCACCTCGTCCAGTTCGCCTACATGGGGGCTGCCTTCATGGAGGTGGTGGTGGGGGTGCAACGGCCGAGCGTAGGCCTGTTGTCGGTGGGCGAGGAGAGCGGGAAGGGCACCCCCGACGTGCTCGAGGCCGGCGAACGCCTGGCCGGCGGGCCGCTCAACTTCGCCGGCAACGTGGAGGGGTTCGACCTTCCCGGGGCCGCGGTGGACGTGGTGGTGGCCGACGGCTTCACCGGCAACATCGCCCTGAAGGTGCTCGAGGGCACGTCGCGCGTGGTCTCAGACGCCATCCGCGGGGCGATCACCTCGGGCCCGATCTCCAGCGTGGGGGGGCTGCTGATCAAGGGGGCGGTGGGCCGCCTGCGCGAGTCGATCGACCCCGAGGCGGTGGGAGGCGCCATCCTGCTCGGGCTGCGCAAGCCGGTCGTGGTGGGGCACGGGTCGTTCGGGCCGCGCGGGATCGCCGGAGCGATCGCGCTGGTCCGCCGGGCGGTGGACGAGGACGTGGTCGGCCGCACTGCGACGGCGCTCGAGGCGGCGGGCGTGTTGCGGTCCGCACCCGCTGGTAGCTTCGCCAACGTGACGCCCGAGACCCCCGACGTGCCGGGCTGATTGGACCCTGCCGTGGACCGCGACGAGGTGATGAACCGCATCCGCGAGCACCTGGCGGCCGAGCTGGAGGTCGCCGCCGCAGTGATCTCCGAATCCACCCGCTTCAAGGAGGATCTCGAGGCCGACTCGCTCGACCTGGTGGAGCTGACCGTGGAGCTCGAGGACTCCTACGGCATCCGGATCCCCGACGAGCAGGCGGCCAAGATCCTCACCGTGGGCCAGGCCGCCGACTATGTGGCGGCACATGCCGAGGATCCCGAAGGCTGAGACGGGCGAGAGCCTTGGCGACCTGCTGGACGAGCTACCGGAGGATCTCGCGCGGCAGGCCTTCACCCACTCCTCCTGGGTCGACCACCGCGCGGAGTCCTACGAGCGGCTGGCCTTCCTCGGAGACGTGGTCTTGAGCCTGGCCGTCTCCACCCACCTGTTCCCTCGCTTCGAGCGCTACGGCGCAGGCCGACTCACCAAGGTTCGCGCCCAGGCTGTCAGCGGCGCCTCCTGCGCCGAGGTGGCGGAGGTGCTCGGCGTGCCCGAGCGCCTGCGCGCCCGCGCCCCCGACGGCGGCCAGGGACCGAGCTTCGAGATGCTGGCCGACAGCGAGCGCGTGCTCGCATCCATCTGCGAGGCGGTGATCGGCGCCGCCTACCTGGCCTTCGGCATCGATCGCGTCGCCCCACCCGTCGTCGCCGCATTCGAGGACGCGATCGAGGGCGCCCTCGAGCACCCGGTCGACTACAAGTCCCTGCTCCAGGAGCGCCTGGCCCGCCGCGCCGAGCTGGTGGTCTACCGGATCGTCTCGGAGGACGGGCCCGCCCACGACCGGCGCTTCGAGGCCGTGGCCGAGTCCGGCGGGCGGGAGCTGGGCCGGGGCGAGGGGCGGACCAAGAAGGGCGCCGAGCAGGAGGCCGCGATGCAGGCGCTGGGCTCCGAGGACGAGGGCTGATGCACCTGCGCTCGATCTCCATGAAGGGCTTCAAGTCCTTCCCCCATCGCACCAAGCTCGACTTCTCCCCGGGCGTGGGCGTGGTGGTGGGGCCGAACGGCTCGGGCAAGTCGAACATCACCGACGCCGTGCTGTGGGCGTTGGGTGAGCAGAGCCCGCTGGCCGTGCGCGGGCAGTCGATGAAGGACGTGATCTTCGCCGGCGGCCACGGCGTCAAGGGCTCCAGCTCCGCGGAGGTCGAGGTGGTGATCGACAACCAGCGCGAGGGCGGCGCCGACTTCTCCGAGATCTCCATCGTGCGAAAGCTCGACCGAAACGGCGACGGCGAGTACCGCCTCAACGGCGCCCGCTGCCGGCTGGCCGACGTGGTCGAGGTGCTCTCCGACACCGGTCTGGGCAAGGAGATGCACTCCGTGGTCTCCCAGGGGCGGGTTGAGGCGATCGTCCTGTCCAAGCCGCGCGACCGGCGGCTGCTGATAGAGGAGGCCGCGGGGCTGGGCAAGCACCGCAAGCGCCGTCGCCGCGCACAGCTCAAGCTGGAGCGCACGGAGGAGAACCTGTCCCGGGCCCTGGACGTGGAGCGCGAGGCGCGCTCGCGGCTGCGCCCGCTCAAGCGCCAGGCCGAGGCCGCGCAGCTGCACGAGCGCCTCCAGCGCCAGAGCGACGAGGCGCGCTACGAGCTGTCGCGCGACACCGTTCGCCAGGTACGCGCTGCCCTGGCCGCGGCCGAGGAGCAGGCAGCCGGGGCGCGCCGGGTGCGCACGCAGGCCGAGGGCGCCCTGGCCGAGGTGGCCCGCCGCCGTGAGGCGGCGGAGTCCGCCCTCACTGAGATGTCACGCCGGCGCGAAGAGCTCCAGGGCCGCCTGTTCGCCGCGCGCTCGGCCCACGACCGGATCGGCATCCGCCTCGAGCGGGCACGCGATCAGGCCGCCGCCGCAGCCGACGGCGCCGAGCGCCGCCGCGCCCAGCTGGTCATCCTCGAGCGCGAGCTGGCGCAGGACGGCGAGCCCGGAGCACAGGCCGCACAGCGGGTGGCCGATCTCGAGCGCGAGCTCGCCGCGCTGGAGGGCGCCCGCGAGGAGCGGGTGCACGAGGAGCTTGGCGAGCTGGAGGCGGAGCTTGCGCGCGCGGAAGGTCGGCGCGAGCAGCTCGAGGCCGCGGCGGGGAGGGCGCGCGGCGTGCTGGCCGACGCCGAGCGGGCCGCGGACCGGGTGCGACGCGAGCGGCGGGAGGCCGAGAAGGCGGCCGAGGCGGCGCGCGGAGCCACGGCGCGCGCGGGCGCCGACCTGGCGGTGGTCAACCAGTTCCTGCGCACGGCCGGTGGCGCCGGCGGCGCGGCGCGGCCGCTGTCGGACGGGCTCGAGGTCGACGCCGGCTTCGAGGCCGCCCTGGCCGCCGCCCTGGGGCCGCGGCTCCAGGCCGGCGTCGTGGAGTCGCTGGCGGGCGGTCGCGAGGCACTCGATGGCGCGGGTCAGGACGGCGGCATGGTGATCGTGGGCGGGGGCGCCGCACCCGCCGCCGCTCCCGCGGACGCGCCGTGTCCGGGGGCGCGGAGGCTGCTCGACCACGTGCGCCCGTCGGCCGAGGCGACGGCCGTGGCCGGCCGGCTGCTGGCCGACGTGTGGGTGGTCGGTTCCGTCGAGGAGGTTGACCCCTCGTTCTCCGGCTCCGCGGTCACCTTGGAGGGCCGGGTGTGGCGACCGGCCCGGGGAGAGCTGCGTCAGGCCCCCACCGGCGGCGCCGAGCGAGTGCTCGAGCAGCGCAACCGCCGCGCCGAGCTGGTGGAGCGCTCCGAGGCCGCCGTGCGCGCCGAGGCCGGGGCACGTGCCGCGCTCGAAGCCGTGGGGGCGCGCGTGGCCGAGGCCGACTCGGCCCGCGAGGTCGCGGACTCGGCGCTGCGAGCGGCCACCCGTGAGCTGGAGTCGGCGCTCGAGTCCGCGCGCCACGTGCGCTGGCTGATGCAACGCCGCCGAGAGGCGCCAGACGAGGGCCCCGACGCGGTCCGCCGCGCCGAGCTGTCCGCGGAGGTGCGGGCCGAGCGGCGAGTGGCCGAGGGAGCGGTGCGCGAGCGCGAGGAACGGGTGGCCCGGGCCGCGCGACTACGCCACCGGATCGGACACGACGACGGCGTCGCCCAGGCGGCCGGACGCGCGGGGGAGGCCCTCGCGCTGGCCCGCGATGCGGTCGCCGGCTCGGTCGGCGCCCTCGAGCGCGAGGGCTCGGTCAGCGCCGACCAGGGCGAGCGCACGGCCGCCGCGCTGCGCGAGTGCGCTCACGAGGAAGCCGAGCTGCAGGCCAAGTTGCGCGCCGCCGGCGAGCGCGTGACCGATGCCGAGGTGGCCGCCCAGCGCGCGCGGGACGGTGCGGGCGACGCCGAGTCGACCCTCGCCGAGGTGGCCGGGCGCCTTGGCCTGGACGCCGAGCCCGCGGAGGAGGCGCTGGCCGAGGACCGCCGCGGCGAGCTGGAGGCCCAGATCGAGCGCCTGGCCCGCCGCCGCGAGCAGCTCGGGCCCGTCAACCCCCTGGCCGCGCAGGAGTACGAGGAGGCCGTGGCGCACGTCGAGGAGCTCGAGGTGCAGCGCACGGACCTCGAGGGCGCGATGGCCGAGCTGGCCGGCCTCATCCGCGACACCGACCGGCGCATCCGCGAGAGCTTCGAGGAGACCTTCGAGGCCGCCGCGCGCAACTTCGAGGAGGTGGTGGGCCACCTCTTTCCCGGCGGCAGCGGCAAGCTGCGCCTGGTGGCGCCCGACCAGGGCCCAAGGCCGGTCCTGGGCGGGGAGGAGGTGCCAGAGGACGGCGCCGAGCCGGACGCGGACGTCGACGAGCAGCCGGCCGCCGCCGAGCCGGGAGTGGAGGTGGAGGTCACCCCCGCCGGCAAGTCCTCCAAGCGACTGTCGCTGCTCTCGGGCGGCGAGAAGTCGCTGGTGGCGCTGGCCTTCATGTTCGCCGTCTTCCTGGCCCGGCCGTGTCCCTTCTACATCCTGGACGAGGTCGAGGCCGCCCTGGACGACCTCAACGTGGACCGCTTCCTCCAGCTCGTGCGGCGCTACTCCGATCGCGCCCAGTTCATCGTGGTCACCCACCAGAAGCGCACGATGGACGCCGCCGACCGCCTGTACGGGGTCAGCATGGGCGGCGACGGCGTGTCGCGGGTGGTCTCGCGCAAGCTGGCGGGGGCGCCACTGGCCGAGGTGGCCCAGCCGCCACGGGCCGACGTGGCCTGACCGCCTCCAGCGCTCGGCCTAATCTGTCGAGCCATGGCCCGGACCTGGCAAGAGCTGTTCGTCGGGGCGCCGGCTCAGGATGGCGGCCGCCCCGCCGAGGGTGACGAGCCCCGGCGCGGGGGCTTCTTCAGCCGTCTGCGCGACAACATGTCCAAGACCCGCCAGGCGCTGGGCGCCGAGCTCCAGGCCACGATGTTCGAGCGCCTGGACGACGAGGCCTTCGAGCGGTTGGAGGAGGCGCTGATCTACGCCGACGTGGGCGCCCCCACCACCGCGAGCATCGTCGAGCGGCTCGAGGGCGAGGCCGCCGGCGGTGAGCTGCAGACCGGGGAGGACCTGACCAACCGGCTGCGCCAGCTCGTGGCCGAGACGGCCACCGTGCCCGGGGACACGATCGACATCTCCCACGCGCCCACGGTGATCCTCGTCGTGGGAGTGAACGGGACGGGCAAGACCACCACGATCGGCAAGATCGCCTGGCACCTGCGAAACGAGCTCGGCCGCTCCGTTCTCCTGGCCGCCGGCGACACCTATCGCGCCGCCGCGGCCGAGCAGCTCGAGGTGTGGGCCGAGCGCAGCGGATGCGAGATCGTCCGCGGCCGCGAGGGCTCGGACCCCGCCTCGGTAGTCTTCGACGCGATGGAGGCGGCCACCGCGCGCGGCCACGACGTGGTGATCGTGGACACCGCCGGCCGGCTGCATACCCAGCAGCACCTGATGGACGAGCTGGCCAAGGTGCGCAAGGTGATCGCCCAGAAGGTCCCCGGCGCGCCGCACGAGACGCTGCTCTCCATCGACGCCACCACGGGCCAGAACGGGCTGCGCCAGGCGCTGCTCTTCCGCGAGGTGACCAAGGTGACCGGGATCGTGCTCACCAAGCTCGACGGCACCGCCAAGGGCGGCATCGCGCTGGCCATCGCGCAGGAGCTGGGGGTGCCGGTGAAGCTGATCGGCATCGGGGAGGGGATCGGGGACCTGCGCCCCTTCGACGCGGAGGACTTCGCCCGCGCGATCTTCGAGTGAGCTCCTCCCGCTCTAGGCTCCTAGGCATGGAGGACTGGGTCCTGTGGGTCATTGCCGCCGGGGTCATGGCCGTGGGAGAGCTTGCCACGCTGTCGCTGTTCCTCGGGCCGATCGCGGTCGCCGCGCTCGCCGGGAGCCTCGCCGCCCTGGTCGGAGTGGGGCTGGCCCTACAGATCGGGGTGTTCGTCTTGGTTGCCGTGGCCTCCCTCGGGGTGCTGCGGCCGGTGGCCCGCCGCCACCTCAAGATGCCCGGCCACCTGCGAACGGGGGCCGCGGCGCTCGTGGGCCGCGAGGCCGAGGTGCTCGAACGCGTGGACGGCCGCGGCGGCCAGGTCAAGCTCGCCGGCGAGGTGTGGACCGCCCGCGCCTATGACCCCGACGAGGTGTTGGAGCCCGGTGTGCGGGCACACGTAATGGAGATCGAGGGGGCCACGGCGCTCGTCACGAGCGCCTAGGCCCGCAACCGAGAGGAAGACCAATGGCCGGAGTAATCGTCCTAGCCGTGATCGCAGTGGTGGTGCTGTTCACCATCGCGCGCGGCGTCCGCATAGTCCCCCAGGCCCGGGCGGGCATCGTCGAGCGCCTCGGTCGCTACCAGCGCACGCTGGACCCCGGGCTGGCGCTGGTGATCCCCTACGTCGATCGCGTACGTCCGCTCCTGGACATGCGCGAGCAGGTGGTCTCGTTCCCGCCCCAGCCCGTGATCACCGAGGACAACCTCACGATTCAGATCGACACGGTCATCTACTTCCAGGTGACCGACCCCAAGTCGGCGTCCTACGAGATCCGGGACTTCATCTCGGCGATCGAGCAGCTCGTGCTCACCACCCTACGAAACGTCTGCGGCGGCATGACCCTGGAGCAGACGCTGACCTCGCGCGACACCGTGTCCGCGGCGCTGCGGATCGTCCTCGACGAGGCCACCGGTCGCTGGGGGATCCGGGTGAACCGGGTGGAGCTGAAGTCCGTCGACCCGCCGCCCTCGATCCAGGAGGCGATGGAGAAGCAGATGCGCGCCGAGCGCGACCGGCGCGCGGCCATCCTCACCGCCGAGGGCGTCAAGCAGTCCCAGATCCTCACCGCCGAGGGTGAGAAGCAGAGCGCGATCCTGCGCGCCGAGGGCCAGCGCGAGTCCCAGATCCTGAGCGCCGAGGGCCAGTCCAAGGCGATCGAGACCGTGTTCGAGGCCATCCACAAGGGCGACGCCGATCCCAAGCTGCTGGCCTATCAGTACCTCCAGACCCTGCCCCAGATCGCCCAGGGCGACGCCAACAAGTTGTGGATCATCCCCAGCGAGTTCTCCCAGGCGCTGGGCCAGCTGGGCTCGATCCTGCCCAAGGCCGAGGGGGCGGCCCCAGAGCCGCCGGCGCCCGCTCCGCCACCGCCTCCGCGACCCGAGTAGTGCCCTAACCTCAACCCGAGTGTTCGACTCGCTCTCAGACCGCCTCCAGGAGGCCCTCGGCGACGTCCGCTCGCGCGGGAAGCTGACCGAGGAGGACGTCTCCAAGGCCATGCGCCAGGTGCGTCTGGCCCTGCTCGAGGCCGACGTGAACTTCAAGGTGGTCAAGGACTTCACCTCGGCGGTGAAGGAGCGGGCCACTGGCTCCGAGGTGCTCGACGCGCTCAACCCGGGCCAGCAGGTGGTGAAGATCGTCTCCGACGAGCTCACCGAGCTGATGGGAGGCGCCGGGCGCGACCTGGTCTTCGCGTCCTCGGGCGGCCCGACGGTGATCCTGATGGCCGGCCTGCAGGGCTCGGGCAAGACCACAGCATGCGGAAAGCTCGCCCGCTTCCTGCGCGAGGAGCGCAAGCTCGACGTCGCGCTCGCGGCCTGCGACCTCCAGCGCCCGGCCGCCGTGGAGCAGCTCGTGACCGTGGGCGCCAAGGCGGGCGCCACCGTCTACGAGCAGGGCACGTCACGCACCCCGGTCGACGTGGCCGAGTGGGCCCTGGGCCAGGCCAAGGCGGACCGCCGCGACGTGCTGATCGTCGACACCGCCGGCCGCCTGCACGTGGACCAGGAGCTGATGGACGAGCTGGTCAAGGTCAAGAAGGCGGTCAAGCCCCACGACGTTCTGCTGGTCGTCGACGCCATGACCGGTCAGGACGCCGTGAACGTGGCCGAGTCGTTCGCCGGGGCCACGGAGTTCGACGGCGTGATCCTCTCCAAGCTCGACGGCGACGCCCGCGGCGGCGCTGCCCTTTCGGTAAAGGCGCTCACCGGCAAGCCGATCCTCTACGCCTCCACCGGCGAGAAGCTCGACGCCTTCGAGCGCTTCCACCCGGACCACATGGCCCAGCGGATCCTCGGCATGGGCGACGTGATGACGCTCATCGAGAAGGCCGAGGGCCAGATGGACGAGCGCAAGGCGGCCGAGCTCGAGAAGAAGATCCGCAAGAACCAGTTCACCCTCGACGACTTCCTCGACCAGATGAAGCAGGTCCGCTCGATGGGGCCGCTGCAGGGGCTGCTGAAGATGATCCCCGGCATGGGGGCCCAGCTGGGCAATCTCAGCATCGACGATCGCGAGCTCGACCGACTCCAGGCCATCATCACCTCGATGACCCCGGCCGAGCGGTCCAACCCGAAGCTGATCGACGGATCGCGGCGCAGGCGGATAGCGGCGGGATCGGGCACCAACGTCCAGGCCGTCTCCCAGCTGATCAAGCAGTTCAGCCAGATGCAGAAGATGATGCGCCAGCTCTCCAAGGGCAAGATGCCCGACCTGCAGCAGCTTGCGGCCGGCGGGCGGTAGTCGCCGCGCTACCGCTAACCTGCCCTGCTTATGTCCGTCCGAGTCAGGCTCACCCGCGTGGGCAGCAAGAAGAACGCCAAGTGGCGCGTGGTCGTCGCCGACCAGCGCTCCCCGCGCGACGGCCGCACGATCGAGACCGTCGGCCACTACAACCCGCAGACCGACCCGTCCACGGTCGTGCTCGACCGCGAGCGGCTGGACTACTGGATCGAGCGTGGTGCCCAACCGTCCAACAGCGTGCGCAAGCTGATGCGCGTCCCGGACGCGCCCACCGCCGCCGTGGTGGAGGCGGGCGAGTCCCCGTCCGACGTTGCCGCGCCCGCCGACCCCGATACGACGCCTGAGCCCGAGGCCGCAGTCGAGCCCGAGGCCACCGCCGAGGCGGCGCCCGCCGAGCCGGATCCCGACGCCGCCCCGCCCTCCGAGGGCGCCGGTGACGCCGAGAACGCGGCTCCCGGCGAGAGCGCCGACCCTTCCGAGAACTAGCCGGCCGGCCGTGGAGGACCTGCTGGCCTACCTCGCGAGAGCGCTGGTAGACGATCCCGACGCCGTGAACGTCGACTCCTTCACCGAGGACGACGGCACGATCGTGCTCGAGCTGCAGGTGGCCCCCGATGACACCGGGAAGGTGATCGGCCGGGGCGGGCGGACGGTCTCGGCGCTGCGCACGGTGGTCAAGGCCGCGTCGGTGAAGGACCACAAGCGCGTGCTCGTCGACGTCCTCGACGCCGAATAAGGCGTTCCGTCGTGGCGACCCCGCGATTCGGGCGCCTGGTGACGGCGGGTCGCGTTGGGCGCTCGCACGGCCTCGACGGGAGCTTTCGCGTGCTCGCGCCGGCTCACGGGCTCGCCCGGGGAACGGCGGTGAGCGTGGCCGGCAGCTGGCACGAGGTCCGCTCGCGTCGCGGGACCGATGAGCAACCGATAATCGCCCTGAAGGGCCTGAGGACGCGGGAGGCGGTCCGGGAGCTGGGCGGCGAGCTGATCCTGATCAGCGACCAGGACTCTCCGGTCGCCGACGGCGAGTGGCTGGCCCAGGACCTGGTCGGCTGCCGGGTGGCGGACGTGGGCACGGTGGTCAGGGTCATCGACGGTCCGTCCTGTGACGTGCTCGAGCTCTCCGACGGCACCCTGGTCCCGCTCGTGGCCGACGCCGTCCACGCGGTGGACGTCGAGGCGGGCACCGTCGAGGTCGACCGGGCCTTCCTCGGACTGGACCCGCCCGCGCCGTGAAGATCGACGTGTTCACCCTGTTCCCGGACTGGCTCGAGTGGTTTCGGGGCCAGCGCCACGTGGCCAACGCACTGGCTCTCGGGCACCAGCTCGACGGGGTGGACCTGCGCGCCACGACGCCGCTGAAGGGCGGCCAGGTCGACGACACCCCCTACGGCGGCGGGGCGGGCATGGTCATCCGGGTCGACGTGGTCGAGGCCGCCCTCGCCGCCCGCTGGCGCGCCGATGCCGTGGCGGGGAGGGGCTCGAGGCGCGTAGTGGCGCTCGCGCCCGGCGGTCGCCAGTTCGACGACGCGCTGGCCTCCGAGCTGGCGGCGGAGGACGAGCTCGCGCTGCTCTGCGGACGATACGAGGGGTTCGACGAGCGCGTGCACGAGCAGCTCGCCACCGATGTCATCTCCATCGGGCCCTATGTCCTGGCCGGAGGCGAGCTGGCGGCGATGGTGGTCTGCGACGCGGTCCTGCGCAAGCTCCCAGGCGCCCTCGGCCACACCGACAGCGCCATCGAGGAGTCCTTCAGCCCGGCGCTGGAGGGAGCGCCGGAGTACCCCCACTACACGCGGCCCGCCGAGTGGCGGGGCGCCGGCGTTCCCGAGGTGCTCACCTCCGGCGACCACGCCCGCGTGCGCACCTGGCGAACGGAGCAGAGTCGCCGGCGCGGGGAGGGGAGGGGCTGACGCCGGGGGTCGCGGTCGAGGCCGATGCCCTTCGCTACCATGGGCCGCCGCGCGTAGGCCCCGCCGCCGCGCCCTCTCCACAAGCATGAGCAGTGTCATCGACAACATCGAGCGCGCCCAGCTGCGCCGCGTCCCGTCCTTCGAGGCCGGCGATCGTCTGCGCGTCCACTTCCAGGTGGTCGAGGGCAATCGGCGCAGGACCCAGGTGTTCGAGGGTGTGGTGCTCAAGCGCCAGGGAAGCGGGTTGCGCGAGACCTTCACGGTGCGAAAGCAGTCGTTCGGGGTCGGCGTGGAGCGCACCTTCCCGCTGCACTCGCCGAAGATCGAGCAGATCGAGGTGGCCGCCCGCGGCGACGTGCGGCGGGCCAAGCTGTACTACCTGCGTGATCGCGTCGGCCGCGGCGCCCGCGTGCGTGAGCGCCGGTTCGGACGAGGAGACCGTGATGTCGTGGATCCCGCGCTCGATCCGACTCTCGAGGCCGCGCCGGCCGACGGCGAGGGCGTGATGCCGCCGCCCGAGACGGACGTGGTCGCGCAAGAGGCCACCGAGGACCCGCGCGACGAGGGCTCGCAGGAAGTCGTCCAGGCGGAGGCCGAGTCGGCCGCCGAGCCCGAAGGGGCGGCTGAGGCGGAGCCCGCGAAGCAGGACGCCGGGGACCAGCCGGCGGACGGCCCCGAGCCCGAAGCACAGCGCGACTCCTAGCGGACGCGCGCGGCCGGGGATGGCACAGACGGCCAGGCGCGGCAAGGCCTCCGGCGGCTCGCTGATCGAGCTCGTCACGATCGTGGTCGTGGCCCTCGGCCTGGCGCTGGGGATCCAGGCGTTCCTGGTCAAGCCGTTCCGCATCCCCAGCGAGTCGATGGTGCCCACGCTGGCGGTGGGCCAGCGGGTGCTCGTGGACCGCGTCGGCAGCCACTTCGGCGACCCGGGTCGCGGCGACGTCATGGTCTTCAAGCCGCCGAAGGGGGCCGACGAGGGGGCCTGCGGGGTCTCGCACCCCGAGGACTCGCCCTGCCCGCGCCACACCTCCGAGCGCTCGGACACCAACTTCATCAAGCGGGTGGTCGGCCTGCCCGGCGACCGGCTGTCGGTCAAGCGGGGGCGGGTCTACATCAACGGCAAGCTCCAGAAGGAGCCGTTCATCCGTCCCGACCCCGGCTGCAGCATCTGCAACGAGCCGCGCCCGATCGTGGTCCCCCGGGGCGAGTACTACATGATGGGCGACAACCGCGGCGAGAGCGCCGACAGCCGCGAGTGGGGCCCCGTGCCCAAGAAGTGGTTCATCGGCAAGGCCTTCTTCACGTATTGGCCGCCGGGGCGGATCGGCACGCCGTAGCTCCTGCTGGATCGCGCGGACGGCCTTCCGCCCGGCCCCGCGCCTATGATCGGCCGCGACGTGGGAGAGCCGGAGAAAGCCGAAGTCCCCGCCGCGGCCCCCACCTCCAAGCGCCTCTCTCGCCAGGCGCGCAAGGCGCGCGCCCGTCGCCAGAGCGGACGGCGGCTGTTCGCATTCGATCGCGAGATCGGCTCGCGTTGGGTCGCGGGCGCGGACGAGGCCGGCCGCGGCTCGCTGGCCGGCCCGATCACCGCGGCGGCGGTGTTGTTCGATCTCGAGCGCCTCACGCTCTCCGATCGCCGCGCGCTGTCGCGGCTCAACGACTCCAAGCAGCACAACGAGGAGTCGCGGGAGGAGCTGTTCCCACTGGTCCTCCGCGCTGCCGCGCGGACGGCGATCGTCTCGCGCTCCGTCCGGGCGATCGACACGCGCGGGCTCCACGTCAGCAATCTCGACGCGCTGCGCGCCGCGCTGCTGCAGGTGTCCTGCCCGGGCACAATCTGCCTCGTCGACGGCTTCGGCGTTCCCGCGATGGAGCACGAGCAGAGGGCGGTCGTCGACGGCGACTGCCGCAGCGCGGCCATCGCCGCCGCCTCGGTCTTGGCGAAGGTCACCCGTGACCGCTACATGCGCCGCATCGCCGAGGTCCACCCGCAGTGGGACTTCGCCACCAACGTGGGCTACTCGACTCCCGAGCACCGCGCCGCGATAGCCGAGCACGGCGTCTCCCCGCTGCACCGGATGTCCTTTCAGTCCATCGCCTACAACCAGCTCAAGCTCGCCTGACGTCTGCGGGCCTCGGAGCGCGCCTGCCGGCGTCATCGATCGCTCGCGTGCCGAGCACGCTTCGTGCCCTGCTTCCTTGGCAGCCGCGCTCCGAGGCATCGCAGGCGAGGTTCAGACAGCTGTGGCCGGCCTGACGTCTGCGGGTCTTGGAGGCCGCCTGCCGGCGTCATCGATCGCTCGCGTGCCGAGCACGCTTCGTGCCCTGCTTCCTTGGCAGCCGCGCTCCGAGGCATCGCAGCACTCGATGCACTCTCGCCTTCGCGCGCCGCTCGCTCCCTCAGAACGCGTCCTGCACGTGCTCGAGGCTCAGCAACTCGCCGTTCGGGGACACGATCACGCCGATCGCGTCGAAGCGCAGCACCGGGGCCCTCGGGCGATCGGGCCGGGCGTGCAGCCACTCCCGCGCGAGCAGCCTTAGCCGCCGTTGCTTCGCGGGGCCGATCGCGTCCAGCGGCTGGGCCGGGCCCAGGCGGCCGCCGCTCACGCGCGTCTTGACCTCGCAGAACACGAGCGCCCGCGCGTCGGCGACGACGATGTCCAGCTCGCCCTGACGGCAGCGGAAGTTCGACTCGACGACCTCGTAGCCGGCCCGAACCAGGTGCTCGCGGGCGAGCCGCTCGCCGAGTGCGCCCAGTCGCCGGCGGGGGTCGAGGGGGGTGGTCGAGTTCATGCCCGTCCACGCTAGGTCGGACCGACACACCGGGGGGTTGCGCGGGTAACGATCGGGCTTCAGATGCGCGGGCGCCGATTTCGCAGAACCGTTACCCAGGTAACCCACCGGGTGGTCGGCCCCGTCTAGCTTCCCCGGCGTGCTCGCAAGCGTCGCCACCTTCGCCCTCAACGGGGTCGACAGCCGTGAGGTCACGGTGGAGGTCGACGTGCGCCGCGGGCTGCCCGCCTTCTCGCTGGTGGGGCTTCCGGATGCGTCCGTCCGCGAGGCGCGCGAGCGTGTCCGCGCGGCCCTCCTGAACTCCGGGCTCGAGTTCCCGCTGCAGCGGATCACCGCCAACCTCGCGCCCGCCTGGGTGCGCAAGGCGGGCCCGAGCTTCGACCTGGCCATCGCGGTCGGCCTGCTGGCCGCCGGCGGCCAAGTACCGCCGGAGAGCCTGAGCGACACGGCCCTGTGCGGGGAGCTGTCCCTCGGGGGCGCTCTGCGCCCGGTGCGGGGGACCCTGGCGGCGGCGATGGGGGCCCGGACGGCCGGCTACCGCAGGACGATCGTGCCCGAGGCCAACGCGGCGGAGGCCGCGCTGGTCGAGGGCCTGGAGGTGCTGGCCGTCCCCACGCTCACCCGCCTCGTCGATCTCCTCCACGGCCGCTGGAGCCCCGATCCGCCGCCGCGGGTGGCCTGGCCGCCACCCGAGGTCCAGGGCGGCCCGGACATGGCCGACGTCCGCGGGCAGACCGATGCCAAGCGGGCCCTGGAGATAGCCGCCGCCGGAGGCCACAACCTGCTGATGGTCGGACCGCCGGGAGCCGGCAAGACGATGGTCGCCCGCCGGCTCCCGGGCATCCTCCCGCCGCCGAGCTTTCAGGAGGCGCTGGAGATCACGCGCGTGCACAGCGTGGCCGGCGTGGGGTCAGGCGGGCTGGTCAGCGAGCGCCCCTTTCGCGCGCCCCACCACACGGTGTCCGCCCAGGGCCTGGTGGGAGGCGGGAGCCGACCGCGGCCGGGCGAGGTCACGCTTGCCCACCGTGGTGTCCTGTTCCTGGACGAGCTCGCGGAGTTCTCCAGGATGGCCCTCGAGGCCCTGCGCCAGCCGATGGAGGACGGGCACGTGGAGATCGTCCGCGGACAGAGCGCGGTCACCTTTCCCGCGCGGGTGATGCTCGTCGCGGCATGCAATCCCTGTCCGTGCGCCCAGCCGGCGCGCGATTGCAGCTGCGGCGAGACCGACCGCCGGCGCTATCAACGGCGCCTGAGTGGCCCGTTGCTGGACCGGATGGACATGGTCTGCCAGGTGGCGCCGCCGCCGGCGGCGGCGCTCGTGGGCGCCGGTCCCGAGCACGTCGAGCGCTCGTCGGCGATCCGGGCCCGCGTCATGGCCGCGCGGGCGGTTCAACTCGGGCGCCTCGAGGGCACGGGGGTGAACTGCAATGCGGACATGGACGGCCGACTTTCGCGGCTGCACGCAGTGGTGGACTCTGGCAGCGCGTCCCGGCTCGTGGGCAGCGTGGAGAGCGGGGCCCTCAGCGGCCGAGGCCACGATCGCGTCCTGCGCCTGGCCCGGACGATCGCCGATCTCGACGGCCGCGCGGCGGTGTCACGGCCGGATGTCGATGAGGCCCTGGGGTACCGGATCGTCACGCCGAGCCGGGCGGCCGCGTGAGCGACAGGGCGGTCCGGCCACTCGAGCTGGCCGAAGCTCAGCCCGCCTGTCCCGCCTGCCTGCGGCGGGGCTTTCTCGTCGGGCTGCTGTCAGCGCGGATCGCCGGCGTACTCGACTCGCGCGAGCGAAACCCCGGCGGCCTGCTCGCGCTGAGCGACGACGACTTCGTTCGGGCCGTCGCCGGCCCCGACCGCGACGACGCCGAGCGCTTCCTCGAGACGTTCGATGCCGCCGAGGCCCGCCACGGGCTGGAGTACCAGGGGGTGGAGGCCGTCTGTCAGCACTCGCGCCGCTACCCGGCGCGGCTCCTCCAACTGGTCGACGCGCCGCGGGTGCTGTTCCTCGCGGGCCAGGTCGCCGACCGGCTGCCTGGGCTCGCGCGCGGCCCGGCGGTGGCGCTGGTCGGGACGCGCCACCCGTCGCCGTATGGGTTGGAGATGGCGCGCTCGTTGGGTCGCGGCCTGGCGCGGGCGGGGGTCGTCGTGGTGAGTGGCCTGGCGCTGGGAATCGACGCCGCGGCCCACGTCGGATGCCTCGACGGCGGGGGCAGCGCGGTCGCCGTGCTCGGTGGGGGTCCGGACGTGCCCTATCCGCGCACAAACCGCGCCCTCCATTCCCAGATCGCGCGCGCCGGGCTGCTCGTATCCGAGATGCCGCCCGGCAGCCGGCCCTATCGCTGGAGCTTCCCGGCGCGCAACCGGATCATGGCCGGGCTGGCAGAGGCGACGGTCGTGGTCGAGGCCGCCGAGGCCTCGGGTTCCCTGATCACGTCCGACTTCGCCACCGACCTGGGCCGCGTCGTCGCCGCGGTGCCCGGGGAGGCGACCTCTACCCGAGCGCGCGGCAGCAACAGCCTGCTGCGTGCGGGAGCCGCCGTGGTCAACGGGGTCGAGGACATCGTCGAGGAGCTGTTCGGCGTGGGCAACCACCCCGAGGTACGGGAACCCGGAACGAACGACGAGCCCGTGGATCCGGTCAGTCGGGTGGTCCTGGCGGCAGTCGAGGCGGGAACGGGAGTCGACGGGGCGTGTCGGTCCGCGGGCCTGCCCGCGAACGAGGTGCGGGCGATCCTGTCGCGCCTGGAGGAGTCGGGGAATGTGCGCCGCGACGCGCTCGGGGCCTACACGCGGGCGGCGCCGTGACGGCGGCGCGCGCGCCCGGCGCTCTCAGGCGGGCCCGCGGCCTCGGACGGCGCCTATCCTCCGCGGTCGCGGCGACCCGCCGAGACCTACACATTGGGACCCTTGCCACCGCCACGACTGCTCTCCATCGCCGGCTCGGACTCCGGCGGCGGCGCCGGCATCCAGGCCGACCTGAAGGCCTTCGCCCGCTGCGGGACCCACGGCATGACCGCGATCACCGCGATCACGGCCCAGAACACCGTGGCCGTCACCGCGGTCTTCCCGGTCGCGCCGGCGGCGGTGATCGAGCAGGTCCGGGCCGTGACCGTGGACATCGGCGTAGACGCAGTGAAGGTCGGGATGCTGGGCGACGTGGCGACGATCGACGCCGTGACCGAGGCCCTCGGCCTGACCGGCGCGGCGCCCGTGGTGGTGGACCCGGTGATGGTGTCCGAGAGCGGGTCGGTCCTCCTCGCCGAGAAGGCCCGCCAAGTGCTGCGCGAGAAGATCCTCCCGCGCGCGGCAGTGGTCACTCCCAACCATCCCGAGGCGCGCGTCCTGGCCCAGGCTGGCGAAGACCAGGACGTGCGCGAGCTCGCGCGCCGGATCCACGCGCTGGGCCCCGGAGCCGTGGTGATCACCGGCGGACACCGCGACGAGGGCACCGACCTCTTCTTCGACGGCAGCGAGTTCGTCGAGATCGAGGGCGAGCGCCACCCAGACGGGGCCGCGCACGGGTCCGGGTGCACGCATTCGTCGGCTCTCGCCGCCTACATCGGGCACGGCTACGAGCCGCTGGAGGCGGCGCGGCGCGCCCGCGTCGTCGCCTCCGAGGCGGTCCGCGACGGCCTGCGACAGACAGGCCGCGGCGTCGGCCCAGTGGACGCGCTCGGGATCCTCCGGCGCGAGCCGACCGGGTCGCTGCGCGGCGACCGTTTGCCATAATCGCCGTCGGGCGGCAGGACGTCGCCCCCTAAAAGGAGACCGAGATCAAGTTCCTGCGCATGAAGCCCGGCCACGGCGAAGTCCTTCTCACGGAGGGTGACCCGTGCCACGAAGCGGACGAGGAGAGGCTGGTGGTGGAGTTCCGCCGTCAGCTCGACGAGGGCATGTGGGCGGCGGTTCCGACCGAGCATCCCTCCAGCGGACGCCGAGAGGCCCTGATGGTGCGTGACTACTCCGATATCCCGCCGCACGCCGAGCGGGTGATCTTCTTCCCTCGCGCGTCGGGCGGCTGAGCCGCCGATGCTGCTCCCTCTGCTCGTCATGGCGGTGATCGCCCTGGCGCTCGCGTTGCCCCTGGCCGCTCGCGCCGGGCGCGCGCAGCGCGCGGCGAGCCAGGCGCGCCGGCGCCGGCGCCACCAGGAGAGTCCGCGCCCCGACGTCGGCTATGACCCCGGACGCGAGCGGCGCGCCGAGCAGCGCGCGCGCCAGCTGCTGCGCTCCTGCGTCAACGAGGAGGAGTGGGCGATGTACCGCGACCTCGGCTTCCTGCGCGTGGCCGGGCGCGCCACGGCGGGCCGCGGGTCGGCGACGACGGCGCCCGGCTACGCCTACCTCGTCTACCCGCACAAGCCGATCGTGGCCTTCGTGCCCGACGGCGGCCAGCTGCTCAGCGAGTACTGCGTCGAGTTCCCCGACCTCCACGGCGACGGGAACACGCGCCTGCCCGCGTCCGACGACGTGCTGGCCAAGTGGATGGCACTCACCTCGGACGAGAGCCGGGTGATCGGTCGCGCCAACATGCACCTGGTCGGCCGCCAGCTCGACCCCGCGCGGGTGCGGCGCGACCTGTGGCGCCTTTCGGAGTGGGAGCGCCGACGCGGCGCCGGCTCCTCCGTCGGAGCCCAGGGCGGGTGAGCGTCGACCCGCGCGCGCGTAGCCGGACCCAGCTCGAGGGTCCGGACCGGGCGGCCGCGCGCTCGTACCTCAAGGGCGCGGGCTACGACGACGACGAGCTGAAGCGCCCGATCATCGGCATCGCCAACACCTGGACGGAGGTGATGCCCTGCAACATCCACCTGCGCGGCCTGGCCAAGCGCGTCAAGGACGGCGTGCGCGCGGCGGGGGGCACGCCGATGGAGTTCAACACCGTGGCCGTGTCGGACGGCATCACGATGGGCACCGAGGGCATGCACACATCGTTGGTCAGCCGCGAGGTGATCGCCGACTCGATCGAGCTCGTGGCTCGTGGGCACATGTTCGACGGCATCGTCGCCCTCTCGGGCTGCGACAAGACGATCCCCGGCTGCGTGATGGCCCTGGCCCGGCTCGATCTGCCCAGCCTCATGCTCTACGGCGGCTCCATCGCGCCGGGCGAGTTCAAGGGCCGGCGGGTGACGATCCAGGCCGTGTTCGAAGCCGTCGGCGCCCACGCCGTGGGCAAGATGTCCGACGAGGACCTCAACGCTCTGGAGGGCGCCGCCTCACCCGGCGCCGGCGCCTGCGGCGGCCAGTTCACCGCCAACACGATGGCGCTGGCCTTCGAGATGCTCGGCATCTCGCCCATGGGCAGCTCGATGGTGCCGGCCGAGGACGGCAAGAAGGGCCAGGTGGCCGAGGACGCCGGACGGCTGATCATGGACGTGCTCGAGCGCGACCTGCGCCCCAGCGCGATCATCACCCGCGAGTCGCTGGAGAACGCGATCGCGGCGGTGGCCCTCACCGGCGGCTCGACCAACGCCGTGCTGCACCTGCTCGCCGTGGCCAACGAGGCGGGGGTCGACCTGTCGATCGACGATTTCGACCGGATCGCCTGGGCCACGCCGCTGCTGGCCGACCTGCAGCCCTTCGGCACCTACGTCGCGCCCGACCTGTGGCGAGCCGGGGGCGTGCCGCTGGTGGCCTCGCGTCTGGCCGAGCTCGGCTCGCTCCAGCGCGACACGATCACCGTGACCGGCCGGACGATCGGCGAGGAGTCCGACGACGCCGAGGAGACTGAGGACCAGCCCGTGGTTCACGCCCTCGACGACCCGTTGGCGCCCAACGGCGGCTTCGCGATCCTGCGCGGCAACCTCGCCCCCGACGGCTGCGTGGTCAAGCTGGCCGGCCACGGCCGGCGCACCCACAGCGGTCCCGCGCGCGTGTTCGAGAACGAGGACGAGGCCTTCGCCGCCGTCAAGGCCGGCTCGCTGAACGAGAACGACGTGGTGGTCATCCGCAACGAGGGGCCGGCCGGCGGACCGGGGATGCGCGAGATGCTCGCGGTGACCGCCGCGATCCAGGGCGAGGGCCTGGGCGAGTCGGTCGCGCTGCTCACCGACGGCCGCTTCTCCGGCGCCACGCACGGCTTCATGGCCGGCCACGTGGCCCCCGAGGCCGCCCGCGGCGGGCCGATCGCGGCCGTGGCCGAGGGCGACACCATCACGTTCGACGTGGAGAGCCGGCGCCTGGACGTCGACCTCTCCGACGAGGAGATAGCCGAGCGGGTGGCGGCCTACCGGCAGCCGGAGCCGAAGTACCCCTCCGGGGTGCTGGGCAAGTACGCCAAGCTCGTCGGCTCCGCGGCCGACGGCGCGCTGACCGGCTGACGTTTACGGAACCGGCAGGGGTGCCGGTTCCGGCTAAGGCGTCAGCTCGCCCTCGAGCTCGCCCTCGGACTCGGCGTAGGAGAGGAACTCCTCGAGGTGGTCGTTGAACGTGACGGGGCGCTCGGCCATCGAGATGTGGCCGGTGTCCTCCATCACGACCTTGCGCGACCCGTCGATCAGCTCGACGAACTTGTCGGCGTCGCGGACGGGGATGATCATGTCCTTTTCGCCCCAGACGATCAGCACGGGGCAGCCGATGTCCGGCAGCCGGTCGCGGAAGTCGTACTCCAGGTTGGCTCGCAGGGCGGGCTCGAAGCCCGGCCGGCCCGTTCCGCTCATGAAGCCCTCGAAGGCCAGGTCGGCCTTCAGCCCGGCGGGGTGGCGGGCCACGAACGCGAGCACGGCGTGGCGCAGCACGGGGCGGCGCGAGACGGCGCGCAAGCGAGCCACGTCCATGGTCGTGCCCAGGGCGATCGCCTTGGCCGCGGCTATCACCGGCCGCTTGCTCACGTCCATCTGGGACACGCCGGCGGCCGACACGAGCATCAGGCGCTCGACCAGCTCGCGCCGCTGGATGGCCAGCTCGGCGGACACGTAGCCGCCCATCGAGTTGCCGACCACGACCGAGGGCCCGAGCTCGAGCCGGTCCATCAGCTCGGCCACCACGCGGCCGTAGTAGCCGATCGTGATCTTCTCCTCGGGCATCTCCGACGCCCCGAAGCCAGGAAGGTCCAGCGCCACCACGCGGCGCTGCTGCGCGAAGCGGGGAATGTTCTCGAGCCAGTTCTGCCACTGGCCGCCCAGGCCGTGCACATACACGATCGGATCGGCGTCGCCCTGCTCGCCGAGGTCGGCGTAGTTGACCGAGACCCCGCCGATCGAGAGCTTGTGCTGGTGGGCAGGCCAGTCGACCTCGCGCCAGTCGGGCGTGTCGCTGACCCCGTAGTCGTCGCCGGCGCGCTTGGCCGCCGACGGACGCGCGGGGGGCACGAGGGCGAGCGTCGACGTCGGGGCCATCGGATCCGTACCGTAACCGGAAGTGGCCCGCATCGCGCTCGACATCGACTCCACGTTGCACCACTACTGGGATCTGCTCGAGCGGATCGCGTTCGAGCGCCACGGCGTGGAGATTCCCTACGCCGACCAGCGCGACTGGGGCATCACCGCGCTGGAGCACGACCAGCTCGCGGCCTGCGTGGCCGAGACCCACTCGGACGAGAACATCGAGGGGGCTGAGCCCTACCCCGGCGCGGTCGAGGCGGTGGCGCGCTGGCATGACGCCGGACACTGGGTCCACGTGACCAGCCATCGCCGGGAGGGGTGCGCGCCGGCGACCCGGCGCTGGCTGGAGTCCACGGGCATCCCCTACGACGACCTGCACTGCTCGTTCGACAAGATCACCCGCTGCGTGGAGTTGGCAATCGATGTGCTGGTGGACGACAGCCCCGTGAACATCAAGCGAGCGCGCGAGCACGGGATGCTGGCCGCGACGATCGTCCATCCGTGGAACGAGGAGCTGGTCGCCGGCGACGACCCGGGGGTCGTCGGAGCCGCCGATTGGCCGGAGCTCGCGCGCCTGGTGGACGAGGCGCTGGCCAATAGACTCGCCGCCGATGCCTGAGAGCGCGCGCACGCCGTTGAGCCCGCGGGAGCGCCGCGAGGAGGGCCTGGGCAGCGCCGGAGCCGTGCCCGCCGTGCGCCCCGACGACCTGCGCCGCCACCTGCCCGCGCTGGAGCCCGACCGGACGCTGACCGACTGGGGGCGTTCTGAGCGCATCGAGGGCGCCATGGACAAGACGCTCGTCGACTTCTTCTACCGCTACTGGTTCCGGGCGGAGGTGGAGGGAATCGAGAACGTGCCCTCCACCGGAGGCGCCCTGCTGGTGTCCAACCACGCCGGGGCGCTGCCGCCCGACGCGACGATGATCGCCAAGGCGATCCGCGAGGAACACCCCCATCCGCGGCCGCTGAACATCACCGTGGAGCACTTCTTCAAGGGCTATCCCGGGTTCTCCATGCTGCTGCCCAAGATCGGCGCCGTGGCCGCCCACCCGGCCAACGTGCACCGGTTGCTCTACGACGAGCAGCAGCTCGTGCTCGTCTTCCCCGAGGGGCGCAAGGGCACCGAGAAGCTCTACAAGGACCGTTACCGGCTGCGCCGCTTCGGCCGCGGCGGCTTCGTGGAGGCGGCCATGCGCGCCCGCGTCCCGATCGTGCCGGTGAGCGTGGTGGGAGCCGAGGAGGCCGCCCCCGTGTTCGCCCAGATGGGGCTGCTGCAGCGGCTCACGGGCCTGCTCTACGTGCCGCTGACTCCGACCTTCCCGCACCTGGGGCCGCTCGGGATGCTGGGCTACCTGCCGGCCAAGTTCAAGCTGCGCTTCCTCGAGCCGATCCACTTCGACGAGCCCGACATGCACACCGACAGCGGCCTGGTGCAGACGGTGGCCCAGGACGTGCGGGCCCGGATCCAGGAGAGCCTGTTCGACATGCTCGCGACCCGCCGTTCGGTCTGGTTCGGCTGATGCGCTCCCGCCGTGTCCTGATCACCGGCCTGTCCACCTACTGGGGTGGCCGGCTGGCGCGGGCGCTAGAGGCCGACCCCCAGGTCGAAGCGATCGTGGGGGTGGACAACGAGGAGCCGGGCGTGGAGCTCGAGCGCACCGAGTACGTGAAGGTGGGCAACCAGCACGGCCTCTTGCGAAGGGTGGTGGAGGCGGCTGAGATCGACACCGTGGTGGACACCCGGCTGGTCGTCGACTCGGCGGTCACCGCGCCGCGGCTGGCCCACGAGAACAACGTGATCGGAACGATGAACATCCTGGCCGCATGCGGCGAGGGTGGACCGGTGAAGAAGTTCGTGTTCAAGTCCTCCACGCACTTCTACGGAGCCAACCAGGACGACCCGGCCTTCTTCGACGAGACGATGGGCCGCCCGCATCCGCCCCGCACCGCCATCGAGCGCGACATCCTGGAGGCCGAGGCGTCGGTGGCCGAGTTCGCCGACCGCAACCCGGAAGTCGCGGTCAGCGTCCTGCGCTTCGCCAACGTGCTAGGCCCCGACGTGGACACCTCGCACATCGACTTCCTCGGCCTGCCCATGGTGCCGATGATCCTGGGCTTCGACCCGCGCTACCAGTTCGTGCACGAGGACGACGTGGTGCACGCGCTGGAGCACGTGACCCAGAACGACCTGCCCGGGGTGTTCAACGTGGCCGCCGACGGCGTGCTGGCGTTGTCGGAGGTCGCCAGCCTGCTGGGCAAGCGCTACGCGCCGATCCTGCCCCCCTGGGGAACCGGCCTGGCCGCAACGGCGGTGCGCCGGCTGGGAGTAAAGATCCCCGCCGAGATGCTGGCTCAGCTGCGTTTCGGCCGTGGCGTGGACAACCGCCGCCTGAAGGCGGCCGGGTTCGAGTACGGCTACACCAGCCGTGAGGCCGTCGTCGCGCTCGGCGAGCACATGCGGCTGCACCCGCTCCTGCGCGGCGACCCCGAGCCCTACCGCTACGAGCGCGAGGTGGAGGAGTTCCTGCGCTGGAGCCCCAACGTGCGCAACGCGCGCCCCAGGGCCCAGGTCGGCGCCTCGCCCGGCCTGTCCGCGCCCCCGGTCGATCACTACGACGACCTGACGGCCGAGGAGATCATCTCCCTGCTCAGCTCGCTGGAGCGGACCGACCTCGAGGCGCTGCGCGACTACGAGGCCGCCCACGGGGGCCGCCACGACGTGATCGGCGCGATCGAGTCCCTCTTGGCGCGTTCGGCCACGGCCGGCTGACTAATCCAAACCGGCCCAACGGCCGAAGAGACGCAAGGGCGGTTGCAGACCGCCCCTCTATTCGTAAAGGCGAGTCCGCGGCCCTACTATTGGGCGCTCGGGCTCGGGCAGGCCGATCGGCTCCATGCGTCAAAGGTCCTTCATCCTCATCGCCGCCGTGCTCGTCATCCTCGTCGTGGGGGCCGTCGGCCTGGTCGCCTATGACTCCTCGAACAAGGACACGATCGCCCAGGGCGTGAGCGTGGCAGGCGTGGATGTGGGGGGCATGAGCGTCGCCTCCGCCCGCGACCGGGTCACCGACGGGGTGGCCAAGCCTCTGAACAAGCCGGTCGCCGTCACCTACGCCGGCCGCCGCTACAGCCTCTCGGCCAAGGACGCCGGGCTCCACGCGGACGTGGGGGGGATGGTCGACGAGGCGCTCGCCCGCTCGCGCGACGGCTCTATCTTCTCCCGGGTCTTCCGCGATGCCACCGGCCAGAAGAAGGACGCGGCCGTTCCGGCGCGGGTCACCTACTCGAAGATGGCGGCCAGCCGCCTGGTCTCGCGGGTGGCCAAGGACGTCGACCAGCCCGCTCAGGACGCGAAGCTGCAGTTCCCGTCGCTGGCCCAGGTCGACGCCAAGGACGGTCTGAGGGTGGACACCGCCAAGCTGCGCACCCAGGTGTCGGCGGCGATCATCGATCCCGACCATCGCGTGATCACAGCCGCGGTCCAGCGCACCAAGCCCAAGGTCACGCGCGGCCAGCTGGCCAAGAAGTACCCGGCTGTGCTGGTGCTCGACCGCGCCGGCTTCAAGCTCAAGCTGTACAAGAACCTCAAGTTCAAGAAGGCCTACACGGTGGCCGTCGGCCAGCAGGGGCTCGAGACCCCGGCCGGGCTCTACCACATCCAGAACAAGGGCGTGAACGTTCCCTGGAACGTGCCCAACAGCGCCTGGGCGGGAAGCCTCGCCGGCACCACGGTGCCCGGCGGCTCGCCCGACAATCCGATCAAGGCGCGTTGGATGGGCATCTTCGACGGCGCGGGAATCCACGGCACCGACGAGACCTACTCGCTGGGCCACGCCGCCTCGCACGGGTGCGTGCGCATGGCGATTCCGGATGTGATCGAGCTGTACCCGCAGGTGCCGGTGCAGGCGCCGATCTACATCGGATAGTTGGTGGGTGGTTGCGAACCAGCAACCAACTACAACCGACAACCCGCTAGCCCACACCGATCACGGTCCACGGGACCTCGACCCAACCCTCCTTCTCCAAAGAGGCTTGCCGCCCTCCGTGCCGAATGCAGAGCATGCCGATGAAGACGCCGCGGATTCGCTTGTGCATCACCGCGTACCACATCGTGGAGGCGTCTCTGGGCCCCGCGATCGGGTGCCACGGCGTCACCGGCTTGTCCTCGGCGTCGAGGAGCCCGGCCTCGGCCAGTTGGCTCTGCGTGGCGACCCGACCGTCCTGAGTGTCGATGAAGAAGCCGGACATGACGGTCCACGAGCCTAGTTGGGCCGCCGCTCTGCGGCTGTTCGACGAGGCCATGAGCAGGCAGGGGCTGGCCGAGAAGACCCGCCGCGCCTACGGCGTCGACCTCGACCAGCTGGCCTCCTGGGCGGGGGCACAGGGGCTCGAGCCCGAGCAGCTGGACTACCGCACGCTGCGCCGGTTCGCGGGCGTGTTGTCCGAGCGCGGCATGTCGCGCTCGACCGTGGCGCGCAAGCTCGCCTCGATCCGCTCCTTCTACGCGGTGCTGGTGCGCTCCGGGCGCCTGGCCGCCAGCCCGGCCGACCTGATCTCGAGCCCGAAGCGCGACCAGCACCTGCCCACCATCCTCAAGCCCGCGGAGCTCACGGAGCTCTTCGACTCGATGCCCGGCTCCACGCCGCTCGAGCTGCGCGACCGGGCCATGTTCGAGCTGGCCTACTCCGCCGGCCTGCGCGCGGAGGAGCTCGTGGACCTGGATCTGCACAGCCTGGATGCCGACGCCGAGGAGCTCCGGGTGGAGGGCAAGGGTGGTCGCACCCGCGTGGTGCCGGCCGGCGAGCCGGCCTGGCGGGCGCTGGGCGGATGGCTGGAGCGGGGCCGCCCCGGGCTGGTTCGCCAGCGGCCCGGCGGGCGGATAGCCGAGCCGGCCCTGTTCGTGTCCAAGAGCGGCCGGCGCCTGAGCACGTCCGATGTTCGCCGGCGGCTGGGAGCCGCGGTACGGCGCGCGGCGGTGCAGGGCGGGGTCTCTCCGCACACGCTGCGCCACTCGTTTGCCACCCATCTGCTGGAGGGCGGAGCCGATCTGCGCTCGATCCAGGAGCTGCTCGGCCACGCCTCCATCAGCACGACCCAGACCTACACTCGGGTAGAGTCGAGCCGGCTGAAGCAGGCCTACGCGCGGGCTCACCCCCGCGCCTGAACAGGGGAACTGTTGGAGACCAACGTCAAGGCGATCGAGCTGCGCGATCTCTGGCGCCGCTACAAGGACAGCGGCGACCCGGGTGCGCGGGAGCGTCTCGTGCTGGCCTACTCGCCCCTGGTCAAGTACGTAGCCGGCCGGATGTCCAGCGGCCTGCCCGCGCACGTGGAGGAGGCCGACCTCATCTCCTACGGGCTGCTGGGGCTGATCTCGGCCATCGAGCGCTTCGAGCCCGCGCGCGAGATCCGCTTCGAGACGTTCGCCATCACCCGCATCAAGGGCTCGATCATCGACGAGCTGCGCTCGCTGGACTGGGTCCCGCGGTCGGTACGGGCCAAGGCCCGCGAGATCGAGCGCGCCAACGCCAAGCTCGAGCACAAGCTTCACCGCGCGCCCACCGATCAGGAGATGGCGGAGGAGCTGGAGGTGACCGTCGACGAGTTCCAGGACTCGCTCGTGCGGATCTCCAACTCGTCGGTGGTCGCCCTGGACGAGCTGTGGACGGTCTCGGACGCCTCGGGCGACCAGGTCTCGCTGCTCGACACCATCCAGGACGAGAGCGCGGCCGACCCGGCTCAGGAGATGGACCTGACCGACATGAAGGACCGCTTGGCCGACTCGATCGCCCGCCTGCCCGAGCGCGAGAAGCTGGTCGTGGCGCTCTACTACTACGAGAACCTGACCCTGCGGGAGATAGGCGAGGTCCTCGGGGTCACCGAGTCGCGGGTGTCCCAGCTGCACACCAAGGCGGTGCTGCGGTTGAAGTCCCGCCTCCAGGGTGACTCCCTCTCTCAGGCCCTCTAGCGCCGCGGAGCCCGAGCGCCGCTCGGACGACGAGCTGCGCCGGAGGGTGGCCCAGCAGGCCGCGGTGGCCGAGTTCGGCCGCGAGGCGATGGCCAACGCGGACTCGCTCGCGCTGGCCGGGCGCGCCGTGGAGCTGGTGGCCGACGAGCTCGGCGTTCCCTTCGCGATCGTCCTCTCCCCTCAGGACGACGGAGAGTTGGCGGTGCGCGCCCACGTCGGCATGCCCGCCGACTTCGACCGCCTCGAAGCGGTGCCCGAGGGTCACGGAAGCCAGTCGCGCTACACGCTCGAGCTCGCCGAGTCAGTGGTCTCGCGCGACCTCGAGGACGAGCACCGCTTCACGCCCTCGCCGGGACTGCTGGCCCACGGGGCACGCAGCAGCGTCACCGTCCCCGTAGGCGTGTTCGGACGTCCCCTGGGAGTGCTCGGCGTGGCCAGCCGGCGTGCGGACGCCTTCTCCGACGACGATGTGAACTTCCTCCAGGGGTTGGCCAACACGCTCGGCGCGGCGGTGGAGCGCGAGCGCGCTGAGGACGAGATCAGGGCCGAGCACGCCCGCCTAGAGGCCGCCCTGCGTCAGGCTTCCGAGGGCGAGGCCCGGTTCCGCGAGATGGCCGACGCCGCCCCGGTGTTCATCTGGACCGCCGACACCGACGGCATGGTCGACTTCATCAACCGCGGCTGGCTGGACTACACCGGCCGGACGATGGAGGAGGAGCTCGGCAACTCCTGGGAGGTGGGAGTGCACCCCGACGACCAGGAGGGCGTGCGCACCAGCTGGTGGCGGGCGCTGCGCCGCCGGGTGCCGTGGGAGCGCGAGTACAGGCTGCGCCGCCACGACGGCGAGTACCGCTGGATAGTCGACCGCGGTGTTCCGCGCTTCGACGGCCCACAACTGCTCGGCTACGTGGGCACGGCGACAGACATCCACGAGCGAAAGCAGATGGAGCAGAAGCTCAGCGAGGCCTACGAGCGCGACCACCAGGTCGCCGAGACGCTCCAGCGCTCGCTGCTGCCCGAGCGCCTGCCTCGGATCGACGGCGTGGAGCTCGAGGCCCGCTACCTGCCCGCCAGCCGTAGCGCCGCGATCGGTGGCGACTGGTACGACGCCATCGAGCTCGACGACGGCCGCGTGGCGGTGGTGGTCGGCGACGTGGTCGGCCACGGCCTGCGCGCGGCGGTGGTGATGGGCCAGATGCGCACGGCCTTCCGCGCTTACGCCATGCTCGAGGACTCGCCGGCCGAGACGCTGGGGCGGCTGAATCGGCTGCTGATGAAGGAGAGCGGGGAGCTGATGGCCACCGCGCTGTTCCTGCTGCTTGACCGGGACACGGGCGAGCTGTGCTATTCGAGCGCCGGCCATCCGCCCGCGCTGGTGGTGCGCCGCGGCGGCGAGCCGCGCTACCTGGAGGGCGGGCGCTCCGTGCCGCTGGGCACCTCGGAGGGCTCGACCTTTCGCCAGGAGGCCGACATCGTCGAGGCCGGGAGCACGCTGCTGCTCTACACCGACGGCCTGGTCGAGCGCCGGGACACGCCGCTCGAGGACCGGCTGGCCCAGCTCTCGACGGTCGCGGCGATCGCCGACGGCGAGCTGGGCGACGTGTGCGACCAGATCCTGGGCGGGGTGCTGGGCGGCAACCGCCCCAGCGACGACGTGGCGCTGCTGGCCATTCGCCCGGCGCCACCGGCCGCGGGCTCGATCTCCCTCAGGCTTCCGGCCGACCCCGCGGCCCTCGCCCAGCTTCGCCGCCGCATGAGCCGCTTCCTCCAGTCCGCCGGCGCGTCGCGCGACGAGGAGTTCGAGATCACCCTGGCCGTCTCGGAGGCCGCCATGAACGCGATCGAGCACGCCTACGGGACGGCCGAGGCGGAGTTCGAGCTCAAAGCCCGCGTGGCGGGCGGTGAGTTCACCGCCGAGGTGCGCGATCACGGGCGCTGGCGCGCGCCGCGCGAGGGCGATCGCGGCCGTGGGTTGACGATCATGCACGACCTGATGCAGGATGTCGCCGTGAGCCCCGAGCCCAACGGGACGACGGTGCGGATGCGAAGGCGTGTCGGGGGGGAAGGCTTCGCGTGAGGACCGTCGCCGACATCTCCGTGGCCCACCACGACGGC
Source organism: Solirubrobacterales bacterium (assembly GCA_038202855.1). Taxonomy (GTDB): domain Bacteria; phylum Actinomycetota; class Thermoleophilia; order Solirubrobacterales; family Thermoleophilaceae; genus JAAYBF01. Next base: position 52,651 of record JBBREO010000004.1, read on the forward strand.
ATGGCCGTGGCCACCGTTGCGGGCGAGGTGGACATGACCAACGCCGCGATGGTCAGCCGCGAGCTCACGAAGGCGATCTCCCGCCACGCACACGCCCTGGTGGTCGATCTCACCAACGCGCGCTACCTCGACTCGGCCGCGATCGAGGTGCTGTTCGACCTCTCCCGCCGGCTCGTCCGCCGGCGCCAGCAGCTGCGCCTGGTGGTGCCACGCCGGTCGCCGCTTCGGCGTCTGCTCACGCTCATAGACCTGGGTAGCGTGGCCGCGCTGCACGACACGCTCGACGGCGCGTGCGCGGCCTTCTAGACGCCCTCTTCGCTCGCTCGCGAAAAGCCGTGCCCATCCGTCCCGCCCCTCTCGGGCGACCGCTAGGATCGCGCGGGTGAAGAAGGAGCTTCGCCCGTACCACGACCACGTGACCTGCGACGTGTGCGGGCGGACGATCCTCAAGGGCGAGCACACCGAGCCCTACCTGGCCCAGGGCGGCGAACGTCACATCGTCTGTGAGCTGTGCTTCGGGCGCGCGGAGGCGTCCGACTGGATCCGGGAGTCGGCCCACGGCGAGGTTCCCGTGCGCGCCCCGCGGGCCCAGGAGCGCAGGGCGCTGTTCGGCCGCCTGCGCCGCCGCGCCACGGAGCCCGAGGGCGCCGAGGCGGAGGCCGCTGTGCCACTCCCGGAGTACCCGGATGCCGCTCCCGATGCGGAGCAGGAGCTGGTCTACGAGGAGGAGCCGCCGCCCGCTCCGGCGCCGCGGCCCCAGCCGCGCCCGCGGGGCAAGGTGCAGGACCCCCGTCACGTGCGTGGCGTGCCCTCCACCCCCGAGGCCAAGGTGGAGCGCGCGCTGGAGATGTTCAACGCCTCCGAGCACCAGCGCACCGTCGCCGGACTGGCCCGCAGCCTGGGCGCCCCGTGGGTGGCTGCGCTCCCGGATCTGGGCGCACCGAGCGCCGTCGAGCTGGTGGTGGCGTGGGAGCTGTCCTGGTATCGCTTCCGCGTCGATCTGGCCGACGCGTCGGACCCCGTGGGCCTGGCGGACAAGGGCGACGAGCTCGGGGACATCGACGAAGCGCTGCGTGCCTGGAACGCGGGACTCGACGCCGAGGGCCGTCTGGTGATAGGAGTGGCACACGAATGATCTACTGCGTGGTGCCCCAAGCCCTGGCCGACGAGCTGCTTCCGAAGCTCTCGGACTACTACAAGGACGATCCCCACGTCGAGGTGATCGTCGACCGCCGTGCCCAGGGCGGGGAGCCCGGCACGCACGAGTCCTACTCCAACCGCCGCCGCCAGCGGATCAAGGGCACGTTCCCCCCGATCGGCCCCCCGGCCGAGAGCTGAACGTCCTGAAGCAGGTGGTGGTGCACGTCGACGGTGGTGCGCGTGGCAACCCTGGTCCCTCGGCCGTGGCGGCCGTCGCCTCCGACGACTCCGGCCAGGAGCTGGCCGAGCGCTCCGCCTACATCGGCGAGACGACCAACAACGTGGCCGAGTACAAGGCCGTGCTGATGGGGCTCGAGCTGGCCCGCGAGCTGGAGGCGGAGGCCGTCCGCGTGGTCAACGACTCCGAGCTGGTGGCGCGCCAGATCGAGGGTCGCTACAAGGTCAAGAACGCCGGGCTCAAGCCGCTCTACCTCCAGGCCATGGACGAGCTGCGCCGCTTCGGCGACTGGTCGGTGACCAGCGTGCGGCGCGAGAGCAACGAGCGCGCCGACCAGCTGGTCAACGAGGAGCTCGACCGCCAGGGCGGACGGCGTGGCTGAGCTCCAACACGCGCTGCTGACCGGCTATCCGGGCTTCATCGGCCGGCGCGTGGCCGCCACCCTGCTCGAGGGCGACGACGACCTGCGCATCACCGCGCTGGTCGAGGCGCGCGCCGCCGACCAGGCCGCCGAGCTGGCGCAGAAGTGGGGCGAGCGGCTGGAGATCGTGGTGGGCGACATCGCCGAGCGCCGGCTGGGCCTGTCCGACTCCGACTGGGAGCGGCTCACCGGTTCGGTCGACACGGTCTTCCACCTGGCGGCGATCTACAACCTCGCGGTGCCTTTCGACCTGGCCCAGAAGGTCAACGTGGACGGGACGGGCAACGTGCTCGACTTCTGCCTGGCCTGCGAGCGCCTGCGCCGCCACGTTTACGTGAGCACCGCCTACGTGGCCGGCACCCGTCGGGGGAAGGTCTACGAGCACGAGCTGGTGCTCGGTCAGGACTTCAAGAACCACTACGAGAGCACCAAGTTCCAGGCCGAGGTGTGGGTGCGCGAGCGCATGGACGCGGTCCCCACCACGATCCTGCGGCCGGCGATCGTGGTCGGCGACTCCGAGACGGGCGAGACCGAGAAGTTCGACGGGCCCTACTACCTGTTGCGGGCGGTCTCCCAGGCCGCCGCCCACGGTCGCCCGCCCGCGCAGTTCGGGCGCGCGGACGCGCCGTTCAATGTGGTGCCCGTCGACTACGTGGTGGCGGGCATGGTCGCCGCGGCGCGCGACGAGGCGATGGCGGGGGAGACGCTGCACCTGGTCGATCCCGAGCCGCTCAGCGCGGCCGAGCTGCTCACCGAGCTGAGCAACCGCTACGGCGGTCGCGAGCCGCGCGGCAGCGTTCCGCCGTGGGTCGTGGAGAACGCGCTACGGGTGGGCGCCGTGCGCAAGATGTTCTCCGATACCCCGAGCGAGTCGATCGCCTACCTCAACCACCCGGTCACGTTCGACACCCGCCGGGCGGTCGAGCTGCTGGCCCCCCACGGCCTGCGACCGCCCAACCTGCGCGAGTACGTGGAGCCGATGGTGGCGTTCTTCAAGGAGCACGAGGACGACCCGGCGTACGCGCCGAAGAGCTAGCCGGCGTCGTAGACGTCGACGGCCGGCCGGGCCATCACCCGGTCGGCCATCTCCAGCTTGAGCGCGTCGAGGCGCCGCTCCTGGTCGGCCGTGCGCTCCTCGGTGCGCGCGAGGTCGATGAACTCGTCGGTAACGAACCCCTCGCGCAGCGCGAGGGTCACCCCTCGCCCGCGGTAGGCGAGGCAGAAGACGAAGCGCTCCAGCGCCCGCCCACGCGCGGGGCGGGCCAGCGCGGGGTCGAGGTGAAACCGATCGCCGGTGACTGCGCGCGTGACCATCTCGAAGGCATCGCGGGCACCGGGACCACCGAAGGCGGTCTCGACGGTGATCTCGCGGCGCTCGCAGGGACCCGCCGGATCGAGCAGCGGCAGCGCCCGCTCCAGGACCTTGAAGGCGTGGGCGACTCCGCCCGGGGAACCCGGCCCGTGGTACTTGATCAGGTCCTCGAAGGAGAAGCCGAGCAGCCGACCTCGCTCGACGACCTCGATCGTGGCGGTCGTGGCCAAGACGGAGTCAGCTCGTCGGCAGGGAGACCTCGAGCACGACCTCGATCGTGTCGCTCACCTTCAGCGCGCCCATCAGGCCCTTGTAGGGCTTGATGCCCCAGTCACTCTGGGTGACCGGCAAGGTCCCCCTGACCCGTCCGCCGGCGGGCGCGTCAAGCTCGAAGGTCGCGGGACGCGACGTGCCGGCGAGCTCCAGCTCGCCCTCAACGCTCAGCCGGCCGTCGCCGGCTCCGACGGCAGTCGAGTGAAAGGCGATCGGGTGGCCCCGCAGGATCTTCTCGTCGATTGTCCTCGCGATGTCCGCGCGGTCCTTGTCCGTCAGCGGCTTGACCCCGTGCATTCCCTCGCGCACTTGAAGCGAGTGCGGGTCGGCCTCGAGCTGGATCGCAGTCGGCGTGCCCTCGCCGCCGACCTCGACCGTCGCCTCCCACCGCCCGACCTCGATGATCAGGTCATGGCCCACCATCTGCGCCACGCCCTCACGGTACGTGCGCACGGTCATCGTCCCCTCGTCGGGACCCAAGGTGTGCGTGCCGGCGGTCAGGTCCATGCGAGGCAACGCTATCGCCGCCGCTAGCGCCGCGCAGCGCGGCGGCGGACGGTCGTCTTGGCGGCCAGGTCCCCGATCCGCTGCGAGTCGTCGGTGACCACCATGCTGATCAGGCCGACGATGTAGCCGACGGGGAGCCAGTCCACGACGCGCAGAACGTTGCGTCCCAGCGATCGGCCGAACCCCACGCGTGATCCGTCGACCCGGACGACCTCGACGCCCAGCATCCATTTTCCCGGCGTTCCGCCCGTCGCGGTCTCGGTGATGGCGAAGTAGAGAAGCGCGAGCACGAAGAACGCCACCGCGGGGAAGCCGGTGACGTTCACCGACGCGTTGCCGCTGCCGGCGTGGCTGTCGCCAAAGGCGATGCCCCAGAGGACGAAGGCCACGAGCACGATCAGGAAGTCGATCACCGCGGCGCCGACGCGCCGGCCGTTTGCGCTGGGGGCCGGGTCCATGGGGCGCAGCCTATGGCCCGGCGACGCACTTCCGAGTCCGGGCGATCGGATCGATCCGTCGCGCCGAACCGCGCCGTGAGCGACGCTTATGAGGCGAGCTCAGGTTCGCGCTCAGGGCCCCGACCATCGACCGAGGAGTTCAACCCGAGGTTCTCGGTGAGGCTGACCAGTATCTCGGACATGGCCTGGCTGGCGGAAGAGGGGCTGGCCGTGGCGCGGACCGCGGCCTCCACGTGCCTGACCGGCGCGCGCTCGACTGGCCTTGCCACGAGGCCCTCGCGAAGCCATCCGAGCGAGAGTCCCGGCATGAAGGTGAGCCCCTGCCCTGTCCACACGAGGGACTGGAGGGCCTCGAAGCCAGTGCCCTGACACGAGAGGTCGAATACGGGCTCGGCCTCGGCCTCGATGCAGAGTCTCCGGAGGGTCCGTTCCCATGGTGTGGACACGAGGAGCCGCTCGCCGCTCAGCTGGGGAAGGGCGATCGTCTCCTCGCCGGCGAGAGGATGGTCGACCGGAAGCACCAGTAGGTAGGGATCGTCGAAGAGGGGAACGCATTCGAACTGTGGCTCCCGGCACACGTTGATCCCGCGGTAGTCCATGGTGTAGGGCCAGTCTTCGTGCTCGAAGACGACCGCCAGGTCGAGCTTGTTCTCACTCAGCAATGCGAGGTTCTCGTACGGCTCGCCGTCGATGAAGCAGACCTCGGCCTCGGGGCAGCGCTCCCGGAAGATGCGGTACGCCTCCGCCGCGAAGGCCCCGGTAGCGCTCGAAAAGGACCCAAACCGCAACCGTGCGTCGCTCACACCCCGTATGCCCTCGAGCTCCGCCTCTGCCTCTGCGAGGCGCCTCGTCACCGCCTCGGCGTGGAGTCGCAGGGACCGTCCAGCGTCGGTCAGCGTCACTCCTCGCGCGGTTCGCGAGAAGAGAACCACCTTGGTGGCCCGCTCGAGGGCACGCATCTGCTGGGACACGGCGGACGGCGTGAAGGACAAGGATTCCGCCGCGGCGGCGAAGCTGCCCGTCCGTGCGACCTCCAGCAAAGTCTCGAGCCGGCGCACATCCAGCATCCCGGTACCGATCACCGGTAGCTCCCGGGGGTTCTTCGACCCCTCCCTGTCGTGCGTTGGCACATTGCTTAGCGGGCAGTCTACGGCCGCCGGATTACGCGAATCTTTCCTCCAGTGAGCGGTCCTTACACCGAGGTAAGCGATCGGAGTTGTTCACGCTCGGGACCCGGTCTTAGGGTGATTTGGTCACCGACCGCCCGCCGACCCGAGGACACCGACACATGCCGAAGCCACGCTTCCTTCGATCGCTCCTGGCGGCCGCCGT
>JBBREO010000005.1:0-56103 GCA_038202855.1 Solirubrobacterales bacterium
GATGCTCGACCAGGAGACCGGCCTGCGCGGCTTCGCGCTCACCCGGCGTGAGGAGTTCCTGGATCCCTTCCGGCGCGGGACCGACGAGTTCGAGCGCGCGGCCGCCGCGGCCAGCGCGGCAGTCACTCCTGAGCAACGCGCCAAGCTACGCGCCCAGTTGGCGGTGGCCCGGCGGTGGCGTGTCCTGGCGCGAGCGGAGGTCGGGATACTGCGGCGCTTCCGCGACCGTCCTCTTGACGTTGCCTCCGCGGTCAGGCGAAAGGGCGTCTTCGACCGCTTCCGGCGGGCCAACGCCGCTTTTCAGCGCGACGTCGCCGCCCGCCGCGACAGGGAGCTGGGACGGGCCGGGGCGGTGTCGGCCGGGGTGATCCTGCTGCTCAGCCTGGCCTTCGGCGGGGTGGGCTACCTGGTCATCGAGCGCGACGCCCGGCGCGGGCGCGAGCGCCGCGAGCGGGAGCGGGCCTACCGCAGGGCCCAGGGCGAGTTCGCCGAGACGATGCAGATCATGCGCGATGAGGTCGAGGCCCACGCGATGGTCAAGCGCCACCTGGAGCGCAACATCGACGGCGCGCGCGTGACCGTCCTGAACCGCAACAACTCCGACGACCGGCTGGCGGCCACCACGCCGGTCGCCCCCGAGGACCCCCTTGCCGCCCGGCTGGCCGACGCCTCCCCCGACAGCTGCCTGGCCGTGCGGCTGGGCCACGCCTACAGCGAGGGCGCAGGCGATGACGCTCCGCTGCTCTCCTGCGAGCTATGCAGCAAGGACGCCGCCCGGGTGACCTGCGTGCCGACCCTGGTCAGCGGCGAGGTGATCGGGTCCGTGCTCGTGCGCAGCGACGGACGGCTGGGCGAGCAGGACACCGACCGCGTGAAGGAGTCGGTGGCGCAGGCCGCTCCGGTCCTGGCGAATCTCCGCACGCTCGCCATCGCCGAGACGAGGGCGGCGACCGACGCGCTGACCGGGCTGCCCAACGCCCGCTCGTGCCGCGACAGCCTCAAGCGGATGGTCGCCTATGCGGGGCGGACGCTCACGCCGCTGACCGCCATCCTGCTCGACCTCGACCACTTCAAGCAGATCAACGACCGCTTCGGCCACGGCGCAGGCGACGACGCCCTGGCCGCCACGGGCGATGCGCTGACCAACGCGGTGCGGGCCAGCGACTTCGCCGGTCGCTACGGCGGCGAGGAGTTCCTGCTGCTGCTCCCCGACACCGACAGCGAGGGCGGCCTGGAGGCCGCCGAGAAGATCCGCGCGGCGATCGCGTCGCTCGACGTGGCGCAGGTCGACGATCGCATGACGGCCAGCCTGGGTGTGGCGTCCTATCCCTCCGACGCGATCGACGGCGACGGGCTGCTCCGGATGGCCGACCGCGCGCTGTACGCGGCCAAGGGCGCTGGTCGCGACCGGGTCGAGCTGGCCATGGTCGAGTTCGAGCCACAGGCCGCGCCCGAAGCCTGAGACGCGACGGGGTCGGAGCGCGCTCGGCGCCCCGACCCCTTCCCGCGCGTAACCGGCGGTCAGCCGCCCGCCGCTGAGGCGGTCGTTGCCCTTGCCGCCGGAGATGCGGTCGTTGCCGGCCCGCCCGCGGGCGCGGTCGTTGCCGCCCTTGAGCGACGCACGGCATACGCCGTGCCCTTCGTCCATGCCCTCGTCATGTCCGCCTCCATGCAGTCGTTTTGGTCCTGCCCGGCGGGTGTGCCCCCCTGGGGGTGGGCGGTAACGGGAACGGACGCTTGTACGGCTGCGGCGGGCCTCCGGCGTGGCCGTTCGTACTAGCCCGACGTTCTCAGTCGAGCGAGGCCATCACGTGCTTGACGTGCGTGTAGTCCTCGAGCGAGTACATCGAGAGGTCCTTGCCGTAGCCGGACTCCTTGAACCCGCCGTGGGGCATCTCGGGGGCGAGCGGGATGTGGTCGTTGATCCACACGCACCCGAATCGCAGCGCCCGCGAGACGCGCAGGGCACGGCCCACGTCGCGCGTCCACACCGACGACGCCAGGCCGTAGCGCGTGTCGTTCGCCCACCTGATGGCCTCGTCCTCGTCCGAGAAGGGCTGGACGGTGATCACGGGCCCGAAGATCTCGTCGGTCACGAGCTCGTCGCCCTGCTGGAGGTTGGCGACCACGGTGGGCTCGAGGAAGTAGCCGGGGAGGTCGGGCTCGCCCCCGCCGGTCACCACCTCCGCGTGGCCGGGCTTTCGCTCCAGAAAGCCCTCTACGCGGTCGCGCTGGCGTTCGGAGTTGACCGGGCCGAGCGTGGTGTCGGGGTCGGTGAGATCGCCCATCTTCAGCCCGCGCGCCTGGTCGGCCAGCCCGGCCACCACGTCGTCGTAGATCTTGCTCGACGCGAGCACGCGGGTGGCCGCCGTGCAGTCCTGGCCGGCGTTGTAGTAGCCCGTGCCGGCGATCGTCTCCATGGCCGTGGCCATGTCCACGTCGTCGAAGACCACCACGGGGGCCTTGCCGCCCAGCTCCAGGTGAACCCGCTTGAGCGTCTCCGCGGCGGCGGCGGCGATCCACTTGCCCGTGCCGGGCGAGCCGGTCAGCGACACCATGTCGACGTCGGGGTGCCTGACCATCGCCGCACCGGCAGGATCGCCGTGGCCGGTGAGCACGTTGAACACGCCGGGAGGGAAGATCTCGCCTACGAGCTCGGCCAGCTTGAGCGTGGAGACCGGCGTCGTCTCGGCCGGTTTGAGCACGATCGTGTTGCCGGTGGCCAGCGCCGGGCCGATCTTCCAGATGGCCATCATCATCGGGTAGTTCCACGGCGTGATCTGGCCCACCACGCCGATCGGCTCGCGCCGGATGAAGGACGTGTAGCCCTCGAGGTACTCGCCCGCGGCCTTGCCCCCCATGTTCCGCGCCGCGCCGGCGAAGAAGCGCAGCTGGTCGGCGGCGGCGCCGACCTCGTCGTCGAAGAAGGCCTGGCGCGGCTTGCCGGCGTCGGCGGATTCCAGGTCGGCCAGCTCCTCGCCGTGCTCCTCGAGCGCGTCGGCCAGCTTGAGCAGCATCCCCGAGCGCGCGCCCGGCGTGGTCTGCCCGTAGGTGTCGAACGCGCCGCGCGCCGCCTTGACGGCGCGATCCACGTCCTCGGCGCCGGACACGGGCGCCTCGGCGATCACCTCGAGGGTGGCCGGGTTCACGATCTCCTCGGACTCACCGGAGGCGGGATCGACCCACTCGCCTCCGATGAAGTTCCTCAGCTTGGTTCTCTGCGCGGTGGCCACTCGTTCTCCTCAGTTGGTGGTGGACAGGGTTGTCAGCGCCTGATCCAGCGGCGCGAGCTCGAGGCCCAGGGACTCGGCCACGGGCGCGTTGGTCACGTGGCCGCCGGCCACGTTCACGCCCGGGGCCAACCCGCGGTCGCGGGCGACGGCGGCCTGCACGCCGTGGTCGGCCAGGGCGAGCACGTAGGGCAGCGTGGCGTTGGTGAGCGCATAGGTGGAGGTGATCGGCACCGCTCCGGGCATGTTGGCCACGCAGTAGTGGGTGATGCCGTCGACCTCGTAGGTGGGATCGGAGTGGGTGGTGGGGCGCGAGGTCTCGAAGCAGCCGCCCTGGTCGATCGAGACGTCCACCAGCACAGCGTGGGGCTTCATCAGCCCGAGCTGCTCGCGCGTGACCACGTGGGGGGCCTTGGCTCCGTGGACCAGCACCGCGCCGATCACCAGGTCGGCGTCGGGCAGGTGTTCCTCGATGGCCAGCGTGGAGGCGAACACCGTCGAGGCGCGCCAGTTCAGCACGCTCTCCAGCTCGCGCAGGCGCTCGGGGTTGCGGTCGAACACGTAGGTCTCTGCCTGCATGCCAAGCGCGATGATGGCGGCGTTCATGCCCACCACCCCGCCGCCGATCACCAGCACCTTCCCCGCGGCCACGCCGGGCACGCCGCCCAGCAGCAGTCCGCGGCCCCCGAGCGGCTTCTCCAGCATGAAGGCGCCGGCCTGGGTGGCGATCTTGCCCGCCACCTCGCTCATCGGCGCCAGCAGCGGCAGCCTCCCGTCGCGATCCTCCACGGTCTCGTAGGCCACGCAGGTGGCGCCGCTGGCCATCAGCCCCTGCGTCAGCTCCGGGGCGGGGGCCAGGTGCAGGTAGGTGAAGAGCGTGTGCCGTGCCTCGAGCATGCCCACCTCGCCGGGCTGGGGCTCCTTCACGCCGAGCACCATGTCGGCCCCGGCGAACACGGCCCGGGCGTCGGGGACGATGCGCGCGCCCTGGGCCTCGTAGTCGGCGTCGGTGATGGCCGAGCCCTCGCCCGCCCCGGCCTGCACGAGCACCTCGTGGCCGTGCTCGGACAGCTCGCGCGCGCCCGCGGGCGTGAGCGCCACGCGGTACTCGTCCGACTTGATCTCGGTGGGCACTCCAACCCTCACGGCGCCATCGCCTCCTGTCCGATCTCGACGTCGAAGGTGCAGTTGCGGCGCTCGAGCTCGGGGAACAGGTCGTCGGGCTCCACACAGCGCTCCGGGGGCAGGGCGCCGGTGGCGTCGATAGTCCCCCGCGCGATCAGTCGCACCGCCGCCGCAGCCGGGGCTGCGGTGGACACGATCCCGCCTCCCAGCGCCCACTCGGGCATGCCGCGCGTGAGGGCGGTGACCGTCACGCGCCTTCCGGAGGTGGCGGCGGTGACCACGTGGGCCGACACCGTGTCGGCCGAGGCGGGAACCGCGGCCGCGGCAGCGGCGGCGATCTCCTCGTCCGATGCGCCCACCAGCGCGCGCACGCGCTCCAGCACGGCGGGGGCCAGTGACAGGCGGAACGAGCACTCCGTGCAGCCGAAGCTCGGTCCGAAGGTGCGCACCTCGGAGTGCAGGGTGTAGATCGAGCCCGCCTCGCCGATCGGCTCGGGGAACGGGTAGGCGCCGCCGTCCTGCATCGGCTCCAGCGCGACCGGCTGGCCCTGGCGCAGCGCCATAGGGGGCTCGGTCAGCTCGTCCACCAGCGTGCGCGACGAGTACGGGTAGCTCGGCCCGTCGGGCGGGTCGAGGTCGCGGCCGGCGGCGTATACGTCGATCGCCTCGGGCGACGCGCCGAGCTCGCGTGCCGCACGCACGCCCATCACGTTGGTCTTGCCCGGGCTCGAGCCCATGCCCAACAGCGCCAGCCGGCCGATGGAGCGGAAGTCGTCGTCCAGCTCGAGCTGGCGGGTGGTGCCGTGGTAGAGCCCGCCGAGGTCGACGTAGTGGCAGTCGGCCTCCAGGCTGGCGCGCATGGCGTCGAGGTTGGCCCGGTAGGAGGCGGAGTTGACCAGCAGGTCGACCCCCGTGAGCAGGTAGCCCAGGCCGCCGCGCGGGTCGACCACGCCGACCTCCGCCTTCGGCCCGCCGTGGGCCTCCGCGGTGGCCCGCGCGCGGCCCTCGTCCAGGTCGAGCAGCAGCAGGTGGTCGACCTCCTCGGACTCGGCCAGGTCGCGCACGATCGCCGGGGCGATGATGCCGCCGGCGCCGAGCACGGCCACTCTCACGCGACCAACTCCCGGCCGCGCAGGGCCAGCCAGAACTCGATCCGGTCGCGCGCCGAGCCCAGGTCGCGACCGGTCAGCTCCTCGATCCTGCGGATTCGGTAGCGCAGCGTGTGGCGGTGGCAGTAGAGCTCCCGGGCCGCCCGCTCCCACTGGCCGTTCTGCTCGATGAAGGCCTCCAGTGACCGGATCAGCTCGTCGCCGTACTCGCCGCCGCCGTCCTCCAGCGGGCCGAGCACGCTCTGGCAGTAGAGCGACAGCGCCTCGTCGTCCTGGAGGGCGAGCAGCAGCTGGAAGGCGCCGAGGTCGCGGTAAGAGGCTACGTCGGGTGCCGAGCCGTTGGCGATCGTCGCGGCGTCCAGGGCGCAGCGGGCCTCGTTGAAGGAATGGCGCACCGAGCCCACCGCGTCGACTCGGCTGGCGGCCGCCATCGGTCCACCCAGCGCGGTCCGGGCCGCGCGGGCGATCTCCATCGGGTCGGAGTCCGGAGCGGTGGCGTCGACCACGGCGCACAGCAGGTTGTCGCGCGGCGCGACGAGCGCGCCCCAGCCGCCGTCGTGCAGGAAGCGGTCGAGCTCGGCCGCGGTGGCCGTCGGGTCCGGGGTGGCGAAGATCAGCACCGCGGCGCGCTCGCCCACGCCGAACGGGCGCAGCCGTGAGGCCACCTCGCGCTCGGCCAGCCGCCCGGTCAGCGCCTCGGCGAGCACGTCGCCGGCCAGCCGCCGCTCGGTGTCGTGCATCGCGCGCTGGCGCATCAGCTCCAGCGCCACCACCGTGGTGGCCTGCTGCACGATCAGGCGCTCGAAGTCGCCCAGCGCGCCGGCGTCGCGGGCGGCGACGAGCCACGCCCGTGGGACGCCGCGCCCGCGCGTGAAGACGGGCATGGCCACGGAGCGCCCGGCCAGGCCCGGGTGGTCGGGGGCGAACTCGGTGGCGTCGTCGCCGGCCCGCTCGTGCACGGCCTGGCGCGTGCGCACGGCGGCCGCCACGGCATCGGGCGCGCCGTCGGGGAGCTCGCGCCGGAAGGTGTGCCTCGCCATGACCTCGCCCTGGGCGTCGAGGACCATCACGGCGCCGCCCAGGGCGGCGGCCAGCGCGCGCACGAGCTCCTCCAGGCCGCGTTCCTCGATCACCAGGCGCTCGAGCCGCTTGTGGATGGCCATGGAGCGCTGCAGCACCTCGTACTGCTCGTTCACCAGACGCGCGAAGGCCTTCTCGGTCACGGCGATGAAGGGCAGGTCATACGGCACCTCGAACACGGGAAATCCGATGGCGTCCGCCTCCTCGAGCAGCGCAGGCGGGATGCCGTCGTGGCCGAAGCCTGAGCCGAAGCCCAGGCCCGCCAGATGATGGTCGGCCAGCCGGCGCACGAACTCACGCTGGAGCTCCGGGCTCCCCAGCTGGAGGCCGGTGGTCAGGATCAGCTCGCCGCCCGACAGCCACGGCGTGGGGTCGCGCAGCTCGGTGATGTGCACCCAGCGGACGGGCGAGTCGGCCGCCTCGTCGCCGCTGGCCAGGTGCAGCTCCACCTCCTCCAGCAGCGTGCGCAGCGTGAGCATCGGGCGCCCGCCGGTCCCCTCCGCCGTTACCGGGAGGCCATCTCGGCGGCCGCCTGGGTCAGGACCTCACGCAGGATGCCCTCGATCTCGTGCAGCTCCTCGCTCTTGGCGATCAGCGGCGGCGAGAGCTGGACCACCGGGTCACCGCGGTCGTCGGCGCGGCAGATCAGGCCGTGCTCGTACAGCGCGCCCGACAGGAAGCCGCGCAGCAGCCACTCCGACTCGTCGTCGTCGAAGGACTGCTTGGTGTCCTGGTCCTTGACCAGCTCGATCGCGTGGAAGTAGCCCGCTCCGCGAACGTCGCCCACGATCGGGATGTCGCGCAGCCCTTCGAGCAGGTCGCGGAACTCGCCTTCGTGGGCACGCACGTTGCCGGGCAGGTCCTCGCGCTCGAAGATGTCGAGGTTGGCCATGGCCGCAGCGGCGCCGACGGGGTGGCCGCCGAAGGTGATGCCGTGCATGAAGATGTTCGTGTCCTCCATGAAGGGCTCGGCGACGGTGTCCGACACGATCACCGCGCCCATGGCGGCGTAGGCCGAGGTCAGGCCCTTGGCCGTGGTGATGATGTCGGGCTGGTAGTCGTAGCGCTGGGCGCCGAAGTACTCGCCGAGCCGGCCCCACGAGCAGATCACCTCGTCGGAGATGAGCAGCACGCCGTAGCGATCGCAGATCTCACGCACGCGCTGGAAGTAGCCGTCCTGGGGGGTGAAGCAGCCGCCGGCGTTCTGGACCGGCTCGAGGATCACGCAGGAGACGGTCTCGGGCCCCTCGAACAGGATCCGCTCCTCGATCTGGTCGGCCGCCCACAGCGGGTCGCGTTCCTCGCTCCAGCGGTAGGAGTTCGTGTTGGCCACGTGGCAGCCGCCGGGGGTCAGCGGCTCGAAGGGCACGCGCAGGTCGGGGATGCCGGTGGCCGACAGGGCGCCCATCGTTGTGCCGTGGTAGGCGATCTTGCGCGCGATCAGCTTGTAGCGCTGGCCGTCGCCGCGCTTCTTGTGGTAGCTGCGGCACAGCTTGAGCGCGGACTCCACGGCCTCGCTGCCGCCCGAGGTGAAGAAGACGCGGTTCAGGTCCCCCGGCGCCAGCCCGGCGATGCGGGCGGCGAGCTCGATGGCGCGCGGGTGCGCGTAGCTCCAGTTGGTGAAGAAGCCGAGCTCCTTGGCCTGCTCAGCCATCGCGTCGGCGATCTCGGCACGGCCGTGACCGGCGTTCACGCAGAACAGGGAGGAGAGGCCGTCGAAGTAGCGCTTGCCGTGCTCGTCGTAGACGTGGCAGCCCTCGCCCCGCACGATGATCGGCACGTCGGCGTTGTCGTACGCGCTCATGCGCGTGAAGTGCATCCACAGGTGACGCTTGGCCAGCGCCTGCAGCTCGCTGCCCGAGCCGTCGGGTTCCTGGGTCACGTACTGCGGGGTCGTGCTGGCCACGCTTCCTCCTCCGGGTGGACGCTTCGGACAACGGTATCCCCCGGAAGACCGCCTGGCAATCCGCCGCGAGTGAGAGGCCGCTCCGTCTCTTTGTACATTTTGTCCAACGCGGCGGCCGGGTGTTGGGTCATACTGCCCTTGTCAGCGCGCGGACCCGCACATAGCGTGAGCATCGCGCCGAGCTGCGTGCTGGGCCCACGAGGAGAGAGATCGCCAAAAACCGTGACTGAGTCGGACCAGACCGGCGCGTCGACCCCGAGCGTGCGGCTTTCCGGCGTGGTCAAGCGCTTCGGCGACTTCACCGCCGTCCGCGGCTTGGACCTGGACATCGAGCGCGGCGAGTTCTTCACGCTGCTCGGCCCCAGCGGCTGTGGCAAGACCACGACGCTGCGCATGATCGCCGGCTTCGAGGACCCCACCGAGGGCCAGATCCTGCTCGACGGGACCGACGTGTCAGGGCTTCCCGCCTTCAAGCGCCCGACCAACACGGTGTTCCAGAGCTACGCCCTGTTCCCCCACCTGAGCGTGGAGAAGAACGTGGCCTTCGGGCTCGAGCGGCGCAAGCTGGGCAAGGCCGAGGTGCGCGACCGTGTGGGCCAGGAGCTCGAACGGGTGGGCCTGGGCGCGGAGGCCAAGCGCAAGCCGCGCCAGCTGTCCGGTGGCCAGCAGCAGCGGGTGGCCCTGGCACGGGCGCTGGTCAACCGGCCCGCCGTGCTCCTGCTCGACGAGCCGCTGGGTGCGCTCGACCTCAAGCTCCGCAAGGGCCTCCAGCTCCAGCTCAAGGGGATCCAGCGCGACGTGGGCATCACGTTCGTCTATGTGACCCACGACCAGGAGGAGGCCCTGACCATGTCCGATCGGATCGCGGTGATGAACCGCGGCGTGATCGAGCAGGTCGAGGGTCCCGAGGACGTCTACGAGCGTCCGCGTACAACCTTCGTGGCCGGCTTCATCGGCGTCTCCAACCTGATGCCGGCGCAGGTGGTGTCGGTCAACGGCTCCGGTGCCCATGTGCGCCTGGACGGCGGGCTCGACGTGGCCAGTCGCGAGTCGAGCGACCTGGCCGCCGGCGACCGCTGCCATGCGGTGGTGCGGCCCGAGAAGCTCGAGCTGCATCCCGCGGACGAGCCGGCGCCGGTGGGCTACCCGAGCATCGAGGGCCGGATCGAGAGCACGCTCTACCTGGGCACCGCGACCCAGGTCGACGTTCGTCTCCCCGGCGACGTGTCCATGACCGTGCTCGTGCCCAACGCCGACGAGGCGGCACGGCGGCGACTTCCCGGCGCCGGCGACCCCGTCCGCCTGGCCTGGTCCCCCGAGCACATGCACCTGGTCCGCACACCGGCGGCAGAGTCCGCCGGCGCGGCAATCGAGCAAACCACCAAGGAGGAAGCCCCGGCATGAGCCGCAGCTACGAGTCGATCCTGGAAGAGGCCCTGGAGGCCGAGCTGACCCGCCGGCGGATGCTCAAGCAGGCCGGCGTCGGGTTCGCCGGCTTCAGCGCCGCCGGCCTGCTGGCCGCCTGCGGCGGGGGTGGGATCGGCTCGGGCGACAAGAAGGCGGCCAAGACGATCGCCAAGGGCAAGATGGCCAAGCAGCTGAACTTCTCCAACTGGCCGCTGTACATCGACGTGGACGAGAAGACCAAGAAGCGCCCGACGCTGGAGGCCTTCCAGCGCCAGTACGGCACCAAGGTGAAGTACACCGAGGAGATCAACGACAACGTCGAGTTCTTCGGCAAGGTGCGCCAGCAGTACGCGGCGGGCAACTCGGGCGGTCGCGACCTGCACGTGGTCACCGACTGGCTGTGCGCGCGCATGAAGCGGCTCGGCTACGTCCAGAAGTTCGACAAGTCGCAGATGCCCAACGCGGTCAAGAACATCGAGCCGGCGGTGGCCAAGCCCGACTTCGACCCCAAGCGCGAGATCTCCATGCCGTGGCAGTCGGGCCAGGTCGGGGTGATCTACCGCAGCGACAAGATCGGCGGCGACCTGACCAGCGTCAACGACCTCTTCGATCCCAAGCTCAAGGGCAAGGTGACCATGCTCAGCGAGCTGCGCGACACGGTCGGGTCGGTGATGCTGGCCCAGGGCAAGGACCCCGAGAACGCCTCGCTCGACGACGCCCTGACCGCGGTGGACAAGATCGCCAAGGCGTCCAGGGACGGACAGATCCGGCGCTTCACCGGCAACGACTTCACCAAGGACCTGCTCAAGGGGGACTCCTTCGCCGTGCTCGGCTGGTCGGGCGACTCGGTGCAGCTGCGCATCGACAACCCCAAGATCAAGTTCGCCACGCCCAAGGAGGGCTACATGGTGTTCACCGACTCCATGCAGATCCCCGTCGGCGCGCCGCACGCGTTCACGGCCCAGAAGATGATCGACTTCGTCTACCGGCCCGAGGTCCAGGCCAAGATCACCGAGTACGTGAACTACGTGCCGCCGGTCAAGGGGGTCAAGCCGATCCTCGAGAAGAGCAACCCCGAGGTGGCCAACAACCCGCTGATCTTCCCCGACCTGTCCCAGGCCCACAACTTCAAGACGCTCAGCCCGGCGGACGAGAAGAAGCTCGAGACGGCGTTCCAGAAGGCGATCGGCGCCTAGCCGGATGGCGGCGCGGCTGCGGGGGAGGCGGGGCTGGTTGCCCTGGGCGCTGCTGGCGCCCGGGCTGGCGTGGCTGCTGGTCTTCTTCGCGGTGCCGCTGTACTACATGGCGAAGGTGTCGCTGGAGGAGGGCTCGATCGACACGGGCTATCGCTTCACGTGGCACTTCGCCAACTACGCCGACTCGATCTCCAACTACTCCGAGCAGTTCCTGCGCTCGTTCCTCTACGGCGGCATCGCCACGGTGCTGGCGTTGCTGATCGCCTACCCGCTGGCCTACGCGATCGCGTTCCACGGCGGGCGCTGGCGCAACGCGATGCTGCTCGCGGTGATCGCGCCGTTCTTCACCACCTATCTGATCCGCACGCTTGCCTGGCAGACGATCTTCGACGACGCCAGCCCCGTGGTGGACGCGCTCAAGTTCGTCGGGGCGATACCGCAGGACGGGCGCGTGCTGGCCACCGCGGGCTCGGTGATCGCGGGCATCACCTACAACTTCCTGCCCTTCATGATCCTGCCGCTGTACGCCAGCCTGGAGCGGATCGACAAGCGGATGCTCGAGGCCGCCTATGACCTCTACGCCAAGCGCCGCGACGTGGTGCGCCGCGTGGTGATCCCGCTGTCGGCGCCGGGGATCGTGGCCGGCACGCTGCTGACTTTCATCCCGTCGGTAGGCGACTACATCAACGCGCAGCTGCTGGGCACGCCGCGCCAGGCGATGATCGGCAACGTGATCCAGAGCCGCTTCCTGGAGATCACCGACTATCCGACGGCCGCGGCCCTGTCGTTCGTGCTGATGGCGATCATCCTCGTGCTGGTGGGCATCTGGGCGCGGGTCGCGGGGACGGAGGCGCTGATGGGCGCCGAGGCGTCCTGATGGAGGCGTCGGCGGCGGGCCAGATGCGCGTCACGCCGGAACGCCGGCCGGCCCTGGTGCGGCTGGGGCGCGGGCTGCTGAACGGCTCGCTGAAGCTCTACGCGGGGCTGGCCATCCTCTACCTGCTGTTCCCGATCTTCGTGATCATCGCGTTCTCGTTCAACGACACGCGCAGCCGCTTCAACTTCGTCTGGCAGGGCTTCACCACCAAGCACTGGCAGAACCCGTTCGGCGTGCCGGGGCTGGGCGAGGCGCTGCTCAACTCGATCGAGATCGCCGTGCTCTCGACGATCGTGGCCACCGCGCTGGGCACGCTGATGGCGCTGGCCCTGGTGCGCTACCAGTTCAGCGGACGGGCGCCGGTGAACTTCTTCATCTTCCTGCCCCTCGCCTCGCCGGAGGTGGTGCTGGGTGCGGCCCTGTTGTCGCTGTTCCTGTCGGTGGGCGTGAACACCGGCTTCGGCACGATCTTCATCGCCCACGTGATGTTCAACGTGTCGTTCGTGGTGGTCACCGTCCGCTCGCGCCTGATCGGCTTCGACCGCCACCTGGAGGAGGCGGCCCAGGACCTCGGCGCCAACGCCGTGCAGACGTTCATGCGCGTGACCCTCCCGTTGATCGCCCCGGGGGTCCTGGCCGGCGGCCTGCTCGCCTTCGCGCTGTCGATCGACGACTTCGTGATCACCAACTTCAACGCCGGCTCCACGGTCACGTTCCCCCTGTTCGTCTACGGCGCAGCGCGCGTGTCCATACCGCCGCAGGTCAACGTGCTGGCCACGATGATCTTCCTGTTCACGCTGGCGCTCATGCTGGCCACCGTGTGGCAGCAGCGGCGCGCCGAGCGGATGGCGGCCATGCGCCCCGAGGAGGCCGTCGCGGCGTGAGCACCTGGGAGCGACTGGCCGGCCTGCCGATCGCAATTGAGGGCTATGGCCTCGAGGGGCTCGAGTACGCGTTCGCGCCCGAGTGGGTGCGCATGTGCACGCTCATTCGCCTGCGCGGCGGGGGTGAGGAGGGCGTGGGCGAGGACGTGGTCTACGACGCGCTGGACCACGTCGCCCTCCAGGACGCCGGACCGGTGCTCGACCTGACCGGCCCGTCGACGCTGGGTGAGCTGTCGGACCTGATGGACACCCTCGACCTGTTCCCGGGCTCCCCGCCGGCGCGCGACTTCTCGCGCCTGTACCGGCGCTGGGCCTTCGAGTCGGCGGCGCTGGACCTGGCGCTGCGCCAGGGGGGGCGGTCGCTGGCCGACGCGGTGGAACGCGAGGTCCGGCCGCTCACCTACGTGGTCTCCATGCGCCTCGCCCCGCCCGGACAGGATGGTCCGGAGACGGCCGACCGCCTCTACGGGGTTCTCGAGCGCTACCCCGCGACGCGCTTCAAGCTGGACCCGACCCCCAACTGGTCCAACGGCCTGATGGCCGAGCTGGCGGTCACGGGCGCGGTCGACTCCCTGGACTTCAAGGGCCACTACTCGGGCACGCCGGTGGATGTCGAGACCGATCCCGAGCTCTACGGGCGCGTGGCCGAAGCCTTTCCCCACGCCTGGCTCGAGGACCCCGACCTGTCGAATCCCGAGGCTGCGAAGGTGCTCGAGCCCCATCGCGACCGGATCACCTGGGACGCCCCGGTCCATTCCGTGGCCGACATCGAGGCGCTGCCGTTTGCGCCCAGGACGGTAAACGTCAAGCCCTCGCGGCTGGGCGGCCTGGAGTCGCTGTGTGCCGCCTATGACTACTGCGCGCGCGCGGGGATCGGCGCCTACGGCGGCGGCCAGACCGAGCTGGGCGTGGGCCGCGACCACATCCAGTACCTGGCCGCCGTCTTCCACCCGGACACGCCCAACGACGTAGCGCCGCGCGAGTTCAACCTGCCGGGACCGCCTCCACCCGGGCTGCCCGAGAGTCCGATGCAGGTGCCGGTGGCCGAGACGGGCTTTAGGTTTCGCGCATGACCCGCAAGCTCACCGACGAGAAGGAGCGAAGATGCCGGCGCACCAGTTCGTCACCGCACTGAACGACCAGATCGGCCGGGAGTTCGGCGCGTCGCAGCAGTACGTTGCGGTGGCCGTCCACTACGAGGCGCTCACGCTTCCCCAGCTCGCCGGCTTCTTCTACCGCCAGGCGCTCGAGGAGCGCGACCACGCGATGATGATGGTCCAGTACATGCTCGACGCCAACGAGACGCCGGTGATCCCCGGGGTCTCCGCCCCCACCACCGACTTCGCCGACGTGGTGGAGCCCGTGCGCATCGCGCTCGAGCAGGAGAAGCGCGTGACCGATCAGATCTCGTCGCTGGCCGCCATCGCCCGCGAGGCCAACGACTTCGTCTCCGAGCAGTTCACCCAGTGGTTCCTGAAGGAGCAGGTCGAGGAGATCGCCACCATGTCCGATCTGCTGGCCGTGTGCGGCCGCTCGAAGGACCGGCCGGCCGAGATCGAGGACTACCTGGCGCGGGAGCATACGGGCGCCGCGGGGGCGGATCCCACCTCGCCGACCCCGGCCGGCGGGGCGGTCGGCTAGGCGTCAGCCCTTCGGGATCGTCACCCTGCCGCGCTCGTCCAGGGGCCAACCCGGGTTGTGGGCCACCTCCCACTGGTTGTCGTCGGGATCGGCGAACGTGCCCGAGTAGCCGCCCCAGTCCGTGCGCCGGGCGGGCTTGACCATGGTGCCGCCCGCCTCCTCCGCGGCGGCCAGCACGGCGTCCACCTCGGCTTCGCCCTCCACGTTGTAGGCCAGCATCGTGCTGCCCCGGTGCACCTCCCCGGCGGTCTCGGCCGCCATGGTCGACCGGCGCCAGAGCGCAAAGCCCATGCCCTCGGCCTGGTAGAAGGTGATGTCCTCGTCGGGCTGGCTGCGGGGCTCCCAGCCCATGGCTCCGTAGAAGGCCCGAGCACGGTCCGGATCCTCCACGGCCAGCGTCACCAGGCTGATCCGCTGGTCCATGCGCTCAGCGTCCGCGCACGATCCTGAAGCTGCGGAACACCCGGCCGGAGCGGTTGCCCGACGGGTCGCTCACCCGGATCGAGAATCGATACGCCGCGCGCGGAAGGGGGACGCTGCGGCCGTGACGCCGCACCCGGCCGGTGAAGGCGATCGAGTGCCTGCCCGCGCCCACGGTGCGCTCGATCGTCTGACGGCGCGGGTAGCGGCGGCCCTCGCGGCGCTCCACGCGCACCTGGATGGTCGCCGGCTCGCTGACCGAGAACCGCAGCCGTGCGCCGCGGGCGGCCTGGCCCCGGCGCGCGTGGCGCAGCTTGCCACCGCGCCGGACGACCGCAAAGTGCCTGGGCTTCACGGACACCCGGCTGAGGGTTGGGGCGATCTTGTCCCTGCCGGGAATCACCTCGGGCAGGCCGGTCTCCCCTGCCTCGACGTCGAGCAGGGCCTGGTGGGTCGGGTCGCCGGCCACCGCGCTCTGGTTGGCCACGATCAGCCGGGTGCCCAGGAAGCGCGCGCTCGACGGAGAGTCGAACGGCACCTCGGACCCGTTGTCGCCAGTGCCGGGCGCCTGTGGGAAGCGCTCGATCTCGCGCCCGTCGGGGGCCAGCACCGCGATCTGCCCCGGCAGCCCCACGAGCGGCACGTAGACCCGGCCGGAGGCGGCGATCGCGAAGCCGTCGGGCAGGTCGCCGGGCTGGCTTTCCCACATCTGGCGCAGCTCCCCGGGCTGGCCGCCGTTGATGGCCACCACGTACAGCTTGCCCGTCGTGGGGTTGAGCGCGCCCAGGCCGGCCGAGCTGCCCTGGGCGATGTAGAGGCTCTTGCCGTCGGGCCCGAGGAGGATGCCCGTGGTGCCGAAGTCGCCGCCGTCCAGGCGCCGGTCGGCCAGCCAGATCGCCGCGGTGCCCCCGCCCGGCGGCACGCGCCAGACCACGCCCTGGCCGTAGTCGGTCACGTACAGGCTGCCGTCGGGCCCCCAGGCGCCGTAGTTGGGGATCGCGGGCTGGTCGTCCATGGTGGGCGAGCAGCCACTGGTCACCGGGCCGGGTGGACACGGCTTGAGGTCGGCAAAGGTGGCGTAGGAGCTGAACTCGCCCGTGCGCCGGTCGAGCTTGAGCGCGCGGGCGGGCGAGCGGTCGAGCACGACGAGGTTGCCGCGGGCGTCGCTGGTGGTCACCTGCACGCCGTGCTCGCCGGCCAGGTCCTGACCCGGCACCGTGAAGGAGCGCAGCAGCTCGCCCGCGCCGGTGAACTCGAAGATGCGCGAGGGCACCCCGGACGCGTTGGGGTTCACGTAGGTGCCCTCGTAGATCCGCCCGTCGGGGTGCACGTAGGCCAGGGCCGGGAAGCCGGGCGTGGGGATGCGGGCCAGCAGCTGGGTGTCGAAGCGGGCGCGCTGGGCCGCGCCGGCCTCGGCCAGGCCGCCGGCGAGAACGCTCGCCGCCACGGCCGCTGTCACACCGAGGGACGTGAGCATCCGCCTCACAGCGCCTCGATCACTTCGCGCGCGGCCCGCTCGCCCGAGCGCACGGCGCCGTCCATGTACCCGTTCCAGTAGCCCGAGGTCTCCGTGCCGGCCCAGTGGATGCGACGCACCGGACGGCGGATGGCCGCCCCGAAGGTGGTCAGCGTGCCGGGTCCGTAGATGCCCACCGGCGCCCCGCGCGACCAGCGCTCCCCGGGCCAGTCGGACTCGAAGTAGTCGCGAGCGCTGCGGCCCTCGGCTCCGAAGAAGTCGGTGAAGTTCGACAGCACGGCGTTGCGGCGGTCGGCCGGCGTGCGGCGCCGGAACGAGCGCGCGTCGTCGCCGCCGATGAACCCGAACACCACGCCCGGCGAGCCGTCGGGCGGCGAGTCGTCGAAGGTGGCGTTCACCGGGCCGTTCAGCGACAGCGCCTGACCGGTGAGCCCCTTGGGGCGCCAGAACGGGCTGTCGTAGACGGCGGCCACCTTGAGCAAGGTGCCCTGCGGGATGCGATCGAGCAGCGCCTTGCGCTCGAAGGGCAGGTCGGGGGTGTAGTCGATGCTCGCGGCGAACACGGGCGGCACGGCCACGATCACGCGCTTGGCCTTCACGATCAGGCGCTTGGAGTAGATGGTCGCGCCGCTCTTGTCCTGCACGATCCCGGTCACCGGCGTGCGCAGCACCACCCGCTTGCCCAGCCGCTTGTGCAGCTCGTGGGCGATCTGCTGCGAGCCCCCGATGAAACGCTGCTCCTGGGCGCCCCCGCGGGTGTTGAAGTTGCGCTCGAAGGTGCCCACGTTGCGCTCGTTGCCGGAGGAGGCGATGTAGAAGAGGACGAACAGCAGCGATAGCTCACGCGGCTCGGCGCCGAAGATCGGCCGCGTGGCGGTGGCGGCCAGGCGGCGGAACTTCTCCGAGGTGGAGTTGTCGCGCAGGAACGTCTCGAGCGTCTGGCTGTCGTACTCCCTCGCGTTGGCGGCCTGCCACGGCGCGTCCACCGGAATCCGCGAGGCCATGTCGTCCAGGCGCGTGACCACCGTGGCCAGGTCGGCCAGGATGGAGGGATCGAACGGCGCGGAGCCGGTCGGCGAGGTGTCGCTGAACAGGCTGCGGTCCCCGTCGGCGTAGAAGACGTTGTTGCCGTCGTCGTAGGTGTTGAAGCGCCCGATGCCGAACGAGTCGGCCAGCGCGATCACCCTGTCCTGGGTCGGGCCGACGAAGGTGCCGCCGCGCTCGGACTCCTTCTTGTTGCCGAGGTCCTTGTTCCACACGCGTCCGCCGACACGGTCGCGCGCCTCGAGCACGCACACCGAGCGGCCGTCGCGCACGAGCTCGCGCGCGGCGGTCAGGCCGGCGAAGCCGGCGCCCACCACGGCCACGTCGACCCTGCGGGTGCCGCGCCGCTTGTGGCGCTTCTTGTGCTTGGCGGCCTCGGCGTCGGACAAGGGGAGCCCGGCCGCCGCTGCGCCGGCCAGCGCCCCTGTGCCCAGGAAGCGGCGGCGGCTGACGGGGCTATCGCTCATGTGTGGTCTCCTGGTGGTGAGGGGGCGGCACGGTCTCCGGGCGGAAAGCGCAGAATGGCGGATCGAAGGTGCGCGCGTAGCAGTTGCTTTGCCTCATCGAGCAGCGCGGGATCGCCCGCGGGGTGGCAGCGGAAGGCCTCCTGCAGCAGCGCGTCGGCGGCCAGCACCCCGGCGTGGCACGCCGTGGCGGTGCCCGGTCCGTCGGCCACGGTGTGAGACCTCACGAGCATCCGCCGCACGCCCTCGGCCAGGGTGGCCTTGTTCTCGCGGTCGGCGCCCCGCAGCTCCTCGCTCAGGTGACGCCCCAGCCACAGCGCCCGGTACCCCGGCTGGGCCAGGTAGCGCTCGGCGAACGCGTCGATCAGGGAGCCGACGGGGTCGTCCCAGTCGCCCGCCTCCGCCCGGCGGACGAGGTCCTCCATCAGGCCCTCGAAGTCCGACAGGTAGCGGCGGGCGAGCGCGTCCACGATCGCCGCCTTGTCCGGGAAGTACTGGTACAGCGAGCCCACCGAGACCCCCGCCTCGGCGGCGATCCGGGTGGTGGACAGGGCGCCGGGCCCCTCGCTCACGAGCAGGGCCTCGGCGGCGTCCAGCAGGCCGGCGAGCCGCGCCCGGCTGCGGGCCTGCTGGGGCTCGCGGCGCAGGGCGGGGGTGACGGTGGCGGGCAAAGGGGAGGGGAGAACGTGAAAGCGAATTCGCGTTCGGAGAAGTTACCATCGCCGCGTGGAGATCGCCGAGGCAAGGGAGCGAGTGGCGGCGGTGGCGCGGCGGTCGGCCGCGCAGGGCCTCGTCCTGGGCAGCGCGGGCAACGTGAGCCAGCGCACCGAAGACCTATTGGCGATCACGCCCACCGGGGCCGCGCTGGCCGACGTCCAGGCCGATGAGGTGTGCGTGGTCGACCTCGAGGGCCGCCAGGTCGATGGGCCGCTGGCCCCGACCTCGGAGCTGGACCTCCATCTCGGCGCCGTGGGCCGCCACGGTGCCGGGGCGGTCGTGCACACGCACGCCCCGATGTCCACGGCCGCCGCCTGCGTGCTCGACGAGCTGCCCTGCGTTCACTACGCGATGCTCGCCCTCGGGGGTCCGGTGCCGGTGGCGCGCTACGAGACCTTCGGCACGCCGGAGCTGGCGGAGTCGGTACTCGACGCGCTGGAGGGTCGGACCGCGGTGCTCATGGCCAACCATGGAGCGGTCACCGTCGGCGACACCGTCGACGCTGCGCTGGAGCTCTCCCTGCTGCTCGAGTGGGCCGCCGACGTGTACCTCCACGCCGCGGCAGCCGGGCGGCCGCGTGAGCTGGACGAGAGCCAGCGCGCGGCCGTGGTCGACGCGGCCCTGGCCCGCGGCTACGGGTCGACCAAGGCCGCGGAATGAGGGCGA
The DNA here is from genome assembly GCA_038202855.1 of Solirubrobacterales bacterium. Classification (GTDB taxonomy): domain Bacteria; phylum Actinomycetota; class Thermoleophilia; order Solirubrobacterales; family Thermoleophilaceae; genus JAAYBF01. The sequence continues at coordinate 19,244 of JBBREO010000005.1, forward strand.
TCTGCCTGGGGGTGCACGTGACCGACGTGCTGGCGCGCCCCGTTGAGGGGATACCCGCGGGGCAGGGCGGGGCGCTCGTCGAGGAGATCCGCATCACCGCGGCCGGCTCGGCCGGCGGCACCGCGCTGACGCTGGCCAAGCTCGGTGCGGAGGTGCGCAGCGCCGGCGCCATAGGCACCGACGCGCTGGGCGACGTGCTGGTGACCCTGCTCTCCGACGCCGGGGTGGACCCCTCGCTGCTGGTCCGCCGCGACGGCGTACAGACCTCGGCCAGCGTGCTGCCCATCCGCCCCAACGGCGATCGCCCGGCCCTGCACGTGGTGGGCGCCAACGCCACCTACGGGGCCGCCGACGCCCCCTGGGACGCGATCGCTGCCTGCACCCACCTGCACCTGGGCGCGCCCGAGTTCATGGGCGGCGAGGCGGCGGCCGAGATCCTCTCCTTCGCCCGCTCGCACGGCGTCGTGACCTCCGCCGACATCCTCGCCCCGGGCGAGCAGGCCGCGCAGATCGTGGACTGGATCGGCCCCGCCTTCGAGCACCTGGACTACCTGCTGCCCAACGAGGAGCAGGTGCTGGCCCTCTCCGGTGAGGACGAGATCGAGGCAGGCGCGCGTGCCCTGCTCGGCCGCGGGGTGGGATGCGTGGCGGCCACGGCCGGTCCCGACGGCGCGGTGGTGGTGTCCGCCGAGGGGGTCGAGCGCGTGCCCGCCTTCGACGTTGAGGTGGTGGACACCACGGGCTGCGGCGACGCCTTCAGCGCCGGCTTCCTGCGCGGGCGCTCGCTGGAGCGCTCGCTGCGCGAGTCGGCCCTGCTGGGATGCGCGGCGGCCGCTCGCGTGGCGGGTGGCCTGGGCTCGGACTTCGGTGACTTCGACCTCGCGGCCTCCGAACAGCTGGCCGCTTCGGGCTGAGCGGCGCGGCGGCTCGGGCGGCGACGCGGAGCGCGCGCCGCCGCCCTGGCCGTCCGGCTCTCAGGCGCCCGCCGGTGCCCCGGCCAGCACCTCGTGCACCCCTTCGGTGGTGACTGGGCGGCCGCCGATCGTCAGCTGGCCGCTGGCGATGTCGTCGATCACCACCCAGGTGAGGCCGCGGACGGGCTCGCCCACGACCGTTGCGATTGTCTCGGTGAAGCTCTCGGCGACCTCGGCCTTCTGGTCATCGGAGAGCACGCCCTCCATCACACGACAGTTGATGTACGGCATATCGTCCTCCTCGTTTGGCTTGAGGACCCAGCGAAGCCGAAGGACGTGTGAGCGAGCGTGTGACGTCAGGCCGGCACGGCCTGCTCGACGAGTGCCTCGAGGCCGGGGTTGTCTATCTCGGCGGCAAGCAGGCGGGCGGACTCCAAGGAGTCCCGGTCACCCAGCCGGCCGCGGTGCACGTGTGCGCGCACCACTAGCTCCCGCAGCCCACATCGCTCCCCGAGCTCGGCGAGCGCGTCGGCAGCCTGGGCCGCGTCCGGAGCTCCCGCGTCCACCGCCAGGCCGGCGGCGGTGTCGAGGACGTGGCCGTGCACCCACTGGTACGAGTCGGACACGCGCGTGGCTCGCTCGAGGGCGTCGGCGAGCTGTTCGCGCGCCTGCGCGGGGTCTCCCGCCTCGGCGGCAAGGAGACCCGACAACCTCGCCCCCATCGCCTCCCAGCAGGGATCGCCCAGCTGGCAGGCGAGGCGGAAGGCGTGGTCGAGCCGTTCGGCCGCCTGATCGGCGCGACCCATCAGGAGCGACGCCTCCGCCCGGAGCGCCTCCGGCCACGGTTCGAACGCCGTCCAGCGCTCGGTCGCGACGAGGGCGAGGCTCTCCTCCAGCGGAGCGAGCGCGAGGTTGGACTCGCCTCGCAACAAGTGGACGCGGCCGATCAGAGACAGCGACCATGCGGCCTGCCTTGGTCGCCCGCAGCGCTCCGCCCGGGCGACGGACTTGTGCAGCAGGCCGAGCGCCGCGCCGTAATGGGCTCGGTCGGACAGAGCCATGCCGCGCACTCCCAAGACCGCGCAGAGCTCCTCGTTCTCGTCGGCGAGCTCGGTAGCCCGCGCCAGCCAGCGCCCGGCCGAGGGCGCGCGTCCGGCCTGGACATCGATGTAGCCCAACTCGCGGCAGGCGGAGGCGACCGTGGCTCGCTCTCCGCACCCCTCCGCGAGCTGGAGTGCTTCGTGAAGGCGTACGGCGCCCTCCTCGTCGCGGCCCCGGACGGCGTGTACGAGCGCGGACCCCAGCGTCGTGAGGGCCCGGGCCTCGAGCGAGGCGTCCCCGCTGGCGGCCGCCTCGGCACAGGCCTGTCGGAGGATCTCGACGCCGGGCTCGACGGCGCCGGCGTCCAGCGCTGCCTCTCCGGCCCGCAGCTGTCCGAGGGCGGCGCTGGGGTCGCCGACCGCACTTGGGGCGCTGGCGGCGGTCTCGCCCGCCGCCGCTCGCAGACCGGCCCCCGGCCTCACGCCCAGCTCGCGCTGGAACAGGGCTTCGCACTCCGCGAGCTGGCGTTGTGCTGCCCGCGAGTCGCCGGCCCTCGCCAGACAACGGATGAGCAGTTCCTGGCCGGCCTGGTCGAGCGGGTCTTGCGACACGAGGCGGGCAGCGACCTCGGTCGCGCCCGCCGGATCGCTCTTCGCCAGCCGGGCCAGGGCCTCGTCGTGCGCGAGCGCGCGGGCGGCGCCGTCCAGGTAGCGCCGCTGTACCGCGAGCCAGGACTCAAACAACGGGCTCGAAGGAAACACCATGCCCTCGAGCAGGTCGCCCTCCGGGAGGGCAAACGGGAGCTCGTCGCCGGGAGCCATCCGCGCGCTGACGTCGACCGAGGTATCGGCGGGAAGGCCCAGTTCGATCGGGTCGCCGGTGGCCACGTCGGCCGCGCCCAGTGCACGCCGTAGGTCCGCCAGGCTCCAGCGCAGGGCGCCGAGCGGGTCGTCGGCCTCCGAGAACAGCAGCGAAGCAACCCGGGTCCGCGGCGGCGGGCGTTCGCACAGCAACAGATAGGTCAGCAGGGCCCAGGTCTTTCGCCCGCGTGGCGGCGGTGCATCTCCGGCGCGCTCGATCCGGGGCTTGCCCAACAAGCGGATCGCGACCGTCATTCGTCTCCGGATCTTACGACCGGGCGCGCGGCGTCAAATACGGCTGGCGGCGGGCCGGCGCGAGTGGGAGACTGACCCAATGGCCAGGTACCTCATGGAACGCAACGTCGGCGATGTCTCGCGAGAGGAGCTGGATCGCATCGCGGAACGCTCACAGCAGATCCGGGCGGAGCGTTTCCCGGAAATTACCTGGGAGCACACGCACGTCGTACGCGCACCCGAGGGGCTGAAAGCCTTCTGCCTGTACGAGTCCCCGAGCCCGGACAGCGTGAAGGCTCACGCGGAGGCGCTGGGCCTGCCTGTCGAACGGTTCTATGAGGTCGAGACCGACCTCGAACCCTGAGCGGCCCGGGCCCTACAACGCCAGCGCCAGCGGCTGTTCGAGCAGCTCGCGCACGCGGCCCAGGAACTCGGCGCCGTCGGCGCCGTAGAGGATGCGGTGGTCGCAGACCATCGTGATCGTCATCGCGTCGCGCGACACCACGCGATCGCGGTCGTCCACGACCGGCTTCTTCTTCAGTGCCCCGATGGACAGGATCGCCGCCTGCGGTGGGTTGATGATCGCGGTGAAGCGGTCGATCCCGTACATGCCGAGGTTCGACACGGTGATGGTCCCGCCCGAGAGCTCGGGCGGTGTGATCGAGCCGTCGCGGACCTTGTCGATCAGCCGCCGCGCCTGGCGCGCGATGTCGCCCAGCGAGCGCTGGTCCGCGCCGCGCACGACGGGCACCACCAGCGCGTCCTGTGCCGCGACCGCGACGCCCACGTTCACCTCGGGGTAGAGCTCGAACTGCCCGTCGCGGTAGGCCCCGTTGACCTTGGGGTGCTCGCGCGCGGCCAGGCCGACGGCCTTTACGATCATGTCGTTGTAGGAGGGGAGCGCGCCGTCGACGGCCGACTCCTTGAGCCGCCCGCGTAGCTCGATGCACAGCGTCATGTCCACCTCGACCTCGAGGGCGAAGTCGGGCGCGGTCGCCTTCGACTCGGCCATCCGCCGCGAGACGGTGCGCTGCAGGCGGGTGAGCTCGACGGTCTCGGGTTGGCCCTTCACGCCGGCTTCGCCGGCCGCGGGCGCGGGCGCGGGCTTCTCGGCGGGCACCTCCGGCGCGGGCGCCCCGGCGCCGGCGGTCGCCTCCACGTCGGCCTTGATCACGCGACCGCCCGGTCCCGATCCCTCGACCGTGGCCAGCTCCACGCCCAGCTCCCCGGCGATCCGGCGCGCGACGGGCGAGGCCTTGACGCGCTCGCCGCCGTTGCCCGAAGGCGTGCGCCGCGCAGGCGGCTGGTCCGGCTCCGGCTCTCCCTCCTCCTCCGGCTGGGGATCCGGTTCTTCCTCCGGCTCGGACGCGGCCCGTTTCGGCGCCTCCTCGCCCGCCTCGCCCACCCGGGCGATCACCTCGCCCACGGCCAGGGTGTCGCCCTCGTCGGCCACCACCTCGAGCAGCACGCCGTCGGAGTCGGCCTCGTAGGTCATGTTCGCCTTGTCGGTCTCGATCTCCACCAGCGGCTCGCCCCGCTTCACCTCACCGCCGACTTCCACGAGCCACTTGAGCACCGTGCCCTCCTCCATGGAGTCCGACAGCCGCGGCATGTTCACCTCGGTGGCCAAGCTCAGACGTCCCTGAACGTGGAGATCGCCGCCTGCACCACGTGCTCCTCGTGCGGGAACGCGGCCTGCTCGAGCGGCTTGGAATAGGGCATGGGCACGTCGGCGCCGGCCACCCGCGCGACGGGTGCGTCCAGGTAGTCGAAGGCCTGCTCCTGGATCAGCGCGGCCATGTTCGCCCCCACGCCGTCGTGGGGCCAGCCCTCCTCGACGATCACCGCGCGGTTGGTCTTGTGCACCGACTCCAGGATGGTGTCCAGGTCGAGCGGGCGCAGCGTACGCGGGTCGATCACCTCGGCCTCGATCTCGTGCTCGGAGGCCAGCGTCTCGGCGGCCTTCAGCGCGGTCTCGTTCATGCGCGAGATGCCGACGATCGTCACATCGTCGCCCTCACGGCGCACGGCGGCCTGGCCGAACTGGATCGGCTCGTCGTCGTCTTCGGCCACCTCGCCCCGGCGGCCGTAGAGCGTCTCGTGCTCGATGAAGATCACCGGGTTGTCGTCGCGGATCGCCGCCTTCAGGAGCCCGCGGGCGTCGGCCGGCGTGGTGGGCACCGCCACCAGCAACCCGGGGACATGCGCGTACATGGCCTCCAGCGAGTGAGAGTGCGTCGGGCCCAGCTGGTGCCCCGCGCCCTGGGGCATGCGGATCACCAGCGGCACCTTGACCTGGGCGCCGAACATGTACCGGATCGACGCCGCGCTGTTTATCACCTGGTCGAGCGCCAGCAGCGAGAAGTTGATCGTCATCAGCTCGACCACCGGCCGCAGGCCCGCCATCGCCGCGCCGACGCCCATGCCGACGATCGTGTTCTCCGAGATAGGCGTGTCGCGCACGCGCTTCTCCCCGAACTCCTCCAGCAGGCCGGCGGTGACCTTGAACGCGCCCTGGAAGACGCCGATGTCCTCGCCCATCAGGAACACGTTCTCGTCGGCGTTCATCTCCTCGCGCAGCGCCAGGTTCAGCGCCTCGCGGTAGCGCATGGTGGTGGCCAAGACGCCCTAGCCGCCCTCGCCGCGGCCGCGCGCCTCGCGCATCTCGTCGTCGGTGTCGTCCTCGTGCGCGGCGCCGGCCTCGGCCAGCTCGCGGGCGACGTCGCCCGCCTCGCGCTCGTGCTCGCCCCGGTGGGTGTCCGGCGAGCGCACGTCGGTGGAGTACCACGACGACTTCACCTGCTCGCCGATCACGTAGATGTCGTCGTAGAGCGAGTCGAGGTCGGGGAACGGCGACTTGTCCGCGAACTCGACGGCCGCGTCCACGGCCGCCACGGCCTCCGCGTCCATCCGCTCGACGTCCTCCCGGGAGATCATGCCCTCGTCGGTCAGCCGGCTGGGGAAGGCGGCGAGCGGATCGCGCCCGCGCCACTCCTCCACCTCGTCCTTGGTCCGGTAGTCCTCGGGATCGGCCATGGAGTGGCCGCGGTAGCGGTAGGTCACCGCCTCGACGAGCAGCGGCTGGCGATCCTTGCGCGCGGTCTCCAGCGCCTCGCCCACGGTGGCGTGCACGTCGAGCACGTCCATGCCGTCGCAACGGCGGCCGGGCACGCCGTAGCCGGCGGCCTTCTCGGACAGGTCGGTCACCGCGGAGTGGCGCTCGAGAGCGGTGCCCATCCCGAACTGGTTGTTGATCACCATGAACACGAACGGCAGCTTCCACAGCGCCGCGAAGTTCATCGTCTCGCCGAAGTTGCCCGTGTTGGTGGCGCCGTCACCGAACATGCACAGCGTGGCGTCGTCGGTCTCGGTGTAGTCGCTGGCCAGGGCCACGCCCGCGGCCAGGGGCAGGTTGCCGCCCACGATCCCATAGCCGCCCAGGAAGCGGCGCTCCATGTCGAACAGGTGCATGGACCCGCCGCGGCCACCCGAGCAGCCGTCGCGCTTGCCGAACAGCTCGGCCATCACCGCCTCGGGCGACGTGCCGCGGGCCAGCGCCTGACCGTGCTCGCGGTAGGTGGAGAGCAGGTAGTCGGAGTCGCGCAGGGCCTGCGTGGCGCCCACGATGGTGGCCTCCTCGCCGATGCACAGGTGCAGGAAGCCGCCGATCTTGGCCTTGGCGTACATCTCGCCCGCGCGCTCCTCGAAGCGGCGGATCAGCTGCATCTTGGCCAGGATCCGCTCGCAGGTCTCGCGGTCGGGAAGCGAGCGCTCGCCCGCCGCCACGCCCCTCTCATCGGGGCCACGGCCGCGGGTGGCGTGCTCTGTGGCCATCGACTGCGACTGTAGCCGCTGCACGCGCCGGCAACGGGGCGCTAGCGTGGCCGCGATGGCGCGTTCGGCCTACTACCTCGCGATCAGCCTCGACGGCTTCCTGGCCGAAGCCGACGGCACCCTCGACTGGCTCACGAAGTACGAAGGACCCAGGGACATGGACCCGCCGCCCGAGCGTGGGGACTCCTACGAGCGGTTCATCGCGGGCGTGGGCGCCATCGCGATGGGCGGGCGCACCTATCGCCAGGTCTTCCACGAGTGGGGAGAGGACTGGCCCTACGGCGATACCCCGAGCTGGGTGTTCACCTCGCGGGCCGAGGAGCCGCCCGACGGCGCCCACGTGGAGTTCACCGACCGCCCGGTGGCTGACGTGTTCGGCGCCATGGCCGACGCGGCCGGGGAGAAGTCGATCTGGGTCGTCGGGGGCCGGGACCTGGCCGACCAGTTCGTGGCCGCCGGCCTGCTGGACGAGCTGATCGTGACCGTGGCGCCCCTGGTGCTGGGAGATGGGATTCCCTTCCTGAGCGAGCGGATCGACGCGCCCATGCTGCTCGAGTCCAGCGAGACCCTTTCCTCCGGGATGGTCGAGCTGCGCTACCGCGTCCGCTGACGTCCGGCCGGCTCAGCTCAGCGCGGCGGCCGCCTGCTCGAGTTGGTCATCGCCCCAGAACAGCTTGTCGCCCACGGCAACGGTGGGCACGCCGATCACGCCCCGCTCGGCGGCGGCGTCGGTGGCCGAGCGCAGCCCCTCCTTCACCGCGCGCGTCTCGATGGCCTTGAGCACCGCGCGCGGGTGCAGCTCGCAGGCGGCCGCGGCCACCAGCACGTTGTCTGTGACCGACAGGTCGCGCCCGCCGGCGAAGGCCTGGCGAAATGCGGCGAGCGAGAACGCCACAGCCCGCCCGCCCTGCTGGGCGAAGGTGGCGGCGCGCATGGCGGTGATGGTGTTGGTCGGCCAGGGATCGGGCCAGCGGACAGGCTGGAGCCCGCGCTCGGCGGCCCGGCGCTCCACCTCGGCGATGCCTCCCTCGCGGCGCTCGGTCTGCGACCACGAGCCCCCGCCCGTGTGCTGCCAGATGCCCCCGAGCAGGATCGGCTGCCACTTGGGCACCACACCCAGCACCTGGTTCACCCGCTCGGCGGCCAGGTACGCGTAGGGCGAGCCGAGGTCGTAGTAGAAGACGGGCTGCTCGGGCATGCCTGAGCGCGGCTAGCCGTGGATGAGCCAGCCGTCGGCGGCGCGCGCCGCCTCGAGCACGGTCTCGGCGAAGGCCGGGTGCGGGTGGATCGAATGGGCCAGCTCGTGGTAGCCGCCCTCCAGGTCGCGGGCTATCACCAGCTCCTCGATCAGCTCCGCCGCCTTGGGGGAGACGATGTGGGCGCCGATGATCTCGCCGTACTTCTTGTCGCCGATGATCTTGACCATGCCACTGCGGTCGCCGTAGACGGTGGGCGCGCCCACGGCGCCCATCGGGACCTTGCCCACGGTCACGTCGTAGCCGGCCTCCTTGGCCTGCGCCTCGGTGAGCCCGAAGGAGGCCACCTGGGGCGCGCAGAAGGTCACGCGCGGGACGTAGGGATAGTCGATCGGATGGGTGTCCATGCCGGCAGAGTCCTCGACCGCGATCACGCCCTCGTCGGAGGCCTTGTGGGCCAGGGCGGGCCCGGGCACCAGGTCGCCGATCGCCCACACGCCCTCCTTGGATGTGCGCTGCGCGCCGTCGACCTTCACCAGCCCGCGGTCGGTGGTCTCGATCCCTGCATCCTCCAGGCCGAGCCCCTCCACGTCGGCGCCGCGACCGGCGGCGATGCAGACCAGGTCGACCTCGTACGTCTCGCCGCCCACCTCGATCTTCACCGAGTCGCCGGAGTCGTCCACGTTCTCGACGTTGGCCGAGGTCACGATCTTCACGTTCTGCTTCGCGATCTCCCGGGCGGTGGCGCGCGCGATCTCCTTGTCCTCGAGCGGCAGGATCTGGTCGAGCGCCTCGAGCAGGATCACCTCCGTGCCCAGCCGGCCGAAGGCCGAGGCCACCTCGGTGCCCGACGCGCCCGCGCCGATCACCGCGAGCCGCTTGGGCTGCTCGGATGTGAGCCACATGGCGGCGGTGTCCACGATCCGCCCGCCGAACTCGAGGCCGCCCACCGGCCTGGCCACCGAGCCCGTGGCCAGGATCACCCTGTCGGCCTCGATCTCGTTGCCGTCGAAGGAGCCGCCCACCTTCACGCTGCCGTCGTCGGTCACTGCGCCGTGGCCCTCGATCACGTCGATCTTGTTCTTGTCGAACAGCATCGCCACGCCGCCGTTCATCGTCTTGACCACCTTGTCGCGGTGCTTGGTGGCGCCGGAGAAGTCGAAGCTCACCTCGCCGGTGGTGATGCCGAAGGACTTGGCTCCCTGGACCTCCTTCATGGCGTCTGCCACGCGCAGGACGGCCTTGGCCGGGATGCACGCCTCGTTGAGGCAGCGCCCGCCCACGACGTCGGCCTTCTCCACCACCGCGGTCTTCATCCCCAGCTGGGCGGCGCGGATGGCGGCCACGTAGCCGCCGGGCCCGGAGCCGATGACGATGCAGTCGTACTTGGAGTCGGCCATCGCCGAGCGAGACTATCGACCGGCCCGAGGCAGCCGGCGCGTGGACGGCGGTCAGACGGGTACGGTGCCCTGCATGCGAGCGAGAGGCGCGCGCGCGACCCTTGTACCCGTCCTGCTGGCCCTGGCGGCGATCGCGCTGCCCACGTCCGCGCACGCCCAGGCACCCCCGCGTCAGACCGCCGCGGTGCTGTTCAGCCAGCTCAAGCCCGCCTCCAGCACCGGCCTGCGGATCATCATCAACTACCGCAACCCCAACGACCCCAGCGCGAAGCCCTTCGCGGTCCAGAGGATCGTGACCGCGCTGGCTGCCGGCTCGCAGATCGACACTTCGGCCCCCGCGGTGTGCAAGCTCTCCGACGCCGAGCTGATGGCCAACGGGGCGCGCGACTGCCCGGCCGCCAGCGTCGTGGGCTCGGGGGTGATCACGCTGTCCAGCGTCAACGCCGATGCCAGCACCACGGCCGCGGTGACCCTGATCAACAACGCCGGCGAGCTGATCTTCGTGGTCGAGCCCCAGCCTGCCGGCGCTGCCCGGATGGTGCTGCGATCGCCGATCCGGGGGGCGACGATCACCAACGAGGTGCCCCGGCTTCCCGGCGGCCCGCCCGACGGCGCCACGGCCATCCGAACCGTCGACCTGCGGATCGGCGCGGTGTCGCGGCGCGACGGCTCGAGGGTGCGCAACTACATCACCACGCCGCCGGCCTGCCCGGCTCCCAATCGGTTTGACAACTCGGCCGCCTTCACCTATTTCGACGGCGTGTCGCAGACCGTGGCCGCGCCCTCTCCTTGCATCGTCGACACCGCGCCCCCGCGGGTGCGTGTGACCGGCATCTCACGTAGATGCGTACGGCACAACCTGCACGCGCGGGTGCGCGTGACCGATACCTCCGGCCTGCGCGGGGCGGTGGTGAGGCTCAACGGGCGGCGGGTGAAGAGCACGAAGCGCAAGCGCTTCGCGGTGAAGGTGCGGCGCGCGCGCCTGCGCAAGGGTCGCAACCGGCTGACGGTGGTCGCGGTGGACAGGCGCGGCAACCGCGTCACGTACACGCGCCGCTTCCGCCGCTGCTCCTAGCGGCTGGCCGAGACTATCGACCGGCCCGAGGCGGCCGGTGAGCCGAGGACCGCGCCGAGCGGGTACCGTGCCGGCATGCGACGGGGGCGTCTGGGGGCGGTAGTCACATCGGCGGGCGTGCTGTCGGCGCTCGTGCTGGCCGTGGCGGCGCCGGCGGAAGGTCACTCCACGGCGCGTGGCGGCGTCCTCACCGAGCCCTGCCCCGCCGCGCCGACCACTCCTCCCCCCGCGTCCACCCCGCCCTGCCGCGACACGACACCGCCCCGGGTGCGCCTGACCGGGATCTCGGGGAGGTGCACAGGCGCCGACCTGCGCGCACGGGTCAGGGTCCGCGACAGCTCGCCGCTGCGCGCCGTGGCCATCTACCTCAACGGTCGCCGGTCGTCCAGGACGAAGGACGACCGCTTCGGCTTCCGCATCCCCTTCGCGCGTCTGCGCCCCGGCGCCAACCGCCTGGCGGTGGTGGCCGTCGACCGGCCCGGCAACCGTTTCACGGTCACGCAGCGCTTCATGCGCTGCTCCTAGCGATCGCTACGGGCTCCCGGGCGCTCGGGCATCTGGATCCGTGCCATCGCCTTGACCAGGAACCAGAACAGGGCGCCGGCGCCCACCACTATCGCCGCGGAGAACAGTCCGGCGGCCGCGTTGACGGCGGTCGTCAGGGCCAGGGCGGCCAGCAGCACCGAGATCGCCAGCAGGGCCTGCATCCCCAGTACCGCCCAGTAGCGCGCCCGCCACATCCCCCAGGCCATCATCGCGAGCAGCACGCAGCCGACGATCGTGTAGCTGGTCTGGCGACCGTTCCCGTCGCCGAAGTTGAGCACCAGCGCGACGAGGTTCGCCCCGAGGGCAACCACCGCCACGACGAACGCCACGGTCACCGCGAGCGGCCGCTCTCCCGGGGCGAGCGGCACCAACGCCGCCCGGGCCGCCTCGTCCTTTGCGCGGCCGCGCGCATACCCGCGCGCCATCCGTTCGGCGTCGGTCTCGGGCGGTGCCGCGGCGGCAGGCTGGGCGCGCTTGGCGGCTGGCCGCGAGCCGCGGCTGCGCCGCTTGCGGCTAGCGCGGCGCGCCAACGGGGCTCCTCCCCAGGGCCGCCCTCAGCCGTGCGGCGGCGGCCTCGGGATCATCTGCGTGGCGCAGGGCGCGGACCACGACCGCGCGCTCGGCGCCGGCCTCGGCGACGTCGTGGACGTTCCCCTCGTCGATCCCTCCGATCGCAAACCAGGGCACCGGGGGGCGGCGGTGCGCGACGTGTCGGACGTAGGCCAGCCCCGTGGCACGGCGGCCGGGCTTGGTGGGGGTCTCCCAGACGGGGCCGACGCTCAGCTGGTCGGCGCCGGACCCGATGCCGGCCTCGAGCTGGTCCGGCGCGTGGGTGGACAGCCCGATCAGCACGTCCTCCCCGACCCGCTGACGCACCGAGGCCACCGACTCGTCGGCCTGGCCCACGTGGACGCCGTCCGCGCCCGCGGCCAGCGCCAGGTCGGGCCGGTCGTTGACCCACAGCAGCGCGCGGGTCTCCTCGCAGGCGACGCGCATCCACGCGGCCGCTTCCAGCAGCTGGGAGTCCGACAGCGAGGGGTCACGCAGCTGAACCATGTCGACCCCCCCGCGCAGGGCGGCGCGCACGGTCGCCGGGGCCATCCCCGCGTCGGTGACCAGGTACAGGCGCGCCGCAGACAGGCGCTCGCGGCGGTCGGCTCCGAGGCTCACGCACTCAATCGTGGCACAGCGCCCCGTCTAGGATGGGAGGGGCAAACGGGAGCCGGGCAGAGCCGGCTGAGAGGGCGACGTGCGCCGACCGTGGAACCTGATCCGGGTAATGCCGGCGGAGGGAGAAGGGATGTCTGCCACAGGGCCACAGCGCAGCGAGTACGACTTCGTCGTGGTTGGCGCGGGGGTGGTCGGCCTGGCCTGCGCCTGGCGCGCGGCGGGCGCCGGCCTGTCGGTGTTGGTCCTCGAGCGCGACGCGCCCGGCGCGGGCGCCTCCGGCGTGGCGGCGGGCATGCTCGCCCCGGTCACCGAGGCTGACTTCGGCGAGCAGGAGCTGCTGTCGCTGAATCTGGAGGGACGCGCGATGTGGGCCGGCTTCGCGGCCGAGCTCGAACAGGCCAGCGGCCGCCCGTCGGGCTACGTGGACTCGGGCTGCCTGGTGGTGGCGGCCGACCGCGATGACGCGGAGGAGCTCAGGCGCCTGCACGCGTTCCAGCGCCGCCTGGGCCTGGAGTCGGAGTGGCTCACTCCGACCGCCGCACGTCGGCTGGAGCCGGGCCTCTCGCCGCGGGTGTCCGGGGCCATCAATGCCCCCCAGGACGGGCAGGTGGACCCCCGCGCCGTGGTCGATGCCCTCGTCGGTGGGCTGCGACGAGAGGGGGGAGAATTGGTGGCCGGGGCCGCTGTCGAGGCACTGCTCGGCGATTCCGAGCGCGTGACCGGCGTGCGTACCGCCACCGGCGACGAGGTCGCCGCGGACCACGTGCTCGTGGCCGCCGGCGCCTGGTCATCCCGAGCCGGGCTGGACCCGAGCGGCCCGACCGTCCGGCCGGTAAAGGGCCAGCTGATCGAATGCCGCATCCGCGACGACAACCCCGTGCTGGCCGCGCGGCTCATCCGCTCGCCCCGCTGCTACGTGGTCTCGCGCGCCGACGGCCGCGTGGTCATCGGCGCCACCACGGAGGACCAGGGCTTCGACACCGCCGTGACCGCCGACGGCGTCTTCCGGCTGCTCGAGGCGGCGATGGAGGTGCTGCCCGACGTGGCCGAGCTCGAGCTGGTGGGCGCCCGCGCCGGGCTCCGTCCGGCCACGCCCGACGGACGGCCGGTGATCGGCCCCGGCGCCCGCGACGGCCTGGTCTGGGCCACCGGCCATGGGCGCAACGGCGTCTTGCTGGCTCCGCTGACGGCCGAGCGTGTGCTCGCTCTGGTCGGGGCGCGGGCGGGGGCCGTGCGCTGATGCCCCGGGTGCTGCTCAACGGCACGGAGCGTTCGCTCCCCGACGGCTCGACCGTCGCCGACGCGGTGGCCGACACCGGCGCCGCCGCCGATGGCCGGGGCGTCGCCGTAGCGGTCGGCGGCGAAGTGCTGCCGCGGGGCCAGTGGCCCGGACGGGAGCTCAACGAGGGCGAGCAGGTCGAGGTACTGCATGCCGTTCAGGGAGGATGAGGAGACGTTGGCGGGATTCGAGATAGCCGGCCGCGCGTTCGGCTCGCGGCTGATCATCGGCACGGGCGGCTTTCGCAGCCTGGAGGCCGTGGGATCGGCCGTGGCCGCCTCCGGAGCGGAGATCGCGACCGTGGCCATGCGTCGCGTCGACCCCTCGACGCGCGGCTCGCTGCTCGGCGTGCTCGAGGAGCAGGGCTGCTTCGTCCTACCCAACACGGCCGGCTGCTTCACCGCCCGCGACGCGGTGACCACGGCGAAGCTTGCACGCGAGGCGCTCGAGAACGACTGGGTGAAGCTCGAGGTGATCGGCGACGACCGCACGCTGCTGCCCGACGCCGCCGAGCTGCTCCAGGCCGCCGAGGAGCTGGTGGCCGACGGCTTCACCGTCCTGCCCTACACCACCGACGACCCGGTGCTGGCCCGCAGGCTGGAGGACGCCGGCTGCGCCGCGGTCATGCCGCTGGGCTCGCCCATAGGCAGCGGCCAGGGAATCCTCAACCCCTACAACCTGCGCCTGATCGTGGAGCACGCGCGCGTGCCGGTGATCCTGGACGCCGGGATCGGCACCGCCTCCGACGCCGCACTGGCCATGGAGGCCGGCTGCGACGGCATCCTGCTGGCCAGCGCCATCTCGCGGGCCGAGGACCCGGCGGCCATGGCCACAGCCATGCGCAAGGCAGTCGAGGCGGGTTACGAGGCCCGCGCCGCGGGGCGGATCCCGCGGCGCCTGTACGGCGAGGCCTCCAGCACCACCCAGGGCGTGGCAGAGCTCGCGTGAGCGCCGGCACGGACCTCGAACGGGGGGCGCTGGACGCCCTCGCGGAGCGCTGGCGCGCGGCCTGGGTCGGTGAGGGCACCTTCGCCGACTGCTGCACGGGCGACGTGTCCTACGAGGACCCGCTCAGCCGGGTACCGCTCGTGGGCCCCGGAGCGGTGACCGACCACGCGGCCACCATGCGCCAGGTGTTCCCCGACGCGCGACTCGAGCGGACCGCGGCCGCGCTGGAGCGCGGCGGGCACGCGTGCTTTCCCTGGCGCTTGGACGGCACCCACCTGGGCGACTACGGCCCGCTGCCCGCAACGGAGAAGCCGCTGTCGCTGCACGGACTGCACTACGTGGAGCTCTCCGACGGCCTGGTGCGCCGGGGGCGCGGCTTCTTCGACCTCTACGAGGGCGCGGTCCAACTCGGCCTGCTGCCCCAGCGCGGCGGCCTGGGCGAGGCCGCGATGTACCTCCTGCGCGGCTTCGGCCTGCGGCGGTGAAGCCAGGATTCGGCCGCCGCCTGCGCGGGAAGGCGAGACCCTCGCTCGGGCTGGCGCTCACCGCGGCCGGGATACTGGTGGCCGTGGTGGCGCTCATCTCGGCCGGCGGCGACGGTCACGACCACCGTGCGGGCCGGCCCGTGCGCGCGTGCCGTACCGAGACGGTCCGCGCCACGGTGCAGCGCCAGGCCAAGGCGCGCCGGACGGTCACCCGCCGGCGACCGATCAGCGCCTCGGCCACGGTCACGGCGAAGGAGGCGCTGCCCGACGGAAGCGGACGCGTGGCGGTCACCGCGACCGCCACCGCGCGGAGGACACTCGTGGTGACCGCTCGGGTCGCGGCGGTCGGGCGCGGCTCGGTGACCGTGCCCCGGCGTGCGCGTGCGTGCGCGCGCGCCTCCGACCGCTCAGAGGCCGCGTTCCACGCGTCGGTGGCGGCCAAGCGCCGCGCTCAGGCCCGGGCCCGGCGCGCCGGGGCCCCGGGAGCCATGAGGGCCGCCCGGCTGGAGGCCGCGCGCCGGGCGCGGGCGGGCGCCGTCGGCCGCGCGCAGGCGCGGCTGGACGCCGGAGCAGCCGACCAGCGCCCCGACCTTCAGCGCGAGGCCGAGGACGACGCCCGCCTCAAGGCCCGCGCCGGCGCTCAAGCCCGCGCGCTCACTTCACCGTGACGGTGCCCGCCTGGTTGGGGTGGATCGTGCACACGTAGTCGAACTTCCCGGCCGTGGCGAACTTGTACTTGTAGGTGTCTCCGCCGTTGAGGTTCGAGGACTTGAAGTCGGGCCCCGGACCGCCCTGCTTGGTCACGGTGTGCGTGACCGAGTCGTTGTTGGTCCACTGCACGGTCTGGCCCTTCTTGATCGTCACGTTCATGGGCTTGAACTGGATGTCCTTCATCACCACCTTGGTCGACGCGCCCCCGCTCTTGGAGGCAGCGCCGCTTCCATAGCCCGAGCTCGAGCCGGACGACTTGTCCGAGCCTCCCCCGCCACTCGAGCCTCCCCCGCCGCTCTTGTCGCTGCTGCCGCAGCCGGCGGCAACGGCGCCGATAGCCAGGCATGAGATGAGGACTGCGAGCCGCTTGGTCATGGGGCCTTCCGGGTGGGGCCTCCAGCCTAACCCGCGGCGGCCAGCATCTCCATCAGCGCCTTCTGGGCGTGCAGCCGGTTCTCGGCCTGGTCCCATACGGCGGAGCGCGGTCCGTAGAGCACGCCCTCGGTGATCTCCTCGCCGGGGTGGGCGGGCAGGCAGTGAAGCGCCACTGCGCCGGGGCGCGCGCGCTCCAGCAGCGCCTCGTCGAGGCGGTAGGGCCCGAGCGCGCGCCGGCGCTCCTCCACGTCGTCGTCGCCCATGCTCACCCACACGTCCACGTAGACGGCTGCCGCGCCCTCGGCCGCGGCGGCGGGATCGTCTGTGAGCGTGACCGCCCCGGCGCCCTCGGCCCCGGCGCTCGCGGCCTCCGCCACGCCCGGATCGGGCGCCAGCCCCGGCGGGGTGGCCACGGCCACCTCCACGCCGGCCTTGGCCCCGAGCAGCATCAGCGAGTGGGCCACGTTGTTGCCATCGCCGACGTAGGCCAGCTTGAGGCCGTTCAGGTCGCCGAAGCGCTCGCGCAAGGTGAGCAGGTCGGCGAGCGCCTGGCAGGGGTGGTGATCGCGAGTGAGCATGTTCACCACCGGGATCGACGCGTGCTCGGCCAGCTCCTCCAGCAGCTCGTGGGGGCCGGTGCGCACGCCCACCATGTCCACGAAGCGCGACAGGATCAGCCCGGTGTCGCGCACGGACTCGCCGCGGGAGATCTGCATCTCGCCCTCGCGCAGGATCACGGCGTGCCCGCCGAGCTCGAACACGCCGACCTCGAACGACACCCGCGTGCGCGTGGACGGGCGTTCGAAGATCAGCGCCACGCTCTTGCCGGTGAGCGCGTCGGAGGCGTGGCGATCGGCCTTGAGCTGCTCCGCCCTGCCCAGCAGGGCGCCCAGCTCGGGGCCCGTAAGCTCTTGCCCGGTCAGGAGATGGCGAGTCACCGGGGCATCGTAGAGAGCGGTCGGCCACGGACACCGGGCGGCCCGCCCGGTTCGTTCGCGGCGCTCACCTGGAACCTCTTCCACGGCCGAGACTACCCGCCCGATCCGGCGCTGTTCACCCGGCGCTCCCGGGTACTGCGGGTCACCGAACGGAACGCGACGCACGTGCAGGTGAACCGGCCGCTGCTCGATTCCTTTGCGCGCGTGGTGGACGATCTGGACTGGGACGTCGCCCTGCTCCAGGAAGCGCCGCCCCGGTGGCTGCGTCCGCTCGCGCTGCGGTGCGCGGCCAGCGGCGTGCTGGCGCTCACGTCGCGCAACGAGCTGCCCGCTCTGCGCGCTGCGGCGGCTCGGGCGAACCCCGACCTGATCGCCTCCGCGGAGGGCGGTTCCAACGTGGTGCTGGTCCGCGCGCCGGGACGCGTGACCGAGGTGCGGCGCGTGCGCCTGGCCACGCGGCCCGAGCGGCGCACCCTGCTGGTGGCGCGCGTCGCGCTCTCAGGCGGCCGGTCGCTTGCTGTCGCCTGCATGCACCTGTCGGTGGGATCGACCGGTCGGGGACCGGCGGAGCTCGACCGTGCCGCCGCACTGGCGACCCGATTCGCCGGGTCGGCTCCACTGCTCTTCGGCGGCGACCTCAACCTGCGTCCGCGCCGGCATCCGGACGCCTTCGGCCGCCTGCGGGAGTCCTACGGCCTGGTCGCCCCGACCGCGCCGGACGCGATCGACCATCTCCTGGTCACCGGTGCGCAGCCCTCCTCCGCGGTTCGCCGTCTGGACGCCTCGGCGCGCGAGCTGGAGGCCGGGGCGGGGCGCCTGTTGCGACTCTCCGACCACGCCCCCGTCGCGGGACGCTTCGAGATGCGATAGTCCGCGCAGGTTCACTCACAGGGAGGGAAGGTCTCATGGCCCAACAACGACGTAGTCAGTCCAAGCGCAGCTCGAGTTCCGGCGGCGCTCGAAAGAGCGGATCCGGCCGGTCGCCCAAGTCGTCGTCCAACGCGTCCAAGGCCAAGTCCTCCTCGAGCTCGTCGCGGGCCAAGTCCACCGCGAGCTCCTCGCGGGCGAAGTCGTCGTCGGCTCGGTCCTCGTCGTCCTCCAAGCCGAAGGCCACGTCGCGCACGGGCGCCGCCAGGAAGGCCGCCGAGACCCGCAAGGCCAACGAGCGCAAGCGCTCGGCCGCCGCCAAGAAGGGGGCGCGCACCCGCGCCGCCCAGAGCCAGTCCTCCTCGGGCCGTGCCGGCGCCCAGGCGGCCGCCGCCGAGGCCGCGGAGACGTCGGCCAAGAGCGCCGCCGAGGTCCGCGAGGCGCTGTCCAAGAGCCTCGTCGACCCGATGGGCCTGCTCATGCTCACGCGTGAGTACATCGAGGAGGCCGTCAACGATGCCGTGACCCGCGGCCGGGTGACCGCCGACGACGCGCAGGACCTCGTCACCGGGCTCGTGGAGCGGGGTCGCAAGCAGACCAACGACGTGATGGCCGATCTCGAGCAGCTGCTGGGCCGCGGCCGCGACCAGATCGAGGGCCGCACCGAGGCCGCCGTCAAGTCGGGCTCGACCGCGGCCCGCCGCGCGCGCAAGCAGGTCGAGGACGCCACCACGCGCGCCCGCGAGCAGGCCGACCCGATGCTGGCTCAGGCCGACCGCGCCCGTCGCGCCGCCGGCCTCGGGCCGACCTTCCCGATCACCGGCTACGACGAGCTCACCGTCGCCCAGGTCCAGATCCGTCTGACTGACCTCAGCCCGGCCGAGCTGCGCAAGGTGCGTGACTACGAGCGCCGGCACGCGAACCGCAAGACCGTGCTCGACGGCATCGGCGAGAAGCTCGACTGAGCGCAGCGAGCTGAGCTGGCGGGCGGGCGGTCCCGGCCCTCCTGCCAACATGGGGCGGCGATGGCCGACGCCCCGACTCCCACCAAGCGCGTCCGGCCCAAGAACGGCGAGGAGGTCGAGGTCACTATCGACTCGCTGGCCCACGGCGGCGCCGGCGTAGGGCGCGCCGATGCCGGCTTCGTGGTCTTCGTGCGCGGCGTGGTGCCCGGCGACCGCGTCCGGGCCCGGATTCACAAGGCGAAGCGCTCGTTCGCCGAGGCGCGACTGGTGGAGCTGGTAGAGCCCAGCCCGGAGAGGCGCGCGCCCGAGGCCGAGCACCCCGGCGCGCCCTGGCAGGTGATGCCCTACGAGATGCAGCTGGCCGAGAAGCAGCGCCAGGTGGCCGACGCGCTCACGCGACTGGGCGGCTTCGAGGATCCGCCCGTCCAGGAGATCGTGCCGGCGGTCGAGCAGTGGCGCTACCGCAACAAGGTCGAGTACTCGTTCGGAGTCGACGCGGACGAAGGCCTGATCCTCGGCTTCCATCACCCCGGGCGCTGGGACCTGATCGACCCGGTCGAAAGCGACATCCTCGCCTCCGAGCGCGTGGACGGGATCCGCGCCGAGGTGCGCGATTGGTGTGCGACCGCGGGCCTGAGCGCATACGACCGCGTGAGCCACGAGGGCTTTCTGCGCAACCTCGTCGTCCGCGAGGGGCGGCGGACGGGTCAGGTGCAGATCCGCCTGGTCACGAGCAAGGGCGCCTTCGCGCACGACGAGCTGGCCGGCGCCGTCTCGGCCGACTCGGTCCTGTGGACCCAGGCCGAGGGTGTGGCCGAGACCACCCGCGAGGGCAAGACCAAGACGCTCAAGGGTGAGGCGATGCTCACCGAGGAGCTGCAGGTCGGCGAGGAGCGCCTGCGCTTCGCGATCTCCCCCGATGCCTTCTTCCAGACCAACACGGAGATGGCCGAGCGGCTGTACGCCGAGGCCGTCAGCGCCGCGGACCTGAGCGGGCGCGAGCGGGTCTTCGACCTCTACTGCGGGATCGGCACGATCGCTCTGGCGCTCGCCCTCGACGCCGCCGAGGTGGTCGGTGTGGAGAGCGTCGAACCTGCCGTGGCGGACGCGATCGCCAACGCCCGCACCAACGGCGTGGACAACGCGCGCTTCTACGCGGGCGACGTGCGCACCGCGATGCGCCCGCTGCTGGAGGAGGAGGGCTCGGCCGACGTGGTGGTGATCGACCCGCCCCGGGCCGGGCTGTCGCAGAAGGTGGTGCGCCGCGTGCTCGAGGTGGAGGCGGAGAAGATCGTCTACGTGTCCTGCAACCCCACCACCCTCGCCCCCAACGCGCGCCAGATGGTCGACGCCGGCTACGAGCTGCGCAGCGTCCGTCCGGTGGACATGTTCCCCCAGACCCCACACATCGAGTGCGTCGCGCTGCTCTCGCGGCTCTGATCGCGCTCGCCGCGGCGAGC
Organism: Solirubrobacterales bacterium; assembly: GCA_038202855.1. GTDB lineage: Bacteria > Actinomycetota > Thermoleophilia > Solirubrobacterales > Thermoleophilaceae > JAAYBF01. Next base: position 39,542 of record JBBREO010000005.1, read on the forward strand.
GCGAGCGCTCCGGCCCCGGTGGCGGCCGCCCCCCCACACCGCCCGCCGGTCGTGATGGTCGTGCTCGACGAGTTCCCCGTGGCCGACATCATGCGCCCCGACGGCGCCATCGACTCACGCCGGTTCCCGGGCTTCGCCGCCCTCGCCCGCGGGTCGACGTGGTTTCCCAACGCCCACACCGTCTACGACAGCACCCACGAGGCCATGCCGGCGATTCTCGACGGGCGCCTGCCCAGACCCGGGCGCGACGCGAGCTTTCGCACCCACCCGCGCTCGGTCTTCACCTTCCTCCACGGCCTGGGCTACCGCATTCACGCCCGGGAGGAGGCGACCACCGTCTGCCCGCCGCGGCTGTGCCCGCGCGCCGACCACTACGGCAACCCCGGGTACAACATCCTCCACCGCCGCCGCGAGCGCCTGGAGCGCGTGATCGCGTCGCTTCGGCGCACACGGCGGCCCACCTTCACGTTCGCGCACTCCGTGCTGCCCCACGTGCCGTGGGTGTACCTGCCCTCGGGCCGCGCGCGGGTGGGTTTCCGGCCGGCCGCCCTTCCCGACTTCGCCTCTCCCGCCGGCTTCGGGGATCCGTTCTTGACGCAGCTCAACGAGCAGCGCCACCTGCTCCAGGCGGGCTTCGTCGATCGCGAGATCGGGAGCCTGGTGCGGCGGCTGCGGCGCACCGGCCAGTGGCGCCGATCGCTGGTGGTGGTGACCGCCGACCACGGGATCTCCTTCCGGGTCGGCTCGCGCGACCGGCGCCAGGTGACCGAGGCCAACGTGCACGAGGTGGCGCCCATCCCGCTGTTCGTCAAGCGCCCGGGTCAGGCCCGCGGTGCGGTTTCGCGTGCCTACGCGCGCACCATCGACGTGCTGCCCACCGTCGCGCACCTCCTGACGGCACCCCTGGGCTTTCGCGTGGACGGCTCGCAGGTGTTCGGACGCGCCGTGGCGGCGCGGACCGGCGTGGCGATCGAGCGCCGAGACCTGAGCGGCGAGATCGAGGTGGACGCGGCCGACATGGTCGCGCGCCGCCGCGCCGATCGCGATCAGCGCGCCCGCACCTTCGGGGTGGGACCGTGGTCCCCGGTCTACCGCATCGGCCCCAACCGCGGGCTGCTCGGTCGGCGGGTGTCGCGGCTGCTCCGAGCGCATTCCACGCGCGCCGCGGCCCGGTTCCTGGAGCCGGCCGGGGACGCCTCGGTGCGCAGGGGCGCGCGGGCCGTGCCGACCCTCGTCGCAGGCCGGATCGTCGCCGGATCGGCGCCCGGGCGGCGCGACACCGCCCTGGCCGTGAACGGCCGGATCGCCGCGGTGGGGCGGACCTTCCGCCTGGCGGGCAAGCCCACGGAATGGTTCGCGCTCGGCCTCCCGGAGTCAGCGCTGCGCCGCGGGCGCAACGCGATGACGCTGTACGAGGTGGTCGGCGGGCGCCAGCTGAAGGCTCTGGGCCGGCTCTAGTACGGGGGGAAGTCCGCGTACCAGTCGCCTAGCGACCGGAACGCGCGCCAGAAGGCCCGCTTGGAGGCCTCGTCGTCCAGCGACGCGTCGATGTCGGGCACGTACAGGGCGTCGCAACTGGGGGTGAGCTTCTGGATCGCGCCCGGCTCGGCCTGCACCTCCGAGGCCAGGGGAACCCCGAGGCCGTTGAGCTCGTCCAGCGCCTCGGGGCCCATCACCACCACGATCCTCGGGGCCACCACGGTCAGCTCGTCCAGCACCCGCGCCCGGCACTCCGGGGCGGCGAGGTCGGTGTCGGTGACCGGGCACTTCACCACCACGGTGCCGTAGACGGCCAGCGGGTCGATGCCCAGGCGCTTGAAGCTCTTCATCAGCGCGCTGCCCGCCCGGCCGTAGAAGGCCACGCCCTCCTCGATCTCCGAGGGCCGCGGGGCGAACTTGAGCATGAACACGTCGGCCTGGGGATGGCCCGAGCCCAGCACCGGCATCATCCCGCCGCGCGGGCACAGGTCGCACTCCTGCACCGCTCGGGTGAGCTGGTTGAGCTCGCGTATCGCCCGCTCGAGGTACTTCTCCCGGATCTCGTCGTCAGTGGCGGGCACCTGGACGGGTTGATTGGACGGGGCGGGCGCGGTTCCTTTTCGCTGCATCAGTCCTTGCCTGTGCTGGGGCCAGTGCCTCCCGTGCCTCCCCCGCCGGCCCGGGCCTGACCGGCCCCGGGCCGGGCCGTGCGCCGGCGGGCCTGCTCGGGCGTGGCCTTGGTCTGGATGAACTTCAGCGCCTGCACATACAGCAGGCTGGTCTTCCGGCGGATGATGTCGGCGTCGCGCAGCGACTCGAGGAACTCCTCGGGCCCGTCGAAGTCGCGCATCCTGATCTTCACCGAGCCCAGGCCGGCCGCCACGTGGCTGTCCGAGCCGGCTCCGGCCACGATCCTGTACTTGGCGGCGAAGCGCTCGGCCTCCTCGTTGAAGGCCGTGAAGGCCACCCGCGGGTTGAAAACCTCGATCGCGTCCACGTCCTCGACCACGTCGAGCAAATGCTCGTAGTCGGGCACCGAGTGCATGCGGTCGAAGGGGTGGGGCACGTACACCAGGCCGCCCTGGTCGTGGATGGCGGCGATCGTCTCGGCCAGGGTCATGCCGCGCGGGATCTTGTCCTCGATGAAGAGGCCGATCACCTCGCCCTGGTCGGCGGTCTTGACCTCCTCGGCGACGATCACCTTCACCCCGTACTCCTCCGACTGCGCGCGGGCCTCGTGGGCGCCCGACACCTCGTTGTGGTCGGTCACGGCGATCGCCCCCAGCCCGGCGTCGCGCGCGGCCTCGAGCAGGGTCCTCACCGGCGTGGCGCAGTCCGGGGAGTGATCTGTGTGCATGTGCAGGTCCACCGACACGAGCTCCCGCCGGGCCAGCCGCTTGTGCACCGCCGGCACGCCCTCGGGGTCGTGGCGCCGGGACGCGATGCTGCGGTACAGCCCCTCGAAGCCCTCCGCCGTCCTCCCCCAGCCCAGCGACGGGCGCAGGGCGGCGATCCGCCCGCCGAACCCCGCCCTCAGATCCGGGTCGGCCACCAGTCGGTCCAGCTGGGCGGCCAGCGTGAGCACGTCGCGTGGCTCGAACAGCAGTCCCAGCTTCCCGTCGTCGAGCGACTCCTCGTAGCGCGGCAGGCGCGAAGCGACCGGGATGGCTCCGGCCCCCAGCGCCCGCAGCAGCAGCTGCGGGGTGGGCGCCGTGCCCGTCGAGGCGGCCACCACCATGTCGGCGTGGGCCAGTTGCTCGGCTTCAGAGCCCTTCACCGGGCCCGCGAAGCGCACGCGCTCGCGCAGCCTGCGCGGCAGCGCGGGCGGGGCGGCCACCGCGGCGGGGTCGGGAAGCCACACGGTGGCCGACCACTCGGGGGTGGTGTCCATCCGGCGCAGCGCGCGCAGGAAGATCCGCAGCGCCCCCCGTTCCTCTCCCGCGGGAAACAGGATCCGCGGCGGGCCGTCGTGGGGCTCGCGCTCGAGCAGGTCCGCGCCCGGGCGGATCACGTCGTAGGTCCCTGGGAAGAAGCGCTCCACCAGCTCGCGCGTGGCGGTGAAGGAGGCGCTGCGCCCGTCCAGGCGCCCGAACAGGAGCTCCACCAGAGGCCGTGCCATCTGGGTGGACAGGAAGCGCTCGGTCGGGGAGTGGAAGGTCCCCACGTTGAGCGCGCGCGAGTGGCGCAGCGCCGCCGATGAGGCGCTGGGCGCGAACGGCTCGTGCACGTGCACCACGTCCAGGTCGGCGTTCTCCAAGAGGCCCTCCAGCGTGCGCGATACGTCGATGGGCAGCGACACCGAGCCGCCGCGACGGAAGGGCAGCGACTGGCCCACGGCCAGCACGTCGCCCTCGAACAGCGCATCGGGGTCCCCGTCCTCCATCGCCCGCACCCGTCGTCGCCCCTCCCTCACCAGCTCGCGGGAGTCCGACGGCGCGATCACCACCACCCGGTGTCCGCGGTCGCGCAATTCCTGGGCGAGGCGCTCCACGAAGTGGTTCACCTCGTGCTGCTGCTCCCAGGGATACGGCGTCACCTGGGCGATCGACAGGGGCTCCCGCGGCACCGGCGCAGCATACGACGGCCTCGAGCGTTCCCCGGCACCCCGGAACGACTGCGGGCGGCCCGGAGGCCGCCCGCAGGCACTGCTCGGATGCTACGCGAAGGGCTAGGCCTGCTCTTCGGCCTTCACCCGCGCGGCGCCGCCGGGGAGCTTGGGCGCCCCGCCGTTCTCGGCGATGAACTTCTCGGTGGCCAGGCGGGCGACGGAGTCCTCAACCTGGACGGGCGGCGACTTCATCAGGTACGAGCTGGGCCCCTCCAGCGGACCGGCGATGCCCTTGTTCAGGGCGAGCTTGCAGCAGCGCACCGCGTCGGTGACGATGCCGGCCGAGTTTGGGGAGTCCCACACCTCGAGCTTCATCTCCGCCGTGAGCGGCACGTCGCCGAAGGCCTGGCCCTCTAGGCGGATGTGGGCCCACTTGCGGTCGGTCAGCCACGGCACGTAGTCCGAAGGCCCGACGTGCACGTCGTCGGCCGGCATCTCGTGCTCCACGATCGAGGTGACGGCGTTGGTCTTGGAGATCTTCTTGGACTCCAACCGCTCGCGCTCGAGCATGTTGTAGAAGTCCATGTTGCCGCCCACGTTGAGCTGGGAGGTGCGCATGAGCTTCACGCCGCGGTCCCCGAACAGGCGGGCCAGCTGGCGGTGGACGATGGTGGCGCCGACCTGGGACTTGATGTCGTCGCCGACGATCGGCAGCCCGGCCTTGTGGAAGCGGTTGCCCCAGTACTCCTCGCGGGCGATGAAGACGGGGATGCAGTTCACGAAGCCACAGCCGGCCTCGAGCACCTGCTCGACGTACCACTTGGTCGCGTTCTCGGAGCCGACCGGGAGGTAGGACACGACCACGTCGGTCTTGGTGTCCTTGAGGATCTGGACGATGTCGGCGGTCTCGCCGGGCGCCTTGGTGATCTTCTCCTTGAGGTACTTGCCCAGCCCGTCGTGGGTCATCCCGCGGTAGACGGGGACGTCCAGCTTGGGCACGTCGGCGAACTTGATCGTGTTGTTCTGGCCCGACCAGATCGCCTCGGAGAGGTCCTTGCCCACCTTGTCGGCGTCGATGTCGAAGGCCGCGGTGAACTCGATGTCCTTCACGTGGTAGCCGCCGAGGTCCACGTGCATGAGCCCGGGGACGTCCTGGGTGGGGTCGGCCTCGCGGTAGTACTGGACGCCCTGCACGAACGAGGAGGCGCAGTTGCCTACGCCCACGATGGCTACGCGCACCTTATCGCTCTGGTAGCGAGATGCGCCGTTGGTGAAATGGTCGTCTGACACGAAGGACCCTCCTGGAATTCTCATGAAAAGCGGCGCCCGGAGGGCGCCGCGTCACCGGCATCTCAAACCCCGGACGCGGATACGGGTTACATATTTTCAGGCGCGGGCCAAGCGGGCAACGGCGCCCACGCAGCCTAGCGTGGTCAGGCGGCCGCGGCGTTCAGCTCGCGGCGGACGTGGGCCATCCGCTGGAAGGTCGTGACGATCGCCAGGGCCGCGAGCAGGTACACGGCCGGCTCCAGCAGCTCCACGTCCACCACGCTGGCGCCCTTGGCCAGGATCAGCCCGGCCGAGATGATCACCACGCGGACCGCCCGCGTGGCCAGGCCCACCTTGCACTCCACGCCCAGCGCCTCGGCCCGAGCGCGGGTGTAGGACACCATCAGGCTGAAGAGCACGGCAAGCACCACGGCCGCCACGGCGACGTCGTTTCCCACCTTGGCGAAGTAGGCGCCCACCGCGGCCAGCACGATCCCCTCCTCCATCCGGTCGAGGCTGGAGTCCAGGAAGGCGCCGAACGGCGTCCCCTTGCCCGACATGCGCGAATAACGCCCGTCCATCGTGTCCATCACGGACCCGATCACGAAGGCCACCCCGGCCAGGAAGAACTCCTCCTGGGTGATCAGCGCGGCGGCGATCAGGTTGCCCACCAGACCGGTGATCGAGATGGCGTTGGGAGTCAGGCGCGACTCGATCAGCCGGTTGCGGGCCACCTCGCGCCTGGCCCCGCGGGCCGGGCGCTCTGCTCTTGCGGGCCCGGCCACGCGGTCAGGCCACCGCTTGGGCGGGCTTGGCCCGCCAGCTCCAGGCCTCCGGCCGAGCGCGCGCCAGGGCGAACGACGCAGCCGTGGCGGAGACCACCGCCACGAGCGCGCCGAGCGCGGCGTCCAGCCAGAAGTGGTTGGCGGTGACCACGACCACGAAGGACACCAGCACCGGGTAGGCCAGCCACAGCACCTTGAGGGGGCGGCGGGTGACGATCCGGCTGGCCGGCACGCCGATCATCAGCGCGAAGGCCACGTGCATGCTGGGCACCGCGGCGAACGGGTTGTAGAGCACGTTGGCGGCCTGGTCGGTCTTGTCGCCCACGAAGGAGGCGACCGTGTCCGTGAAGCCCCACTCCGGCATGAACCGGGGCGGCGCGGTCGGGTAGACGACGTAGCCCACCAGCGCCAGGAACATGGCGATCATGAACATGTTGCGCACGTAGTAGAAGGAGCTGTTGCGCATGATGTAGAGCCAGATCAGGAACGTGGTCGTGATCACGAAGTGCGAGTTCACGTACATGAAGTTGGCCACGTCGAGGATCCAGGTCTGGCCCTGCGCCCAGCTCTGCAGCCCCGGCTCGAAGAAGAGGCCCACGGAGCGCTCGGCGTCGACCAGCGTGCGGGCGTTCTCGAAGGCCAGGGGGGCCTGCCCGTCGACCAGGCCACGAACGAGCCGGTAGGCGTAGTAGGCACCGGCGAACAGCATGAGCTGGCGCAGGGCGTCCAGCCATCCCTGCGGCAGCCAGCGCTGGGTCATGTTCCAGTAGCGCCGGAATTGCGCGAAGAAGTCCTGGGCCACCTGGTTCACGACCGGGACAGCGTAGACGCCCGCGCCGGACGAAGCGGGCCCGCGAAGATCAGCCGGCGTTGCAGCGGCGGCCGCGCTCGAACACCCGCTCGGGGCCGAAGCGCGTGACCAGCTTGAGGAAGCCGGGCCGGCGCGCGATCACCCGCGTCCAGTCGCCGTCGCGCTCCACGCAGCCGCCCTTGGCCAGCCAGTACTGGGTCCAGCGAACGCGCACCAGCGCGGACCCCGGCCTGCGCACGCGCAGCAGCACCTGGTCGGACCCCAGCTGCTCCAGCTCGATGTTCGCCTTGCCCCGCGAGATCACCATCGGTGTGGGGAGGGTCACCTCGTAGATGCGCCAGTGCTCGAACGTCGCGCGCAGCCGCAGGTAGGGCAGGCCGCTCTCGATCAGCGCACGCTCGCGGTAGGCGCTCTTGTCCGGCTTGGCGTCGGGCAGCGCGACGTAGCGGACCGCGTTCTCGGACAGCCAGTTGGCGTAGGTGAGCTCGTTGAGCGGGCCCGTGTAGAAGATCGGGTTGCGGCCGGTGTCGAGTTGGCGCAGCCACCCGCGGGCCAGCGGAACCTCGGAGGCCACCTCGGCGCCCTCCCAGTGCCCGAGCGTGAAGGGGATCTCCAGCCGCCGCTGGTCGGGCAGCAGCTTCATGTACTCGCGCACGGGATCGAAGTAGGAGGGCTTGGCCACGGGGTCGGTCGCCGCCTTGTAGACGTCGCGGGCGGCGGCCGACCACTGCCACACCATCAGCGCGGCGAGCATCACCACGATCGGGACGACGGGACGGCGTATCCGCCCCGACAGCGCGCAGGCGATCAGGGGCCCGCCCATCAGGGCGCCCAACCGGACCGCGTTCCCGCCCATGGCGGTGTTCACCACCAGCGCCAGCGTCGCGCCCAGCCCGTAGAGCACGGCGCCCACCCGCAGCGTGCGTTCCGCGCGGGGCAGGACCAGGAAGGCGACCACGCAGAAGGCCGGTATGGCCACGTAAGCCGTGAACGGGAAGGGCGCGTAGCCGCCCTCGGTGAAGGCCACGGTGAGCAGTACCGGAGGGAGGAGTCCCGCAGTCGCCAGCGCCGCGCCGTCGGCGCGCTTGACCGGCACGCCCTCCCCGCGTGCGGCCAGGGCGTAGGCCACTCCTCCCATGGCCACGAACAGGCCGGCGACCGGGCTGGAGATGGCCGCCAGCACCGCCAGCAGCGGCGCCAGGACGCGCCGGTCGCGCTGCAGGGCCAGGCAGGCGCCGACCCCGAAGGCCACGCCCAGGGCGAAGGGCAGCCGGTTCGTGGCCATGAGCGAAGCCGAGCCCAGCCCGAACCACAGCGCGCCCCAGCGGTAGCGGTAGGGCCCGAAGTGGCGGCGAACCAGCTCCGTGAAGCAGGCGGTGGCGGCGATCGACGACAGCCCGCCGGTGACCTGCGGCCCGAGCAGCCACACCAGCGGCGGCGAGAGGATCGAGTACGCCGGGGTGTGGTGGCCGCCGTACCACTGCCCGTTCCAGATCGTGAATCCCTCGCGACCGAAGAGGTCGGCGCGGTAGATGTGTGCGGCCAGGTCCGGCGACCGCGGCTTGAGTACCAGATAGACGATCGCCAGGGCGAACGTGAGGAGGGTGGGCGCCACCCGCCAGGGATCGACGCGGCGCAGTCCGCGGCGGGAGGTGTCCCGCTCCGGTGTGGCCTCCTCGACCGCCGTGGGCGCGCCCTCGGCGCCCCTTCGAGTCGGCGCCGCGACTGAGAACGCTGGGCGCGGCACCGGGTCAGGCTAGCGGCTGACCGGGGGCGCTCACCAGCCCGGCGTCCGCCTTCTCGGCCGCGAATCGCGCCCTTGCCTTGGTCAGCCGCCGACCGCGGTAGAAGCGTCGCGCCCAGGCCGAGCCCGGGTCGCCGAGGCGCACGGCGCCGATCAGCGCCACCAGGGGAACGAACAGCCCCACGATCGCCGCGAAGCGCTTGCCCTTGTAGAGGCACACGATCGCCAGGAGGGCGCCGGCCACCTGGACGGGAGCCAGGATCGTCGTGCTCTCGGTGGTGCTGAGCCGCGTGCCGCCGACGCCGGCGGTGGTCAGGAAGGCCTGGGTCACGTCGATCCAGAAGGGCAGCCCGATCAAGGTCACCGCGAGCAGCGCGGTGGTCACCACCATGGCGTCGATCGACTGGCGGCCCTTCTGCTGCCAGTAGACGTCCTCGAGGTTCAGCCACAGCGCGAACTCGTCCAGGGTCAGACCCATGCCGATGCCGAAGGCGATCGCCACCAGCTCGCGCCACGGGCTTCCCGGCGCCAGCGCCAGGCCCACGTAGCCGGTCACCATCAGGAGCAGGATCCCCCACACCATGTGGTGGATGTGGGTGCCGCCCTTGGTCTCCACGTTGCCCGGCCACCACGAGACCTGCGCCCGGATCATGTGCGCGCTGGTCCGGATGAAGCCGAACGAGGCCAGGAAGGCCAGCAGGATCAGGAAGTGCACCTCCTTGCCTGGCGCCTGGATGCCCGCGTCGTAGGCGTGCGCCAGCTTGTCCCAGAGCTCGTTCACCCGCCGCGAGCCTATGCGCGGTCGGCTGATCTACGCTCGCGGAATGGACCAGGTCGTGCAGATCGTCGGGGCGCTGCTCATCCTGGTCGCCTTCGCGGGCGTCCAGTTCGGGCGCATGGACCCGCTGGCGATCTCGTATCTGTGGCTCAACCTGGTGGGCTCGGCCATCCTCGCCGTCCTGGCCTACGTCGGGTCCCAGTGGGGCTTCGTGATGCTGGAGACCGTATGGGCGGTGGTCTCCGCCCACAGCCTGATCCGGGTCTCCCGCGGCCGCGCGCCGGGCGGGGCCCACTGAGGACCGTCCCCGCCTCGGAGTGGCGCCGACCGGCGCCGCGGCGACTCGCGCTCGTGCTCGAGCGGCTGGCCTCCACGCTCGGCCACTCGCACCCCGAGCCCCACCACGCGCCGGTCGACGAGCTGGTGCTCACCGTCCTGTCCCAGAACACCAACGACCGCAACCGCGACGTGGCCTACGAGCGGCTGCGCGACCGCTTCGAGTCCTGGGACGAGGTACGCGAGGCGCCGGTGGCGGAGGTGGTGGAGGCCATCCGCCCGGGCGGCCTGGCGGTGACAAAGGCCCCCCGGATCCAGGCCATCCTGCGCGCGCTGGACGGCGACGACCTGGCGCGCATGGAGGCCGAGCCGCTGGAGCAGGCGCGCCAGGAGCTGTGCGGGCTGCCCGGGGTGGGGCGAAAGACGGCGGCCTGCGTGCTGCTGTTCGCCTTCGGGCGCCACGACGTCCCGGTGGACACCCACGTGTACCGGGTGGGCACGCGGCTGGGGTTGTTTCGCCCCGGCGCCCCGCTGGAGGAGGCGCACGACGAGATGCTGCGCCTGTCCGCGCGCGAGGATCCCTACGAGGCCCACATGGCGCTGATCCGCCACGGCCGGCGCACCTGCACGGCGCGGGCGCCGCGCTGCGGCGAGTGCCCTCTGCGGCGCATGTGCCCCTATGCACGGGGCGAGCTCTGAGCGCTCGGGCCGCTGGACGGCGGGCCGGGGCGGCCGAGATCGCCCTTGTCGGCATCGCCGCCGTCTGGGGGCTGACCTTCGTGATGGTGCAGGACGCCGTCGCCGTGCTGCCGACGATGGCCTTCCTTGGGTACCGGTTCGGGTCGGCGGCGCTGCTCGTGGCGGTGGTCTTCCGGCGCCGTGTCGCCGCGCTGGGTCGCGCCGGCTGGCGGGCGGGTGCGGCCATGGGCCTGTTCCTCACTGCCGGCTACGTGTTCCAGACCCTCGGCCTAGAGCACACCACGGCCTCCAACGCCGGGTTCATCACCGGGATGATGGTCGTCTTCACGCCCGTGCTCGGGGCCGTCTTCCTCGGCGAGCGAATCCCCGGCGTGGCCTGGCTCGCAGCCGCGGTGTCCGCGCTGGGGCTCTTCCTCCTGTCGGGGGCGGGCGGGACCTTCCACCTCGCAGGCGACGGCCTCGTCCTGCTCTGCGCCGTCGCCTTTGCCGCCCACATCCTGGTCACCGCCCGCGGGGTCGGCGTGCGCGAGGAGCGCGGCGCCGGCGCTGGTCGCGCGAGCACCGAGCGAGGTTCTCACGACGTGGGAGCCCTGCTGGTCGTGCAGCTCGCGGTCTGCGGGGTGGTGTGCCTCGTCATCGCCGCGGTCACCGGGCAACTGGAGGTGCCGCACGGGGCGACCGTGTGGTCGGCCCTGGTGGTCACGTCGCTGGTGGCCAGCGCGCTCGGGTTCTTCGTGCAGACGTACGCGCAGCGGGAGGCTCCGCCGGCACGGACCGCGCTGATCCTGGCCAGCGAGCCGGCCTTCGCCGGCCTGTTCGGCTGGGCTCTGGCCGGCGAGCGCCTCTCGGCGGTGGCCCTGGCGGGGGCGGCCCTGATCGTCGTTGCCATCGTGTCGGTCGAGGTGGTGCCGCGCCTGCGGCCCCCGCGTCCGCTCCCGGAGGGCTAGCGCCGGGCGACACCGGTGGAGATCCGGTGGTCACCCCAGAGCTGATCTGCCATACTCGCACTTAGATTTTCTCAACCTGAATCCGAAGCGAAGGAGAGCCAGCGATGGGCAAGACCATCGGAATCGATCTAGGCACGACCAACTCGTGCATGGCCGTGCTCGAAGGCGGTGAGCCGACCGTCGTCGAGAACGCCGAGGGCGCGCGCACCACGCCGTCGGTCGTGGCCTTCACCGAGGGTGGCGAGCGCCTCGTCGGCGCCCCCGCCAAGCGCCAGGCCGTTACCAACCCCGAGAACACCATCTTCTCGATCAAGCGCTTCATGGGCCGCAAGGAGGCCGAGGTCAAGGAGGAGGAGACGATCGTCCCCTACTCCGTGGTCCGTGGTCCCAACGGCGACGCGCGCGTAAAGGTGGGCGACAAGGACTACGCCCCGCCGGAGATCAGCGCCATGACGCTGCAGAAGCTGAAGGCGGACGCCGAGGCATACCTGGGCGACACCGTGGACAGCGCGGTGATCACCGTGCCGGCCTACTTCAACGACGACCAGCGCCAGGCCACCAAGGACGCCGGCAAGGTCGCCGGGCTCGACGTCAAGCGCATCATCAACGAGCCGACCGCCGCTGCTCTGGCCTACGGGCTGGACAAGGAACAGGCGGACCAGACCATCCTCGTCTTCGACCTCGGCGGAGGCACGTTCGACGTATCGGTGCTCGAGATCGGCGACGGCGTGTTCGAGGTCAAGGCCACCGCGGGTGACAACCACCTGGGCGGCGACAACTTCGACAAGGCGATCGTCGACTGGCTCGTGGCCGAGTTCAAGGCGGCCGAGGGCCAGGACCTCTCGCAGGACAAGATGGCCCTCCAGCGCCTCTACCAGGAGGCCGAGAAGGCCAAGGCCGAGCTGTCCTCGGCCCAGGAGACCCAGATCAACCTGCCGTTCATCACGGCGGTCGACTCCGTCCCCAAGCACCTCAACCAGCGACTGACACGGGCCAAGCTCAACGAGTTGGTCGCGGATCTGCTCAAGCGCGTGGAGGGACCGACCAAGCAGGCGCTGAAGGACTCCGGCGCAACGATCGACCACGTGGTGATGGTCGGCGGCATGACGCGCATGCCGGCCGTGCAGGAGAAGGTCAAGCAGCTCACCGGCAAAGACCCGCACCGCGGAGTCAACCCGGACGAGGTCGTGGCCGTGGGCGCCGCCATCCAGGCGGGCGTGCTGGCCGGCGACGTGAAGGACGTGCTCCTGCTCGACGTCACCCCGCTGACCCTGGGCATCGAGACCAAGGGCGGCGTGATGACCAAGCTCATCGAGCGCAACACCACCATCCCGACCCGTAAGTCGGAGGTGTTCTCCACCGCGGAGGACTCCCAGACCAGCGTCGAGGTGCACGTGCTGCAGGGTGAGCGCGAGATGGCCACCTACAACAAGTCGCTGGGCAAGTTCCAGCTCACCGGGATCCCGCCGGCGCCGCGCGGCGTGCCCCAGATCGAGGTGGGCTTCGACATCGACGCCAACGGCATCGTGAACGTGACCGCCAAGGACCTGGGCACGGGCAAGGAGCAGAAGATCGAGATCAAGTCGGGCTCCGGTCTGGACGACGCCGAGGTCGAGCGGATGGTCCAGGACGCCGAGACGCACGCCGAGGACGACCGTCGCCAGCGCGAGCTGGTGGAGGCCCGCAACAACGCAGAGAACGCCGCCTACCAGGCCGACAAGCAGCTCGAGGAGCTGGGCGACTCGGTGGACGAGTCCTCGCGCGAGGAGATCAAGGCGGCCATCGAGGCCGTCCGCGGGTCGCTCGAGTCCGAGGACCCGGCCGAGATCAACGCCAAGGCCGAGGCGCTGCAGACCTCCTTCCACAAGGTGTCGGAGGCCATGTACGCCAACGCAGCCGCGCAGCAGGAGGCCGGTGCCGAGAACGGCGCCGGGAGCGACGGTGCGGCGAGCGACGGCTCTGGGGCCGAGGAAGAGGTCGTCGACGCCGAAGTGGTGGACGACCAGCAGGGCCGCTGATGGGTGGCGAGCACAACTGGCACGGTGAGGGCGTTCCCGACGTGGACGCCCTCACCGGCGAGCCGGTGCACCGGCCCCAGTCCGACCCGGGCGAGGACACCGGGAAGATCGCGGTGGCCCGTCCGGAGGACGAGGCGCTCGACGGCGAGGTCGTCGACGAGCAGGTCGAGGCCGAGCCCGAGGAGGAGATCGAGGTCGAGCCGGAGTCGGAGCTCGACCTCGCACTTCGCGAGCGGGCCGAGTACCTGTCGCTGGCCCAGCGCACCCAGGCCGACTTCGAGAACTTCCGCAAGCGGGCCACGCGCGACACCGCGGTGGCGGGCGAGCGGGCTCGTGGCGGCGTGGTCAAGGAGCTGTTGAGCGTGGTGGACAACCTTGAGCGGGCGCTGTCCTCGGCCAACCCGGAGGAGGGCCACCTGGCCGGCGGCGTGGAGCTGGTGCACTCCGAGCTGATCGGCGTGCTCTCGCGCAACGGCGTCAAGCAGTTCGACCCCGTGGGCGAGCGCTTCGACCCGGCCGAGCACGAGGCCCTGACCGTGCGCGAGCAGGAGGGCGCGGAGCCCGGCGTGGTCCTCGACGTGGTCGAGAAGGGCTATCGCTCCGCCGACGCGGTGCTCCGTCCTGCCCGCGTGGTCGTATCTGGTTAGGAGCCGCCGATGCCCGCAGTGAAGAATCCCTACGAGGCGCTCGGCGTCGACAAGAAGGCCTCCGACGAGGACATCAAGAAGGCCTACCGCAAGCTGGCGCGCCAGTACCACCCCGACCACAACCCCGGTGACACCGCCGCAGAGGAGCGCTTCAAGGAGATACAGGGCGCCTACGGCATCCTGTCCGACCCGGAGAAGCGGCGCGAGTACGACACGGGCGGCGGGATCTTCGGCGGCGGCTTCGACCCCGGCAACTTCCGCGGCGGTGGCGGTGCCGGCGGCTTCGGCGGCGGCATCGGCGACATCCTCTCCGACCTCTTCGGCACCAGCCCCGCCGCCGGTCGCGGTCCCGGCGCGGTGCGCCCCGAGCGCGGCAGCGACCTCGAGACCGAGATCCACATCTCCTTCGACCAGGCCATGGAGGGCGCCCAGATCCCGGTCAGCGTGCCCCTGTCGGCGCCCTGCCCCACCTGTCACGGCACCGGCGCCAAGCCCGGAACCACCCCCAAGGTCTGCTCGCGCTGCCATGGGCGCGGCGTGGAGGCCGAGTCCCAGGGGCTGTTCTCGATCTCCCAGCCATGCCAGAAGTGTCGCGGGACGGGAACCGAGATCACCGACCCCTGCCCGACCTGCCAGGGCGCGGGGTACACGCGTCAGGTCAAGCGCTACAAGGTCAACATCCCCGCCGGGGTGCGCGACGGAAGTCGTGTGCGCCTGGCCGGCAAGGGCGAGGCGGGGCGCCGCGGCGGCCCGCAGGGCGACCTGTACGTGATCACGCGCGTGGCCCAGTCCAAGCTGTTCCGGCGCAAGGGCGACAACCTCGAGCTGGAGGTGCCGGTCACCATCCCGGAGGCCATCCGCGGGGCCACGATCGAGGTGCCCACGCTCAACGGCTCCAAGCGCATCCGCGTGGCGCCGGGCACCCAGCACGGGACCGTCCAGCGCCTCCGCGGTGAGGGGCCGCCCAAGCTCGGCGGCCGCGGCCGTGGAGACATCCACTACCGCCTCGTGGTCGACGTGCCCAGCTCGCTCTCGCGCGAGCAGCGCGAGGTGGTCGACGAGCTGGCCGCCGTGATGGACGGCAACCCGCGCGAGCGGATCCTCAACGGCGGCACGAGCTGATGGCCGACGAGCGTCACGAGCGGGGCGTGTACATGATCTCGGTGGCGGCCGAGCTGGCCGGCATGCACCCCCAGACCCTGCGCATCTACGAGTCGAAGGGGCTGATCCAACCCAAGCGCTCGCCCAAGAACACGCGTCTGTACTCCGACGAGGACGTGGAGCGCCTGCGCCGGATCCAGGCGCTGACCACCGAGCTGGGCATGAACCTGGCCGGCGTCGAGCGGGTGTTCGAGCTCGAGCAGGAGGTGGCGCGCATGCGCCGTCGCCTCAACAACATCGAGCGGGCGGCCGAGCGTGCGCAGGAGGAGCTCCGGGCCGAGATCCGGCGGGTCCGCCGGTCGGTCAAGGCCGAGCTCGTGCCCTACGAGCCGCCGGGCCAGGCGCTGGTCCCGCCGCCGCGCGGCGCCGGGGTGCGTGTGCGCATCGTCCGTTCCGGTCGCTGAGCAGGTTTGGACCCACCCCCGGGGTGGGGAGGATTGGATTCCCAGGCACTTCGACCCGAGGCATCCAAGGATGGGAACTCACATAGACCCGCTCGCCAGTCCGGATCTGCAGCGGGCGCTGGCTTTCGCCCGCGCCCGGGAGAGCTACCCCGCGATCCCCAGCCACCTGCTGCTCGAGCTGTGCGACGCCGCCTGGGAGCGCGCCGCCGGCGAGGTGGGCGACGGTCGCGCCCTGGAGCGCTTCGAGCGCGCGATGGACCTGGTCGCCCGTGGCTACCGGTCCGGCGCCGGTCGCCTGAGCGTGAGCGAGGTGGCAGAGCAGGCGATCCCCGTCGCCGCGCTGCGCCCCTACGTCAAGCCCGCGCGCGCCCGGACGCTCGCGCTGGAGCCGGTAGTCGAGGAGCCCGCGCCCCCGCGACGCCCGCTCGCTGCGCGACTGGCCCGCATCCCCATGGTCTCTCCGGCTCCCCTCGGCGCCGCCCTTGCGGCGGGCCTGCTCGGCCTCGCGGTCGCCGGCAAGAGCGGCGATCTGCCGGTCATCTCACCGTCGCCGGCCGGCGGCAACGACGACGGCGCCAACGCGCGCGCCGAGCACGACGGCCCGCAGGCCGGACTGGCCTCGGCCACGGGATCCGCATCCGGCTCGGCCGCTTCGAGCGGCGCCACAGCCTCCGGCTCGAGTTTCGGCTCCACCGCCCGCGTGGCCGACGACGCCGGCCACGCCTGGGCCACCAGCGAGCCCGCCGAGTCGTCCGCAGCGGCTCAGGCCCCCGCACCCGCCGCCGCTCCCGCGCAGCCGGCCTCCGCGCCGGTCTCTGTGCCTGCCGCGCCCGCGCCGGTGGTGGCGCCCGCGGCGCCGCAGGTCCCGGCGCCCGCTCCGGTGTCGGCAGGCCCGGTCCACGCTCCGGTGCAGGTCGATGGCCCAACGGACCTCGGTCGCACCGGCCATCAAGAAGGCGACGCTCCCGCTCCAGGCAACCACCCGGGCACCGCGGA